>JBGOUV010000104.1:0-17559 GCA_041477815.1 Terriglobia bacterium | reverse complement strand
GCTGTTGACCTTGTCGGAGACGGCGCCGCTCAGCTTGGAGTTCTTGAGCACCTCGTCCTCGACGAAGATGGGACAATCCAGGCGCAGGGCCAGGGCCAGGGCGTCGCTGGGACGGGAATCGACCGAGATCAGCTCCCCGTTGCGCTCCAGCCAGATGATGGCGTAGAACGTGTCTTCCCGCAGGTCGCTCACCACCACTTTCTTCATGCCGGTGCCCAGGCCGAGCAGCAGGCTCTTGATGAGGTCATGGGTCATAGGCCGCGGGGTCGCCACCTTCTCAATCTCCAGAGCGATGGCGTTGGCCTCGTAGATGCCCACCCAGATGGGCAGCAGGGAATTCCCGTTGATGTCCTTCAGGATGACGATGGGCATATTGGTAACGGGATCCATCATCAGCCCGCGGATCTTCATCTCGATTTCCATGACCCGCCTCCCTGGACTTCCATTAGATCATGCAACGGCCAAATTCGCCACCCCGACCAGAGAATTCGGACCCGCGCGGGTGACCAGCACGCGGGTGTAACCGCCCAGCGCGGTGGGGTCGGGCCGGGCGTCGGCGGCCGTGAAGTTGACCACGCGATTCTGGGTGGTGCGCCCCACCCACTGATGCAGCGACTGGTGCCGCCCTTCGACGAGGACCTCCTGCTCGGACCCGACCAGGGCGGCGTTACGGCGAATCTGGATCGACCGCTGCTTCTCCTGGAGCGAGGCCAAACGCTGCGACTTGACCTCGTCCGGAATCGGGTCGGCATAGGAGGCGGCCGGCGTGTTGGGACGTGGCGAGTACTTGAACGAAAAGATCGAGTCGTATTCGACCTCGTCGAGCAGAGACAGGGTCTGGGCGAAGTCCGCGTCGGTCTCGCCCGGGAAACCGACGATGACGTCGGTGGAAAGGGCGAGGGGCCGGCGGGCGCGCTTCATCCAGTCGATGCGCTCCAGGTACTGGCTGCGGGTATAGTCGCGCTGCATGCGGGCCAACACGGGGTCCGAACCCGACTGCACGGGCAAGTGTACGTGGTCGCACAGGACCGGATTGGCCTCCAGGGCCTCCACAATGCTCCGATGGAAGTCGCGGGGATGCGAGGTGGTAAAACGGACCCGCCGGATCCCGGGAACCTCGCCCACGCGGGCCAGCAGCGCGGCGAAATCCCATCCCGCCGGCGACGGATCGCGGTAGCTGTTCACGTTCTGGCCGAGAAGCTGGATCTCGGTGTAGCCGGTGGCGGCAAGCTGCCGGGCTTCGGCCAGGACGCTGTCGCTTCGCCGGCTGCGCTCGGGGCCGCGAGTGAACGGCACCACACAGTAGGCGCAATGCTTGTCGCAGCCTTCGATGATGGTGAGGTAGGCCCGGAAGGGGTTGTCGCGCTTGGTCAGCGGCGTATCGAAGGTTTCGTCGGTGTCGAGGCTCAGCCCGGTCACCCGCCGGCCGCCGGCCTCGATCTGGACCAGCAGATCGGGCAGCTTGTTGTAGCTGGCCGACCCGCACACCAGGCTTACGTGGGGCGCCTCGGAGAAGATCTCCTCGCCCTTGTGCTGGGCCACGCAGCCGAGAACCCCGAAGATCTTGCCGTGACCGGCCTGCCTCTTGAAGTTGGAGAGCCGCGAAAAAACCTTCTGCTCCGCTTTGTCCCGGATACTGCACGTGTTGTAGAGGACCAGGTGGGCGGCCTCGGGGGTCTCGACCTGACTGTAGCCCTGGGCCAGAAGCGTGCCGACGACCTTTTCCGAGTCGTGGGCGTTCATCTGGCAGCCGAAGGTTTCGAGATAGAAGGTCTTGGCGGTCACAAGGCTTCTTCCATTGTAACCCCGCGGCCGCCCTTGATTACAATGGCTCCATGCCTTGGTCGCGCAGAGAATTCCTGGGCGTATCCTCGACACTGCTGGCCGGCTGCGGGGCCCGTCGGACCAAGGTAACGACGCCGGCCGCCCCGCTGCGGCTGGCCCGGGTGCGCGTGTCGCCCGAGCGAGTCATCCGGTCCATAGCCGGCTTGCGCCCGTTCCGGCCGTCGGGCTTCGTGGTGCGCGGCGAAAAACTCGACGCCAAGACTGTGATCCACAATTACGGACACGGGGGAGCGGGCATCACGCTTTCCTGGGGAACGGCGCAGCTTGCCGTGCAGGAAGCCGCCCAAGTCGAGGCACGCGAGGGCGCCGTCATCGGCTGCGGTGTGGTGGGTCTCTCTACCGCCCGGCTCCTCCAGCAGCGCGGCTACAGCGTGACCATTTACACGAAAGCGATGCCGCCCGATACCACGTCCAACGTGGCCGGAGGCCTTTGGGACCCGGTAACCGTCTATGACCAACAGCGGGTCACGCCGGAATTCCGCCGCCAGTTTGGCGAGGCCGGCCGTTTCGCCTTCCGCCGCTTCCAGTCGCTGGCAGGCGAAACGTACGGTGTGCGCTGGCTCCCCCGTTATCTGCTCTCGCGCCCAGGATCCAGACCGGGACCCGGACGTTTATGCGAATCTCCAGCACACCATTGAGAATGGCGCCACCGACTGCGACTTTGGGAGGAATTGCTACGCGAACGCCAATTTTTGCCTGATGCGCATCCTGATTCCCTTTGTGCACTTGGGCCCGGACCACTTCAAAGACAGTGACGATGACGAGATCGACGACGAGACCTCCACCGTCTATGTCAACTATGTGATCAAGCACATTTTCAAACCCGCGGGCATCACGGGTGTGAATGTTGTTCCTACCGGTTCGACACCCTACACGCGCTACTATAACTTCAACAATACTGCCAAGAGCTTTGCGTATGATCCGAGCGACGATGCCAGGTTGCGCTGCGGCGCCGGTTACTGGTACCTGTCCACACGGGAGTATGCCAGGTTCATTCAGGGCCTGCGCCTGAGCAAGATTTTTAGCGCCAAGCGCTGGAAGACGATGTGGGATGGAAATCTAGGCTGTTACACGATGGGAGCCAGCCAGAACTATCGCACGCACAACGGCGGATTGACCCTGGGCGATGGGAGCGGCTGCCAAGGCGCATGGGTGGCTTTTCCCGGCGGAGTGACCGCCGTGGTCCTGATAAATTCTCAGGGAGGTTTCGTCGACGGGAACGGCAATGCCCTCTATGCCGAAAACCTGCTGCAACAAAGTTACGAGGCTGCTCTCTGAAAGAGGGCTCTGTTCCGTATCCAGCACGTGCAACTGCCGCCGTCGTCCCGTCGACCTGGGAAGCTCGCCTCCGCCCAGCCTTCGGTTGAGTAGCGGTTACCGGATTATCTACCGGGTGGAGCGAGAACAGGTACTGGTTCTTGTCGTGGCGGCAGGCCTCCGGCGGGCTGGCAGCAGAAGCGACATCTACGCTTTGGCTCGGAAGTTGCTCCGACTCCGCCTCGTTGGACTAGAATAGGAAGTTGGGGAGTTCTTTGGATTTAGATTCCTCGTTCCTCGCCCACCTGTTCACCGCCGGCTTGTGGGCTTACATGGCCGGCGGAGCCACCGGGTTGATCGCCTGGCGGCGGGCGGAGTGGGCGCGCGGGCTCAGTTTCGGGCTGGCCGCGCTCGGCGCGGTGCTCGGCGGCGCGGCGGCGCTTCTCACCTTGCTCGCGGGGACAACCGTTCGCTGGGACCTGGCCTCCGGCGTTCCCTTCCTCCGCTACAGCTTGACCCTCGATCCGCTGGCCGCTTTCTTCAACCTGGCCCTCGCCCTGGTGGCCCTGGCCATCTCGGTCTACTCGCAGGGCTACGTGAAACGGGAAGGGGCCGGCGTCCTGGGATGTCTCTACAACCTGCTGCTCCTGGCCCTGGCCCTGGTCTTCACGGCGTCGAATGCCTTCTTCTTCCTGGTGGCTTGGGAAGTCATGGCCCTCACCGCCTATGGTCTGGTCAGCTTCGAACACCACCACGAAAGCACGCGCGACGCCGGTATCCTGTTCTTCATCCTCTCCCACGCCGGCACGGCGTGCCTGCTGGCCGGATTCCTGTTGCTGGTCCAGGCCGCGGGCGGGTACGACTTCGCCGCGTTTGGCGAGGCCGCCCGGACGCTCTCGCCGGCCCGCCGTGACGCGGTCTTCCTGCTCTTCCTGGCCGGATTCGGGGTCAAGGCCGGCGTGATCCCGTTGCACGTCTGGCTGCCGGCGGCCCATCCGGTGGCGCCCAGCAACGTCTCCGCCCTCATGTCCGGGATCATGATCAAGACCGGGATCTATGGCCTGATCCGCGTGACCTTCCAGTTCCTGACCCCGCCCGAGCCCTGGTGGGGCGGGCTCATTCTGGTGGTGGGGATCGTCTCCGCGCTGCTCGGAGTCCTTTACGCCCTGATGGAGCACGACCTCAAGCGTCTGCTCGCCTACCACAGTATTGAGAATATCGGGATCATCCTTCTGGGCCTCGGCAGCGCGCTGCTGTTTCAGGCCTCGGGTCATGAGCGGCTCGCCGCGCTGGCGCTGGTGGCCGGCCTCTACCACACCCTGAACCACGCCATCTTCAAGGCGTTGCTGTTCCTGGGGGCTGGGGCGGTGCTGCACTCCACCGGCACGCGCAACATGGAAGAGATGGGAGGCCTGATCCGCCGCATGCCGGCCACCGCCTTCTATTTCCTGATCGGCTCGATCGCCATCTCCGGCCTGCCGCCGCTGAACGGGTTCGTCAGCGAGTGGCTCACCTACCAGGCGCTGCTCGCCGGTTACGGCACTACCCAGAGCCTGAGCCGGCTGATGTTCCCCATCGCCGGATCGCTGCTGGCCCTCACCGCCGCCCTGGCCGCGGCCTGCTTCGTCAAAGCGTTCGGCATCAGTTTCCTGGCGCTGCCCCGCAGCGAGCAGGCCGGGCAAGCCCACGAAGCGAGCTTTTCCATGCGCGCCGGCATGTTTGTCTTGGCCGCGGCCTGCGTGGTTCTGGGACTGGGCGCGACGTGGTTCCTGCCGGTGTTTGACCCCATCACGGGTTCTCTGGTGGGGCCGGCCGTGAGCTCGGACTTGCGGGCCGGCGCCGGATTTGTGCTGGTCGCCGGTTCTGCCCGTGCCGGGACCGTCTCCCCTCTGGGCATAAGCGGCTTGCTCGTGGCGCTCCTGGCTGTACCCGCTCTGCTTTGGCTGCTGTGGGCCCGTGGGACCAAGCGCCGCCGCGGTCCTGTCTGGGACTGCGGCCTCCAGCGCGTGACCGCTGCCAACGAATACACGGCCACAGCGTTTTCCAAGCCCATCCGGATGATCTTCGCGGCCCTCTACCGTCCCACCCGCGAGATTGAGGCAGAGTTCGAAGTTTCACCGTATTTCCCTAAGGCGATCCGCTTTGAGAGCGAGATCGAGCCGGCCTTCGAGAAGCGCCTCTACGATCCACTGAAGGAATGGATCCTGGCGCTCGCCGGCCGCTTCCGGGGGATTCAGGCGGGAAGCATCCACGCCTATTTGGCATACATCTTTGTGACCCTGATCCTGCTGCTCGTCTTTGGAGCGCGGCCATGAAGCAGCTTGCCGTCGCCAGCCTGTTGCAGTTGGCGGTGCTGCTGGCGGTGGCGCCTTTGGCCAGCGGCGTTATAAAAACGCTCAAAGCCAGGATGCAGACGCGCCGCGGACCGGGGATCCTGCAGCCTTACCGGGACCTGTTCAAACTTTGGCGCAAGAACATGGTCGTGCCCGACTCCGCTTCCTGGATCTTCGCGGTGGCGCCTTACGTCGTGTTTCTGACCGCCGCGGCCGTGGGCCTGATGATCCCGATGATCGCCTGGGAGGCTCCGCTGGGCCTGTTCGGGGGCGTGCTGGCCATCATCTATCTGTTGGGACTGGGCCGTTTCTTTCTGGCGCTGGCGGGGCTGGACGCCGGCACCGCTTTCGGCGGCATGGGCAGCAGCCGGGAAATGACCATCTCGGCGCTGGCCGAGCCGGCCATGATGCTGGCGGTCTTCACCGTCGCCATCGCGGCCGGTTCCACCAGCTTGACCGAAGTAGCCCGCTCCGCGGCTGGCCAGAGCTGGCGGTTCCTGGCCCCCTCGCAGATCCTCGCGTTTTCCGCTCTTTTTATCGTGTTGATAGCGGAGACCGGCCGCATCCCGGTGGACAACCCGGCCACGCACCTCGAACTGACGATGATCCATGAAGCCATGATCCTGGAATATTCCGGGCGCTACCTGGCCCTGATCGAGTGGGGCGCCTCGATCAAGCAACTGGTCCTGATGACCTTGCTGGTCAATGTCTTCTTCCCCTTCGGGCTGAGCGCCTCCTGGAGGGCGCCGGCCCTGGCCATCGCCCTGGGCGTTTACCTGCTCAAGCTGCTGGCGTTGGGCGCGCTGATTGTGCTGGTGGAGACCACCAACGCCAAGCTGCGGCTGTTTCGCGTCCCCGAGTTGCTGGCAGTGGCGTTTATCCTCGGCGCCCTGGCGCTGATTTCGAGTTTCTTGTTCTGAGCCGTCATGTCCTTCTTCAGCGACGCTCAATTCGGAGAACGGGTGATCACCTTGATGGCGGCGCTGGCGCTGGTGCTGCAACTCGGCATGGTGAGCCAGCGCTGGCTCATCACCAACATCCGGCTGTTCGGCGTCCAGTCGTTTCTGCTGGCGGCCATCGCCGCCACCATCGCGCATTTCAACCATGCGCCGCACCTGTATGTGGCCGCCTGGATGACGCTGCTGCTGAAGGTCGTGGTCTTGCCGCTCTGGCTCGAACGCCTGGTCAAGAAGGTAGGGATCCGCAAGGAAATCGAGCCGCTGATCAACGTGCCGGCTTCGCTGCTGATCTCGGGCGGCCTGACCTTGCTTGGTTATGTCGTCGCCGAGTCGTTCGCGCGCCCGGCGGCCGGTCTCCCCTCGCGCGAGCTCGGCCACAACACCCTGGCCGTGGCCCTGGCGCTGTTTCTGATCGGCTTCTTCATGATGATCAACCGGCGGAAGGCCTTGAGTCAGGTCCTGGCCCTGCTGAGCTTGGAAAACGGCATCTTTCTGGCGGCGATCTCGCTTACCTACGGGATGCCCCTGGTGGTGGAGCTGGGCATCTTCTTCGACGTGCTGGTGGCCGTGATGCTGCTGGGCATCCTGGTTTACCGGATCGGGGAAACCTTTGAGTCCACGGACGTCAGCAAACTGAGGAGGTTGCGCGGCTAATGCGCGGCATGCTTTTGCCGGCCCTGCTCGCCTTGCCTCTGGGTGCGGCGCTGGTGTCCGCAGTGGCCCGGCGGAGGACGGCCATGGAGGCGGCGAACCTGGCGGCCTTCGCCGGCGCGCTTCTGGTGGCTGCCCGGCTCGCGGTCACGGTGCTCGCCGAGGGACCTGTGGCCGTCTGGAACGGCTTCCTCTATGCCGACGCGCTGAGCGCGCTGGTTATCTTCCTCACCGCGCTCGTGGCCCTGGTGTGCGGCGTCTATGCGGTCGGGTATTTGCGACAGGATGAGCGCGAGGAGACGGTGGCTTTCCGCAAATTGCGGAAGTACTACGTACTGACGCCGCTCTTCGTCTTCACCATGCTGTTGGTCGCGCTCGCCAACAACCTGGGGGTGATGTGGGTGGCGCTCGAAGGCACTACCCTGGCCTCGCTGTTTCTCATCACCTTTTACGATCGAAAAACTTCGCTGGAAGCCGCCTGGAAATACGCCATCATCGGCGGCGCCGGCCTGGCCCTGGCCCTGCTGGGGACGATCCTGACCTATTACGCTGCCAGCCGGATGCTGGGGACCGAAACCGTCTCCAGTCTGAACTGGTCGGCCCTGGCCACCCGGGCGGAGCTGCTGGACCAGACGACTATGCGGCTGGCTTTCATCCTGATCCTGCTGGGGTACGGCACCAAGGCTGGTATTGTCCCGATGCATACCTGGAAGCCGGACGCTTACGGCGAGGCGCCGGTTCCGGCGGCGGCCATGCTGGCCTCGGCCACCCTCAACTGCGCGCTGTACGGCCTGGCCCGTTTCTACGTCCTGACGGCGAAGTGCCTGGGCCCCGGTTTCCCCTCCCGGCTGCTGATCCTGTTCGGGCTGCTCTCGATGGGAGTCTCGGTTCCCTTTGTGCTGGTCCAGCGAAGTTATCGCCGGCTCATGGCCTACCACACCATCGACCACGCCGGCATCATGGTCTTGGGATTGGGCTTCGGAGGGACGCTGGGCACACTCGGAATGCTGCTCCACATGACGTACCACACCGTTACCAAGGCGCTGCTGTTTCTTTGCGCCGGCAACGTGCAGCAGCACTTTAAGACCGACCTGTTTCGGAGGATCAAGGGCGGGGTGATCCACGTAATGCCCCTGACTGGCTTTGTCTTTCTAATGACGACCCTGGCCATCATCGGATCGCCGCCGTTCAGCTTGTTTCAAAGCGAGTTCACGATCCTGCGCGCGGGCCTGGCGGCCGGCCACGTGGCGCCGGTCGCTCTGTTTATCGGCTTTGGGGTGGCTATTTTCGCGGGCGCTCTCCTGCACATCGGCAAGCTGGTTCTCGGACCGTCTGACGGCGCTCCGCCCGCCACCGGCCGTCCCTGGCGCGATTCCGTGCTGGCCGTGCTCGGAGTGGTGATCCTGGTGATGGGCTTCTGGCTGCCCTCGCCGCTGTACCGCCTCATTCAGGCCGGCGCGAGGATCTTGGGAGGAGGGCCATGAACGATCTCCGCGACAAGATGGAAAAGCTGCGGCAAGAATCGGGCTGCCGGCTGGCCGCCGTCTTTGCCGAGGATCGCCGCGCTGCGGAGGGTGTCTTCTACGTTTACTGGGTTTTTGAGCGCCGGGGCGAAGAGAGCTACCAGATCTTGCAGGCTCCGGTGCCGGCGGACCAGCCCGAGTTTGTGTCCATTTCGGCCGAGATGCCGGCTGCAAACTGGCAGGAGCGGGAAATTCGAGACTGGTTCGGCCTGCAGGCCACCGGCCACCCCAACCCGCGGCGGGTCGCGCTGCACGACAACTGGCCTGCGGTGTTTCCGTTGCGAAAAGACTTCTCCCTCCACACTCCGCTTCCTGCTTTGGAAGGAGAAAGGCACGTATTTCGTCCGGCCGAGGGCGAAGGCGTGTTCCACGTTCCCGTCGGCCCCGTCCACGCCGGCATCATCGAGCCCGGCCACTTCAACTTCGCCGTCGCCGGCGAGCCCATTCTCTATCTCCAGATACGTCTCTTCTATACCCATAAGGGCACGGAGAAGCTCTTCGAGAACGTCCCGATCCCCCACGCCGTATTTCTGGCCGAGAGCGTCTCCGGAGATTCCAGCTTCTCCCACGGCGTGGCCTTCTGCCAGGCGGTGGAGCAGGCGGCGGGAATCGAGCCCCCCTGGCGCGCCCAGGCCATGCGCACCGTGCTGCTGGAACTTGAGCGCCTCTACAACCACGTCGCCGACATTGGAGCCATCTCGACCGACGTCGGCTTCGTGCTGGCCAACGCCCACGCCAGCCGCCTCCGTGAGATGCTGCTGCGGCTCAACGCGCACCTCACCGGCAGCCGCCTGCTGCGCGGCATGGTGGCGATCGGCGGCGTCCGGCGCGGTTGGGACGCCGAGCAGCGGGAGCGCTTGACCCGCATCCTCCAGGCCTTCGCCCGCGAATTCGACGACCTGATCTCCCTGGTCCACGCCTCCGATTCCACCCGCGACCGTCTGGAGCGCACCGGCATTCTCCACCCCGACAAGGCGAGGGATCTCGGCGTAGTCGGGGTCGCCGGACGCGCCTCCGGCGTCGACCGGGACGTCCGCCGCGACCATCCCTACGCCGCCTATTCGCGCTTGTCTTTCACCGTGCCGGTCTACGAGGCCGGCGATGTCTGGCACCGCATGCAGGTACGGATCGACGAAGTGCGGCAGTCGCTCGTCCTGATCCGGCAGGCCGCGGAGTGGGCCGCCGAGGGCGACCTCTGCACCCCCTGCGACATCGTCCCGCCCGGCCGCTGCGCCCTCTCCGCCGTGGAGGGCTGGCGCGGCGAGATCCTCCACTGGATCCGCACCGGTCCCGACAACCGGCTGGAACGCTGCCACATCAAAGACCCGTCCATGAACAACTGGCCCGCCCTGGTGGAGGCCGTGCAGGGCAACATCATCCCGGACTTTCCGGTGATCAACAAGAGTTTCAACCTCTCCTACTCGGGGACGGATCGCTGAGCCATGTTCAAGATTCTGGGCAAGACACTTTCTACCGGCATCGTAACCACGGCGTATCCCCGCGCTACGCTGCCCGTGTCCCCGCATTTCCGAGGCCGGCCGGTGTTCGACTTCCCCCAGTGGCGCGACGCCCGCCCCGCGGCCGCCGCATGCCCCACCGGCGCCATCGCGCTCTCCGACCAAGCCGGACGCCGCACCGTGACCGTCGACTACGGCCGCTGCATCTTTTGCGCGCAGTGCGCCGGCGAAGCCGTGCGCATCTCCACCGAGTGCGAGCTGGCCACGCCCAGTCGAAATGCGCTGATCCTGACCGCCGCATACTCCCTCCATGACGACGGCACGCACCGCGAGCTGGTGTCCGCCCCCGTCGAGGACGCCGGAGAGAGCCTCCGCCGGAGCATCCACCGGGTGCTGGGCCGGTCGCTGGCCATTCGCCAGGTCGACGCCGGCTCCTGCAACGGCTGCGAAGTCGAGATCACGGGCCTGAACAATCCCGTCTACGACCTGGAGCGCTTCGGCATGCACTTCGTAGCCTCGCCCCGCCATGCCGACATGCTCCTGGTAACCGGACCCGTCACCCGCAACATGGAAGAGGCCCTGCGTAAGACCTACCAGGCCACCCCCGAGCCGCGCCTGGTCGTAGCCGTAGGCGCCTGCGGCATCAGCGGCGGCATTTTCGGCTCGAACTACGCCTCGCTGGGGGGCGTGGACCAAGTGGTGCCCGTTGACGTCTACATTCCAGGCTGCCCTCCCAGCCCCCAGGCGCTGCTGCACGGCCTCCTGCTGGCGGTGGGACGGCTGCGATCCGAGGCTATGCTCTAATGGACCTATGGCCCAGAACCCGGATGTAGTCGTGATCGGCGGCGGGCCCGCCGGCTCGACCGTCTCCACGCTCCTGGCGCAGCAAGGAGTGAAGGTCCAGTTGTTCGAACGGGAGCGCTTTCCCCGTTTCCATATCGGCGAATCGCTCATTCCTGAGACGTATTGGGTCCTGGAGCGGTTGGGCATGCTGGAAAAGATGCGCAACAGCTCCTTCGTCAAGAAGTACAGCGTGCAGTTTGTGAGCGCCGGCGGCAAGCTGTCGGCGCCTTTCTACTTCTGGGACAACAAACCGCACGAGTGCTCCCAAACCTGGCAGGTAGTCCGGAGCGAGTTCGATCGCATGATGCTCGAGAACGCCCGCGAACACGGCGTGGAAGCCCAGGAGGGCGTGCAGGTGACCGACGTCTTGTTCGAGGGGCCACAGGCCGGCGGCGTCAAGATCCGGGAGGCCGACGGGTCCCTCCGGGAAGTGCCGGCCAAGGTAGTGGTCGACGCCAGCGGCCAGAGCGGGTTGCTGCAGCACAAGTTCAAACTGCGGGTGTGGGATCCCACCCTGAACAAGGGCGCCATCTGGACCTATTGGGAAGGGGCCTACCGCGACTCCGGACGCGATGAGGGCGCCACCATGGTCATCCAGACCGCCAACCGGCAGGGGTGGTTCTGGTACATTCCTTTGCACGACGACCGCGTGAGCGTCGGTGTGGTGGCGCCCTTCGATTACCTCTTCAAGGGACGGGCCAGCCATGAATGTACCTATCAAGAAGAAGTAGAACGCTGCGCGGCAGTCCAGGAACGGATTTCCGGTGGTCGCCGCATCGCGGGCTACTTCGCCACGCGGGACTATTCCTATCGCGCCACCCAGGCCGCCGGCGACGGCTGGGTCCTGATCGGCGACGCTTTCGCTTTCCTGGACCCGTTGTATTCTTCCGGGGTACTGTTGGCGCTGCGCTCCGGCGAGATGGCGGCCGAGGCCATCGTGGAGGGACTCGGGCGAGGCGACGTCTCCGCGGCGCAGCTCGGGAAGTGGGGGCCGGCCTTCAACAAGGGTGTAGATCGCATGCGTCGTCTGGTCTGCGAGTACTATGACGGTTTCAGCTTTGGCCAGTTCGTGAAGGCCTACCCTCACCTCCAAGGAACCGTAACGGACCTACTGATTGGAGATTTGTTCACCGAGCGCGTGGACAGCGTCTGGCAGCCCCTGGAGTCGCTCTATCCGGAAGGCAAGACGCCCCCAGCAAGCTGGGAAACCGGCGCCCCCGCCGAGGCAGCCCAGAACAAGGTGAATGAGCTGCTTCTGCCGGAGGGGTCGAGGCCCTGAGGCGGACCGGAGGCTCACGCCAGGCGGCGATGGACCGCGTCGTGGCGGTGGGACGTACAATAGGAGTAGAGGTATTCTATGGCAGCAGAGGAACGAGTCCGCGTACTCCGTGAAGCAACACCGGGTACATGGATCGCGTTTTCAGAGGATGAATCCAAGGTCGTAGGCTCTGGTTCCAGCTATGAAGAGGCAGTGCAACAAGCTGCCAACGCTGGTGTGTCCGATCCGGTTCTAATCAAGACGCCGAGCGACTGGACTCCGCTCGTGCTCAGCCCTTCCGAGTAGATTACAAGGTCTATCCAATTACGGACCCGCCGCCTGGCTGCCCTGATCGGATCTGGAAACCAGTGCTGCCTGTATCCGTGATCCATAAGCACGCGGAGAGCAGGCGGATCGAAGCCGTCGTGGATTTAGGTTCACCGTTCTGCTTTTTCCACAGTGAGATTGGCAGGGCGTTAGGATTGAGAGTAGAATCCGGCGTCGAACGAGAATTAGGTGGCGTCATCGGCGGCGTCAGGTCCAAGACCTACTATCACACGGTCAAGATCAGAAGGTGGTTGGCAACATCTGGAGCGTAACGGCTGGCTTTTGCCCCACTCTAGCGGTTGCGGCCATCTTAGGCAGAATCGGATTCTTTGACAATTACCGCATTACCTTCAATCCTGAGTACGAGCCGCCGGGGATGGAGATCGAGAAGGTCAATAGAGCCTAAACCACCGTGTCATAGGGCCACGGACCGCGCGTAAACAAGCCGCCATCCACATACAGGGTCTGGCCGGTAATGAACGACGCCTCGTCGGACGCCAGGAAGCACACCGCGCTCCCGATGTCGGCCGGATAGCCGATGCGGCGCAGGGGAGTCAGGGGCGCCCAGGTACCGGCATAATCGCCCGCCTCGTGCTTGGTCCGCTCGATCTCGATGGCGCCGGGGGCCACGCAGTTTACGGTGATTCCGTAAGGCCCGAGCTCTACCGCCGAGACGCGGGTGAACATCTCGATCCCGCCTTTGCTCGCCGTGTAGTTCACCAGGTTCGGGAAGGGAATCTTGTTCGACCCCGACCCGATGTTGATGATCCGTCCGCCGCCGTGTTCCTTCATGTGACGGGCGGCCCGCTGGGTGCACAGGAACGTCCCCTTCAGGTTGGTGGTGATGACGCGGTCCCACTCCGCCTCTTCCAGGTCCAGCAAGGAGCACCAGGTTTGGACGCCGGCGTTGTTGACCCAGATGGCCACGCGCCCGAAGGCCTCCACCGCCCGCGCCACCATCTGGTCTACGTCGGCGGCGCGTCCCACGTGTCCACCTATCACCACGGCCTTATGCCCCAGGGCCTCGATCTCGGCGGCGGTGGCCCGGGCGCCGGCTTCATCGCTGTGGTAGTTGATCGCCACGTCGCAGCCGGCGCGCGCCAGCGCCAGGGCGATGCCCTTGCCGATTCCTTTGCTCGCGCCGGTCACCACGGCGCCTTTGCCCTGGAGGTTTTCAGCCATGGCCTATGTTACAGCAGTGTGACAGCGGGGCGGAACGGAGCCGATTACAATGAAGGGTCCATGAGCCGCCTGATCTTTGTGGTGGAAGACGACCACGACATCGCGTCGCTGGTGAAGTTCAACCTGGAGAACGCCGGCTTCCAGGTGCGAGTATTTTCGGGAGGGGTGGGCGTGCTGGCGGCGGCCGAGAAGTCGGTTCCGGCGGTGTTTCTGCTCGACATCATGCTGCCCGACGGCGACGGCCTGGAGCTGTGCCGGGCCATCCGGCGGTCGGTGGCGCTGAGCGGCGCTTCCATCATCTTTCTCACGGCTAAGGCGGAGGAGACCGACCGCGTGGTGGGACTGGAGCTGGGAGCGGATGACTACGTCACCAAGCCCTTCAGCCCTCGTGAACTCGTCGCCCGGGTGAAGGCGGTGCTGCGCCGTTTCGAGCAGCCCTCCGCCCCGGGTCCGATCTCGGCCGGGGAGCTCACCATCGATCCGGGAGCGGTGCGGGTCACCTCGGGAGACCGTGAGATCGAGCTGAGCGCCACCGAGTTCCGGCTCCTGGAGTTTCTGGCGCGTCATCCCGGGCGGGTGTACTCGCGCGAGCAGCTCCTGGACGCCGTGTGGAAAGAGACCCGCTTCATCACCCCGCGCTCGGTGGACGTGTACGTGCGCCGCCTGCGTGAGAAGATCGAGCCGGACCCCGACAACCCTTCCTATATCGTCACCGTACGGGGATCCGGCTATCGTTTCGAGGTCCTCGCGTGAAGGGCTGGCTCCTACTCAAGTTGCTGGCCAGCTTCCTGGGGGTCATTCTGGTCGCGACCCTGGTGATGGATTTCGTCGCCGGCCGGCAGTTTGCCTTGTCCTCCACCGAAGCGTTGCGGATTGGCCTCCAGGAAAAGGCAGGAGTGCTGGCGGCGTGGATCGAGCAGGCGCCGCCGCCGGATCGGCAGCAGTGGGCCGTTCAAGCCGCCACTCGAGCCCACGCGCGCGTGACCTGGATCGCCGCCAGCGGCGCCGTGCTGGCCGACTCCGAGGCGCGACCCGAGGCCATGGAGAACCATGCCGGCCGGCCGGAGTTTGTCGCCGCCCTACGCGGCGGCGTGGGATCGAGCGCCCGCTTCAGTCACACGGTGGGAAGCAATTCTCTTTACGTGGCCGTACCCTTGCCCCAAGGAGGCGCGCTGCGGGTGTCCTATCCTTTGGCGGAGCTGGAGCGGAGCCAGACGGCCATGCGGCGCCGGATCCTGTTGGGTTCGGGCATCGCCGTACTGGCCGCCGTCCTGCTGGCTGCGTTCCTGTCGGCGCGTCTGGCCGGCCGGTTGAAGCGCGTGGTCGGGTTCGCCCGCGCTGTCGCCCAAGGGCGCTTGGATACGCGCCTTCCGGTCGCCGGCCAGGACGAGGTCTCCGAAGTGATGATCGCGTTGAACCTCACCGCCGACCGCCTGCAGGAAAGCTTCTCGCGCCTGGCCGAAAGCAGCCGCCAACTGGAGGCGGTGCTGGAAGCGATGGAGGAAGGCGTCGTGGCGGTCAACTCCGGCCGGCAGGTCAGCTTCGCCAACCAAGCCTTGCGCCGCCTGCTGGGCGCGGACTTCGAGCACGCCCCGGCCTGGCCGGAAATGGTCGAGGCGCTCGACCGCGCTCTCCAGACCCACGCTCCCATCACCGCCGACCTCCGCCACGGCTCGCCCCCCCGCTGGCTTAAGCTGAGCTGCTCGCCCATGCCCGGCGGCGCCGTCGCCGTCCTGCACGACGTCACCGAGCTGGAACGCCTGGAGCAGGTCCGCAAGGATTTCGTGGCCAACGTTTCGCATGAGCTGCGCACGCCGCTGACTTCCATCCAGGGCTACGCCGAGACTCTTCTGGAAAGCGACCTGGTGGCCGACCAGCGCGGGCGGGAGTTCGTCGAGATCATTCGCAAACACGCCGAGCGGATGGCCAAACTGACCGCCGATCTGCTGACCCTGTCGCGCATCGAGCTGGGACGCCACGAGTTCCACTTCGAGCCGTGGCGCGTGGCCGATCTGATCCAGTCCGCGGTCCAGAGCCTGCAGCAGGTGGCCCGCGCGCGGGAAATCACCCTGAGCGCCGAACCGCAGTCCGAGGACCTGCGCGTCACCGCCGACGGCGATGCCATTCACCAGGTGTTGTGGAACCTGCTCGATAACGCCCTCAAGTACGCGCCGCGCGGCCGGGTGACGGTGTCGGCCGGGGGTGTCCGCGAAGCGGTAGAGTTCTGCATCGCCGATACCGGCATCGGCATCTCCCCCGAGCACCTGCCGCGCCTGTTCGAGCGCTTCTATCGAGTGGACAAGGCCCGCTCGCGCGAGCTGGGTGGAACCGGACTCGGCCTGTCCATCGTCAAGCACATCGTCCGCGCCCACGGCGGCGACGTCCGCGTGGAGAGCGAGCCGGGCAGCGGTACCCGCTTCTTCTTTACTCTGCCTCGCGCGGCCGGCGGCGCGCCGGTTTCGCCGGTAACGCATCCGGCTGCCGTCGCCCTGTAAGCGATAACGCTGCTGGGATGGAAGTCTTCTGGCCAATGGAATACTATGGTGGTTCTTTTGCACGTCGATGCCGATTCTCTTGCATGGTGATCGCTATGGCCAACACAACCGCAACGCAACCCACGCTCCTCGTTCCAGCGGGGAAAATCCGCTGCTACATCCATCCAGATGTTTTTCGCGACGATACTCCTGAAGAGCACGTCCGGCAGCGGGTAGCCCGAAGTCTCGTGGAAGAATACGGCTACGACCGCTCCGACATCCATCTCGAACTCCCGGTGAAGATGGGGTCCGGGACAAAGAAACGAGTCGATATCGCCATCTTTCCTCCGGGCCAACCTCATCTGCAGGAGAACATCTTCGTCATCGTGGAAGCGAAACGGGAAGACCTTCGCCCCACCGACCGAAAGGAAGGTGTAGAGCAGTTGAAGTCCTACCTCGCCGCGTGCCTGAATGCTCGGTGGGGGCTCTGGGTTGGTTCCGAGCTCATTGCTATCGAGAAGGAGACCAACCCGCAGCGCGCCAAGGAAACGCCCTTCCTCGATGCAACGGATATCCCCCTGAGGGGATCGGACGAACCGAAACGTGTGGAATTCTCCGACCTCGTTCCCGCGACGGAAGGCCTAAGGGCAGTCTTTAAGCGTTGCCACAACTACCTTCACGTCAACGGCAACCTGGGGAAGGAGAAAGCGTTCTTCGAGCTCCTGAAGCTCATTTTCTGCAAGATCCACGACGAACGCGAATCGTCAGGTACGCTCGATTTTTGCGTTACGCCGGACGAGCGTCGGAGCGAGTTGGGCCAGCGGAAGTTGAAAGCCCGCATTGGGAAGCTTTTCGAGACGGTCAAAGAAGGCTACCCGTACATCTTCCCGACGAAGGGCGAGGTCATCGAACTCGATAACCGTTCACTCGCCTACTGCGTGGCCGAGCTTCAGAAATTCTCCCTGCTCCAGACAGCTAGCGACATCAAGGGCGAAGCCTACGAAGAGATAGTAGGCGTGACCAGCCGTCGCGATCACGGCGCGTTCTTTACCCCCCGAAACGTGTGCGACATGGCCGTTCGCATGGTCCTAAGCACATACCGGCCCGAGAAGCGCCTGAAGCTGAAGATTCTCGACCCGGCATGCGGGACAGGCGGGTTTCTTCGCGCCGCGCTCCTCGAAATTCGCGAGATCATCGCCGAACAAGAGTACCGTAAGTGGGGCAAGAGCCGCGACAAGGCCGAAGTCGCGATTGCCGAACGCCTCAAGACCGCTTGCGACTCGAACATCTTCGGAATCGACAAATTGGCGGAACTCGTTCGGGCGGCCCAGATGAACCTAGTGTCCTGTAATTGAATTAACCATCAATAATCCGAGCTAGCACCGCTTTGGCCCGCTCAATCTTTCGTAGGATATCCTCCCCCTTCGCGCGCCACACATAACGTTTTGGC
>JBGOUV010000219.1:0-11771 GCA_041477815.1 Terriglobia bacterium | reverse complement strand
GGACGCTTGTACCGCGGGTCGATCTCCACGTGCCGCCGCCAGTCCAGCCCCACGTGGTCAAAGGCCAGCTCGACGAACTCCCGCACCGAGTGCGCCTCCCCGGTCCCCACCACGTAGTCCTCCGGCTCGGGCTGCTGCAGCATCCGCCACATGGCGTCGACATAGTCCGGCGCGTAGCCCCAGTCGCGCCGCGCCTCCAGGTTGCCCAGGTACAGCTTCTCCTGCAGACCGAACTTGATGTGCGCGGCCGCCCGCGTGATCTTGCGCGTCGCGAACGTCTCGCCCCGCCGCGGCGACTCGTGGTTAAACAGGATTCCGTTGCAGCAGTACATGCCATAGCTCTCGCGGTAGTTGACCGTAGTCCAGTGGGCGAAGGCCTTGGCGCAGCCATAGGGGCTGCGCGGATGCAAGGGGGTCAGCTCACTCTGCGGCGGTGGACTGGCCCCGAAAATCTCGCTCGACGACGCCTGGTAGAACCGCGCCTGGAGGCCGGTTTGCCGCATTGCCTCCAGCACCCGCACCGTCCCGCTGCCGGTGATGTCCGCCGTATACTCCGGGATATCGAAGCTCACCCGGACGTGGCTCTGGGCTCCCAAGTTGTAAATCTCGTCCGGCCGCAGCTCGTGCAACAGCTTGAACAGGCTGCCCGCGTCCGCCAAATCGGCGAAATGCAGAAAGAAACGCGTGTTCTGATCGTGGAAATCGCGGTAAATCCCCTCCACGCGCTCGGTATTGAAACTCGACGAGCGCCGCTTGATGCCGTGTACCTCGTAGCCCTTCCGCAGCAGGAACTCCGCCAGGTACGACCCGTCCTGCCCGGTGATGCCGGTAATCAGCGCCTTCTTCATGCAGGAATTCATTATAGGGGGAGCGACGCCTCCGCCGCCAGCGCCAGGTCCGCCACCTTCCCGGCGACCAGCTTGGGATACGCTGCCGCCGCGATCATGGCGGCGTTGTCGGTGGACAGCCTCGGCGCCGGGAAATAGACCGGCCAGGCCACCGCCTCCGACCGGAAGGCCTCCCGAAGCTGCGTATTGCAGGCCACGCCGCCCGAAATAATCAGGGACCGCGCGTTCTCCCGCTCCGCCGCCGCCACCGCGTGCCGCACCAGCTCCGCGACCACCGTGTACTGGAAGGAAGCGACCAGGTCCCGAGTCGCCTGCGGGGTCGCCTCCAACCAAGCCTCCGTTGACGGCCGGGGATTCTGTTCGAGCAGCCTTTTGCGCCGCGTGATCTCCTCCTCCATCCCCGCCGCCTGGACGTGGCGCAGTACCGCCGTCTTAATCCCGCTGAAACTGAAATCGAGCCTATTGCCCTTCATCTTGGCGGTGGTGAACCGCACGGCCCGGGGGTTCCCGTAGGGAGCCAGCCGGTCAATCGCCGGGCCGCCGGGATACCCTAGTCCGAGCAGCTTGGCCACCTTGTCGAAGGCCTCCCCGGCGGCGTCGTCGCGGGTGCGACCTACCAGGCGGTAGGAGAACTGGCCGGCGCCGGCTTGTGTGGTCCAGAACATGTGGGTATGTCCGCCGGACACCACCATCGCCAGGGCAGGAAACTCCAGGCCGGGGTGCTCCAACAGCACCGCGTGGATGTGTCCTTCGAGGTGGTTCACCGCTACCAGGGGAAGGTTAAGGGAAAGACTGAGGGCTTTTCCGTAACAGATCCCTACTAAGAGAGATCCCACCAGCCCTGGACCGCAGGTGACGGCTATGGCCGACAGTTCGCCGTAGGCCATGCCGGCATCCTCCAGCGCTTGGCGGACTACCGGCACGATAGCCCGGAGGTGCTCGCGGGAGGCCAGCTCGGGAACTACACCCCCGTAGCGGCGGTGAACGTCGAACTGGGAGGCTACTACGTTAGATAGGATACGCCGGCCGGAATCCACCACGGCGGCGGCGGTCTCGTCGCAGGAGGTTTCGATGCCTAGAATGGTCGTTGCCATGTGCGACAGGCCTCTGGCTTGTCGGTTCCCCCGCTTAGAGACAGCAAGCCCCCGGCGGAGGCCCGTCAGGCTCCCCGGGGGCTCGCTAATGCAACCGAACAGTCACCACGAGATGGCCGTTCAGCAGGAACTGGACCCGATCACTGAGAACCGGGCAACCGAACGTAGGAACATCCGACTCAGGAGTCGGCCACCTCACGGATAGGTCTATGGCTACAATTCATGTTTGCTGGACCACCTCCTTTCTTCAGTGATAATTCCATGCTAAAGTCGAAAGAAAGTAAAGTCAAGCAAAAACAGGAACCGATCACCCTGTTCTCAATCCTGCGGATCCTTTACTCGTGGCGCAGGGCGACCATCGGATCTACTCGCGTGGCCCTTCGCGCCGGGAGGTAGCCCGCCAACAGGACTACCGCTGACAGCAGCAACGAGGCGCCCGCCATGGCCCGCGCATCCGTGGGCGCGATGCCGTAGAGCAGGCTACGGGTCAGCCGCGAGAGCACCAGAGCAGCAGGCAGTCCCAGCGCCAAACCGAACGCCGTCACCGCTACCACCTCTCGCAGTACCGTGCGCAGAACACGACCGCGATCGGCGCCCAGTGCCATCCGAACGCCGATCTCATGAGTCCGCCGCGCCACGGAATACGCCGTCACGCCGTAGAGGCCGATGGCAGTCAGGAGGGCCGAGAGCATGCCAAAAGCCCCCAGAAGGCTGGTGAGCAGGCGCTCCGTGGACAGTGTCTCATCGATCTTGGTTTCGACCGTCTTTACCGCCGTCAACGGAACGTTCCGATCGACGGCCTGGACCTCGCGGCGTACCGCGGCAATGAGCTTGTCCCGTTCGCTGGCAGACCGCACCAGCAGGGTCATGCGAGTACTGAAGCGGTCCCTGACCTGCGTGTAAGGCACGTAGAAGGCGCGCAGCGGCTGCTCGCGGAGGTCGTAGTATTTGGCGTCTCTGGCTACCCCCACGATCTCGATATCCGCCTGGCCCCAGCCGATCCGCCGGCCAATCGGATTCTGGCCGCCAAAATAGTAGCGGGCCAATCGCTCATTCACCACCGCCACTTTCGGCGCTGTTTCGTTGTCCTGCCTGGAGAACTCGCGGCCGAGCACCAGCGGGATGCCGACGGTTGGGAAGAAATTCGGTCCGACCACAAAGCGGTGAGGGGCGAGCAGCGGATTGGTCGCCTCGTCGCCTTGCGGCTCATAGCCTTCGACGCGCAGGGCCATCTGCGAAATGCCAAATGACCTCCCGAGCAACCCGAAGCGGTCCAGACTGGCCCGTTGCACCCCGGGGAGGGCCGATACGCGCTCGACGAGGTCCTGGTAGAACGCCCGGGCGCGTTGTGGCGTATGGTTGCTGAGGTCGGCATTCAAGCTGAACATCAGCACCCGAGTCCTCTCAAATCCGATTTCGTTGCGGCGCAGGTTCTGGAGAGTGCGTAGTAACAACCCGGCGCCGGCCAGCAGCACCAGGGAAATCGCCACCTGCGCGCTCACCAGCAGCTTGCCCGCGGAAAAGCGTCCCGTACCAGTGGAGGTCGCGCCCTGGAGGGTGGGGGTCAACTGGAGGCGGGTCGCCTGGAGGGCCGGCGCCAAGCCGAACAGCACGCTGGTGAGCAGCGTGACCCCTGCTAGAAACCCGAGCACGCGCCAGTCCGGTGTCACGGGGATGGCTAACCGCCACTGGCCCGGTGGAGGCACGAAGGAAGTCACGGCCTCCGCAGCCCAGACCGAGACTGGCAGGCCCAGTGCGCCGCCCAACGCAGCCAGCAGCAGGCTCTCCGTCAGCAACTGCCTCACAATTCTACCGCGCCCGGCGCCCAGCGAGAGGCGCACCGCAATTTCCCTCTGCCGCCCTGCGGCCTTGGCCAATAGCAGAGTCGCGAGGTTCACGCAGGCGATCAGCAAAACCAAGCCGCCTGCCGCCAGGAGCAACGGCAGGCTTTGCTGGTAGGTGCGTCCCAGACCGAACAGGCCCTTGGCCGCGAGGTTCAGGTTGATACGCGTGGACAAGACCCGCCGCCGCTGCTCCTCGGAAATCTCGGGACTCAGGGATACCTGTGCCTCCAGCCAGGGGCGGTGCAGCACGTCCAGTTGCGTTTCGGCCTGACGAACGCTGGCGCCGGGCTTCAGCCGCCCGACGAGATTGAAGTTGAAGGCGAATATGTTCTGGCGAGCCTGTTCGTTCCAGCCCGGCTGGGACTCGAGCCACGCGTTCACAGGAACGCGCACTTCCGGCCCGAAACCTGGGTCCAGCCCATAGAACCGCTGCTCGCTGACGCCGACAACAACAAAAGCCACTCCGTTCAGGTGGAGAGCCTGGCCCAGAATCGCCGGGTCGGAGCCGCCGTTGCCAGAATTCGTAGCTCAGCACGGCCACCCGCTGCCCGCTGGAGGGGCGGTCATCTTCAACGCTCAGAGTGCGGCCGAGGTGCGCTTTCACCTTCAACATCAGGAAATAATTGCCGCTCACCTGCTCCAACGAGACCGGCTCGGTGCGATCCCCCGCCAGCAGCCCGACCTGGGTCACGCGACGGCACAGCATGTCCGAAAAGACATCATTATGGTCGCGAAACTCCTCGTAAGCGGCCAGCGCAAAGGCGGGTTGGTTCTTGAAACGGTCGGTGGAAGAAACTGGCGTGTAGAACCGTTCCGGATCTTTGACCGGTAGCATTCTGAGTAGCAGCGAGTCCATGAGGCTGAAGATCGCCGTATTCGCCCCGATCCCCAGCGCCAGCGACAGCACCGCCACCACCGTGAACCCCGGACTCCGCCGCAGCCTGCGGACACCGTAGCGAAGATCCTGCGCCAGCGTGTCAATCAGCGGAATGCCCCTCCGGTCCCGATAGCTTTCCTTCACCGCCTCGATCCCGCCGAGCTTCAGCCGCGCCTGCCGCCGGGCTTCCTCGGAACTCATTCCCGCCCGCAAGTTGTCCTCGATGTGCAGTTCGAGGTGACTCTCGATCTCCTCAGCCAATTCGCGGTCCCGGCGCCCTTTGCCGAACAGCCCTCCCAGCCGGACTAGAAAAGCGCGGACTCCCCTCATGAGGGCTCCTCCCCCGGCGACAGGAAGCGCGCCATGATCCCGGTGGTCTGCGCCCACTGCCGCGCTTCCTTCTCCACCTGCTTGCGGCCGGCGCGCGTCAACCGGTAGTACTTCGCGCGGCGGTTGTTCTCCGACACCCCCCACTCGGACGCGATGTAACCCTCCTGCTCCAGCTTGAGAAGCGCCGGATACAGCGTCCCGTAGTTCACCGCCAGCAAGGCGCCGCTGGTCTGCTCGATCCGGCGGGCGATGCCATATCCGTGCAGTGCGCCCATCGTTTCGAGGGTCTTCAGCACCATTAGGGCGAGGGTCCCCTGCCAGACGTCCGCCTTCTTATCCATGATTCTCCTATTGGATCACCATAGCAGCCTGCCACAATTCGTATGGGAAAGCAATAGGACAATCAGGGCGCTACCGCAGAACCCGCCCCGCCAGGTACCGCTCCGTGCGCGCGTAGGCCGCGGCGGGGTCCGCCGTCCCGTTCCAGTCTTCCCAGAAGGGCGCCAGGAATCCGGCCTCCGCGTCCATCCGGCGGTTCACATCGCCTTCCGCCACGCTGCCCTTCGGCTTCCAGTCCGGCCCGCGCGCTTTCTGAGCCGAGGCCAGCAGGGCCGCCGCCTCGCCCGCCCGGTTCTGCTTCCACGCGATATAGCCATTCAGAAAGAGTCCGCCTACCGACCGCGGATTCGACTGCAACGCCAGCCGCAGCCGCGCCCGCGCCGTCTCCAGGTCGTGCCGTGCCAGCGCCGTCTCCGCCAGCAGGAGCAGCGAGCCTGTTTCCTCCGGGTTGATTTTCAGCGCGCGATCGAGTGATTCCTCGGCCTGCTGCATCTCCGCGAGCGTCGCCGCCCCCACCGCCAGCAGCACGCCACGCCGTTGCCAGCCGCGGTGACTCAGCGGGTTGATGCGGGTCAGCGCCTCCAACTGCGCCATCGCTTCCGCCCGCCGTCCTTGCGCCACCTGGCAGTTGGCCAGGTAATAGTGCGAATCCTCATGCGCCGGATTCAGCCGCAGCGCCTCGCCAAACAACCGCTCCGCCTTCGGAATGTCCCCCTCCCGCTTCATCGCGTCCATTGCCGCGCGCTGCTTCGCCCAGAACTCCACCAGTTGCTCGCGGCTCAGCTTCGGCGCGCCGCCGGCGAACGGTCTTGCCGCCGCGTCGCCTTCCTCCAGTTCCCAAATGCGGTTCGCCGCGAGATTGGTCCAGGTCTGTTTCCTTCCGCCCAGCCAGGCGACTTCCAGCTTCTCGACGCTGGTCTGCGCTCCCAACCCGAAGTGCACCCGCCTGCTGTCCTGAGAAAGATAAGACGCGCTGGTGACCATCGCCCGCAGCGGCTTCCCGCCCGCCGACGCCACCACCGTCGCGCCGTCACCCCCGCCGCGTCTCTTATCCCGCAACCGGAGCTCCACCCAGTTCCCGTGCGGCAGGTCGTTGCGCAACAGGCGGACACCGCCGTCCAGATCCACGATCGCGATATCCACCGCACCGTCGTTGTTGTAGTCCGCCACCGCCAGCCCGCGGCTTACGTGCGGCGCCGACAGGGCGAGGTTCCAGGGCGCCAGGTCGTAAAAGAAGCCGCTCTTATTCCAGAACAGAAACGACTCCATCGGCGCCAGCCGCCGCTCGCCCGCTTTCGTTTCGAACGTGCTGCCGTTGGCCACCGCCAGGTCGAGCCAGCCGTCGGAATCGAAATCGGCGAACGCCGCGCCCCATCCGATCTTCTGCAGCGTGGCCGGACCGATGCCCACTCCTTCGCTCACATCGGTGAACCGCAGCGCCGCCTCTCGGTCCTGGCCCCGGTTCTCCGCGAGCAGCGATTGAAACAGCGCGAACTGCTGCGCCACCCAGTGCGAGATGAACAGATCGTCGTCGCCATCGCGATCGAAGTCCCCCGCTGCCAGCCCCATGGAACCGCGGTATTCCTCCACCCACGCCGTGCGGCCGAAATTCTTGAAGCGCCCCCGCTGGTTCAAAAAGAACCGGTTCTCGGAGATGTCGTTGGCCACGTAAAGGTCCAGCCATCCGTCGCCGTCAAAATCGTGCCAGAGCGCGCTCAGGCTGCGTCCTTCCGGATTGTCCACCCCCATCTGTTTCGCGATCTCCGTAAACGTGCCGTTGCCGTTGTTCTTCCACAGCAGGTTGCGCTCGGGCTCGAACGAAGCGGGATTCAACGTGTAGGGAACCTCGAGCCCGAACTGCGGCGAGCTGGTCCCCTTCTTGCGCTCGTCCGGAACATAGCGCACATAGCCGCAGACGTAGAAATCGAGCCAGCCGTCGTTGTTGAAATCGCCCCAGCTCACGCCCGCCCAGAACCCGCGGGGCGAAGGCAGCCGCGCGTCGCGCACCAGACGCCCGTGATCGTTCCGGAACAGCAGCAGCGTGTCGAACCCGGTGACTACCAGGTCCAGCCAGCCGTCGTTGTTGTAGTCTCCCCAGGCTGCGCCCATGCCCGGAATCCTGAGCTCCGGAAAAGAGCGGTCCGGCTCGAACTTGCCGTTGCCGAGGTTACGGAATAACATCGAGTTCGCGCGCTGCTCGGGCGGCAGGTCCATCGCTCCACCCGCGCTAACCAGGAACAAGTCTTCGTTCCCGTCGTTGTCGTAATCGCCCCAGGCCACGCCCCCGCCCATGTCCTCGGGCAACTGCGAGCTGCGCTTTCCCGCGAAGGCGCGGAATCCGTCCAATCCGGCTTCCTTCGTCACATCGGTGAATCTCGGCTCCGGAGCCCCGGCGGGAAGTTTCTGGCCCGGATCCCGCAGCGGATCTCGCCGCCGGTCCTGGTACTCGGTCCGGGCCCCGCTCCCCGCCGCAGCGCGTTTCGCGCCCTTCTCTTCAATCGAGCGCGTGATGTCGGCCGATGACTCCCCGGGCACATACTCTTCCGGCTGGCTGTCGCGGTGGATCTTCCACATCACCAGCGCCGCCGCCAGCGCCCCCGTCGCCAGGATTCCCGCCGCCCACGCAAGGCGTCTCTGCCGCCTTCCCACCCGCCTCGGCTCGGGCATGTCCCTAATCTCCGGCTCGCCCGCGCACCGCCACCGTCGCCGTCGCCCGCGCAATCTCCACCACCGGCGCTGTCGCCTTCACCTTGTCGCCCATCAGGTAGTCCAACAGAAACTGGTCGATCTTCCGGTAGAGCAGAATCGCCGTCACCGTGTAGTTACCCGGCGCCGTTGCGGCGGGCCATTCGAAATCCTGCCGCTCCTTCGCCTTGTTGGCCTGTCTTAGCGTCCCCGAAGGGCACGCCACCTGGTATTCCACGGTGTCCGAATAACCGGGAAACAGCGATCGCCGGTAACGCACGCCCACCATTTCCCAGAGATTGTGCCGGTCGATCAGGTTTCCGTATTGGTCCACCGGCTCGGCCTTAAAGAGGAACGACCCCGGTTCAATGTAATTCTTGCTGTCCCTTCGCCCCGACGCGAAAATCTCCCGGCCCGATGGATCTGTCACCCGCAGCTCAATCCAGCTCTGAATCATATCCAGCGGTCCCGTTGGAAAATCGTGCCCCACTTTGTGCGAAGCCAGAATCACGCGCAGCTTCATCTTTTCGCCGGGTGCAATTTCCTCGGGCGCTTCAATGCGAACCTTGACAATCGCTCCTTCGGCCCACTTTTGCTTGATTTCGGGAACCTCCGTCTCTCCCCGCAGCCACTGGTTCGTCAGCTCCACGTGCTTCTCCCAGCCTTCCACTTTCAAGACCGCCGGCATGAAATTGTTGGCGGCCAGGAAGCGGTGGCTGCGATGCTTGCCGTCGCCCGCGCTGCGGTTGTAATCCATCGTGTCGCCCGCGGCGGGGTCCTTCGAGTCCACCAGCGGCATGTGGCACTCGCGGCATTCCACCGTTTTCGTCGCGTCCCCCTTCGTGTTCCAGTGGCTCGCCGCCCAGTTGTCGTACTGGTTCTGCAACTGCACCCAGCCCACGCGATTCAGCACCTGATCGATGAACTGCTTGTGGCAGGCCGCACAGTATTCCGGCTTCTTGTACATGCGCTTGCTCAGCCGGTTGTGCTCGGCCGGATACGTGCGGATCAGGAAGTCGCGCGCCACGGTCGCCGCGCCCCCCTCCGCGCTCCACTGCCACAGGTATTCGCGCGGCTGCGTCACCGTGTAGTTGGCATTCCCCTGGATGTCGGTCTTCTGAATGCCATGGCAGGCCAGGCACGACACTCCTTCGTGATAGCCCTGCAACCCCGTCAGGTTTTCAACAAAGATATTCTTCGTTCCCGAGAACAGGGAAATCGGATCGTGACAACCCCCGCAATACCGCGTCGATTCCGGCCCATTCTGCTTCGCCATCACGTTCTGGATCCCTTGGAAGACCACGTCCATCGCGGCATAGCGATGCGCGCTGGGCTTCCATTCTGCGAGGATCTGCGCATGGCACCCCGGCGACCCGCACGACTCCGACCCCGCCAGCGAACGGGCGTCGAAGGCCCCGCCGGTCGCGGTCCTCGCCAGGCTGGGGGCAAACGGCTTCTCTTTGCCGTAGACGAAGTTGTAGTCCGCCGGAAATTCGTTCCGGTACTTGGTCCCCGAATACCGCCACGCCAGCACCGGAATCAGGAGCAACGGAATCAGGCCGTACGCCGCGCTCTGGGCCAGCCAGGCCCCGGCTCCGGTATGCGCGACGATCGCGCGCCGGCGCAAATAGGAGAGCACGAGGTGCGGCGCCGTAGCGGCCATCGTCGCCACGGTAGTGAGGAGGTGAATGTTGCGCCATACCGCGCTGGTCTTGATGCCGGCGAGCGCCTGCACGGTCACCACCAGCCCCGAAATCGCGCACAGGGCGAGCGCAGCCACCCCCACGTAGCCCAGCAGCAGCGTGTCCGACATCGCCTGCCGCCGGTAGTCCTGCCAGTGTTTGGCCAGATACCAGCTCCACGGCAGCAGCGTCGCCACGCCCACCAGCGTGTGCAGCAGCAGGTTCCATTGCACCGCGGCGTGGAAGGGCGCCAGCGTAATCGCCAGCCCCGTCACCGTCTCCAGCACCAGCGCGCCCGCGCTGGCTTTCGCCAGCCAGGCGCCCCATCCCATCGAGACTCGCTCGGGTCCCATTACCGTGTTGCCCATCTCAGGTCACCCGTTTACCAGAGCATCCGGCTCCAGTTTCTCCGATAGGCATTACTCCCGCCCAGCGACACCAGCAGTCTGTCACACTTTCTAGGCAGGAGCAATAACGGAATTAGATTAGGACCGGGCCCAGTTTTCCACCCGCAACCCCTCCACCCGCGCAAACTCACGCCGGTTGGCCGTCACCAGCGTCAGACCCAGGCTCGCCGCCTGCGCCGCAATCACCAGATCGTACGGCCCGATCAGCATTCCCTTCTTCTCCGAGGTCCTCCGGATCCGTCCATACGCCTTCGCCGTGCTTGCGTCCAGCGGAACCACCGGTATGTTCTCCCGCAGCTCCCCTACTCGGGCCAAGTTCGCCTCTGGCTGCTGGCTCTTCACGGCTCCGTACACCAACTCCAGGTAGGTGAGAACCGACATTCCCAGTTCTCCCACCTCCATTCCGTGCCAGCGAGCCCAAACTGCCCCCGGCTTGCGCCTCGCGATGTAGACGCAGATGTCCGTGTCCAGCAGATACTGCACTAGAACATTCGCTTTCTCTTCTGCATCTTGGGCTGTTGCCGGCCCTCTGCAAAGAAGTCAGGCGACATCCCGGCCAGCAGCTCGAAGGCCCGGGCCAGACTCTTCCCAGGCTTGCGCAACACGATCTCGTCTCCCCTCCGGAAGATCTCCAGCGTGTCACAGTCGACGCGAAACTCCTTCGGAATTCGCACGGCCTGCGAATTCCCGCTGCGGAAGACCTTGGTGGTGGCCATACCCTGAGTATACACCCTCCGTGTATACATCACAAAACATCACAGATCAATCGCCACCACCTCGTGGTCCAGCACCGACGGAACCACTACCTCCAGCCCTCCCCCCACCGCCCGCGCCCGCGCTTCCCTGCCCGCCGCCAGCAACTGCACCTTCCCCGCCCGCCGGCCCGGCGGCAGCATCACCCGGACCCTCTGCTCGCCCACCGGGATCAACTCCCGGAAGGGTCCCTTCATCATCATGGGGTTAGTCAGGTTCACCAGGTGAACCGTCAGCGATTCCTTCTGGCGCCACACGGTCACATCCAGCACGCCCGGACCGGTCACCGTTACCGGCGGCGCCTCGTTCGCCGCCCAGGTCACGGCGTTCCGCAGCAGTTTCCCATGGTCCACCGACAGCACCTCCCAAAAGGTCCGGTCGATGTCCCACGGGAAATACACCACCCGCGACTTGCCCCTCTCCCGCAGGTAGACCTCCGGGATGTCGGTCTTCGGCACGCGCGGGTAGACCTCCTCCATAGGCAGGTCCGGGTACGATGGAATGAGGGTCAGGGGCCGCTGCCGAACCTCCGCCGTCGCCCGCGTCTCCACCCGGTGGACGCCGTGGATGATCCGCGGCGCGTCTTCCAGGCCCATCAGTAGCGGATGCGGACCCTCCAGCCGCAGGTAGGCGTTCTGCATCGGACCCTCTGTCCTCCCGCCGTACGCCGCGCCGAACAGGTCCGCCAGACCGAAGTCCTGGCGCCGTGTTCCTGACTGGTCATACAAAGAGGTTTCGAAGGTCGCCACCAGGCTCCCGCCCCGCCGCCAGTACCGCCGCAACTCGTCGCACTGCTCCTCCGACAGGCACGCCAGGTTCGGCAGGATCAGTACCTTGAACCGGTCGATCTCCTCCGCCGCCAGCCGCCCCTCGTGGACCATCTCAAACGGCACGCGCGCCTCCACCAGCGCG
>JBGOUV010000392.1:0-6343 GCA_041477815.1 Terriglobia bacterium | reverse complement strand
TGAAGACGTAACCCGCTGGTGGCGCCGGCTGCTGCGAGTTCGCCACCCGGAGGGAACCGCACAGCAGCGCGAAGAAACACAGCGCCAACACCTTCCGAGCGATGGTTGCGATCATGTCAACATCCTCCTTGTTTGCTGGCCCGAGCCGCGACCGTGACGGAGCCGTTGTTCGTCTAGCGCGGTGACCGCTCCTTACGGTCGCGGCTCGGCGCCGGCGCGAGCGGCCAGGCGCCCCCGCGCTTCTGCGTACATCTTCCGCACCTCATTTTTTTCCTGCTCGCTGGTCCACTTACCGTCGGTCAGCGCCTCGTCCAGCGCCTGGTCCAGACGCTGGATGAAGTAATCGGCGTCCTTCTTCGAGCGCGGTGGCCGGCCGTCCACGGTGACCCACACCGGCATGGTCGCGGCAAACGGCTGCCCGCGGCGCAGCGGCTGCCGCACCGCCTTCGCGATCACGCGCGCCGCCAGCCACCCGCTTTGATCCACGCTGATCACCTTCTTCAGGCTGGCCTTCAAGGGCGCGCCCGCCGGCTTCAAGGTCTCAATCACCTCACCGTTGTAGAGCAACTCGATCGTTTCCAGAGGCGTGATGGAGGCCGCTTCCACGGTAGCCGTCAAGGAGTGCTTGCCAGCCCCGAGGCGGATCTCGTCGCCGGGCTCCTTGTCCTGGAGCTTGAGAAACACCAACGGCCCGGCGCTTACAAAACTGCGTCCGGCCCGAAAGTCGGCGTGCCACTTATCATTGTTGAGTTTCGGGCCGGTCTTGACGTAGACCCGGACGGCCCCGAGGGTGTGCCCCCGAAAGAAGTTCGGCATCGCGTCGGCGCCCGCGGAGGCCACCACCCGGTAGCCCAGGTTCCAGGCCCGGTAAAGTGGCTCCATCCCCCCGGGGCTGTTGGCCTCCAAGAAATCGACCGTCTCCAGCCCCAGATCCGCCGGAAAGTTCGCGCCAGGTCCGTGCGCATAGCCGGCCAGCCCTCCCTGCTCCCGCGCCACCCGGAAGGGCACCGTATTCGGCGGATACAGGCTCTCCACAATCGTGTTCGGGTAACCCACATATTCTGGAATTATCACGTGCTGCTTGATGTTCAGAAACACCGAGTGACCCCAGAAGGGCGGGTGATATTCCTGGCTATGGAACAGGAGGCGCTGCGGCGTCGAGACCGGATCCGGCGCTCCCGTGAAGTGCGAAATGTCGGGAATCCGCTGCTCCTTATTGCAGATCAGGTTATTCATCACGGACAGGTCTTCGGCGGCGGCGAGCTTCATTAGCCGTTCCGGCGTGTTGAAATACGCGCCCGCATAATTCATGTGGAAGTGGTTATCGCCGTCCCACCACCCTCTGGCCTTGGCCGTCACTGTGTTCAGGGGCTCGAGCGTCACGGTTAGCAACGCGGGCTTCGCCGCCTCCAGGGTTACCTCCTTTTCCTGGGGCAGATACTCGAACCCGCGCGAGACCACCAGCTTCGCCCGACCGACGGGCAGGTCCATCTCGAAGTCCCCAGCGGTATGGAAAAAGTGGTATGCCTCCTTTTCGAGCTGCGGGTAGACGTGCCAGTCGGCGTGAAACCAGCTCTCCGCCGGCGCGTAGGACCGTCCATCGGAGGCCTCCAGATGCACCCGCGCCGCCATCGGCTGACCAGTCGCTTTGTGCAGCACTCGCACTCGCAGTTTCCCCATCGGCCGGCTGTAAACCAGCTTGCCGATCTTCACCGGCTCGAGCTTGCCGCCAAAGTAGTGAAACAGCCAGAGGCTGGTGTCGCCGGTCTGGTTCGAAATGAACGCGATGCGCTTTCCGTCCGGGGACCACCGCGGCGTGGTACGGTCAAAGTCGCCGTAGGTCAGGGGAAACGCATCGCCTCCTTTGGGCGGCATGGCCCAGAGCTGGTGCCACTGCCGTCCCAAATAGGACGCATAAACCAGCTTGCTCCCATCCGGCGATATGGTCGGCCGCGCCTGCCAGGTCGTCTCTTCGTAATGGATACGCTGCATCGGGGCGCCCGGCCTTGCCTGCATCCGGTAGAGTCCGCCGGAGCCGTGCTGGCTGTCGCGGTTCGACACCAGGATCATCTCCTTGCCATCGGGCATCCAGGTAGGGTGAATGTGGTGTGCCCACTCCCCGTAGTACACCGTCCGGTCCGGAAACTTGAAATCGCTGGTGAGCATCTGCGGCGTTCCCGGCACGCCGTTGCCCAGCGGCATCACGTAGATGCTGAAGCGCAGGTTCGGATACGTTGAGACATACGCCAGCCGCTGGCCGTCCGGCGACCACTCCGGCTCCAAATTGATCGAGTCGTTCGAGGTCAGCGCCTGGATAGCTCCGGTCTGGAGGTTGAGCAGCTTCATGTGGATCTGCTCGTGCTGTTCCGACGTATAGGCGATCCACTTGCCGTCGGGCGACCAGGCCGGCTGCGAATCGTAGCCCGGCCCGTGCGTCAGCTCGTGGGCCGTCGTATCCCCCAGCGTCAGCCTCCAGATCGATCCCCGCATCGCGAATGCCACCTGCTTGCTGTCCGGCGACCAGGTGGGAAAGTTTGGCCCGTTGGTGATTTGCGGGAAGTACATTTCAATCGGATAGGGGGATACGGTCAGGTTGTTAAACATGTACCGCCGCTCCTGAGCTCCCCGGTTCACGGCGTCCCGCTCCCGGCGCGGCAGTCCCTGCGCCCAGCTCCCGCACACCAACGCCAACGCCAGCGCCAGAATCCTTCTCATCGCGTCTCCCTTCGTCACCTCGGCCGCAACTTAATGTTACGGAACTCGATCCGGTTGTCTTTCTGACACTGAAAACCGACCACCCCGGAGGCGTGCTGGGATTCGCGTGCGTCGAGGAGGGTTTTGCCGTTCAGCACTATCACAAAGTGGTCACCGTCCGCTGTGATCTCATAGCTGTTCCACTGCTCGGGGAGGATCCTGGTGGGCGATGCCTGGAGCGATCCGACCAGGCTGCCGGTGCTGAAGCCGCCCGGTTGATAATCCCAGATCTGCAGCTCGTAGCCGGTGCGGTGCGGCTGCCCTTCCTTCTGCGAGCGCAAAAAGACGCCGCTGTTTACCTTCTCCGAGCCGCGGAACTGCAGCTTCAAGTTGTAGTTGGCAAACGACGCGCCGGTGCCTATCCAACTGGGCGTCGTCCCGCCGCAGACGAGCGCCCCATTATCGACCTTCCAATCTCCGGGCCCATGCGGCTCCCATCCGTTGAGGCTCTTACCGTCAAACAGGAGAATCCAGCCGTTCGCGGATTCCTGGGGGGTAAGGGTGTTCGGCCGGTCCTGAGCGCCGGCCAGACCGGCTAACAGCGTTACCAGAACGATTCGCATAAGCTTTGTTCCTTTCCGCTCCAACTCAGAACATGTACTTCAGCCCGAACTGCATCTCGCGCATCGTCCGGGCGGACGTGATCTTGCCGAACGTGGACGCGGTTCTCGGATCGACGCTGGGTGTGTTCCAGTTGGGATGGTTCGCAAAATTGAACGCCTCAAATCGGAACTGCAGCGCGTGGCCCTCGCGAAGCGAGGTGTTCTTCACGACCGAAAAGTCCCCCTGTCGCGTGCCCGGCTTGAACAGCACGTTTCGTCCGGTGTTGCCGAACAAGTAGTTCAAACTGGGGCTGGTCGTATCGAAAGCGGCGATGTTCCAGAATTGGTTCACGGTTTGCGTGTCCGGAAACGGGCTGATGCCGGTCGCGTTGGGGCGGTTGCCCTCGTACAGCGTGGTCTGGTTGGTGTCGCCGATGCCTCCCACGTGCAGCGCCGTTCCGTCCGCGAAGGTCAGGATACTACCCACCTGCCAGCCGCCGAGCACCTTGTCCGCGGTGCCGCGCCAGTTGGCGAAAGGCTTGCCGGCCCCCAGCGGCAGCTCGTACAGCACGGACGTCACCAGCCGCCGGCCCGAGTGGAACTGCGACAGGGCGCGCTCGCGGTGCAGATTGTAGCTATCGGCGGGCCATTGGTTGTCGCCATTGTTGTTGCGGATCGCACTGCCGCTGTCGATCGACTTCGACCAGGTGTACCCGACCAGGTAAGTCAACCCCCGTGAAAAGCGCTGCTGGAGCTTGCCGCTGAGGGCGTTGTAGTTCGAATTGGCCGAGGAGTCCACCATCTGGAAGTTGCCGTAGGCCGGCCACGGACGACGCTGCGCGACCGAGCGGGTGTCGTTCGGACCCGTCCTGGACACGGGCTGGTTCCAAATTCGATAGCGCTCCAGCTTGTGCCCCTGGCTGCCTTGATAGCCCACCTCCAGCGCGATGTCTTTGCGGAGCTGGCGCTGCACGTTGAACAGCCACTGCGTCACGTAGGGGCTCCGGCGCCCGACCGAGCTGGGCAGGAACTGGGGCGGCCCCAGGCAGGTCCCGGTCCAGCCGGTGCAGGTGAAGGCCTCCCGCTGGGCCCGCCACGGGTCGCTGAGGTTGGAGTTGGGCCGTTCCTGGCTGGCGTCGAGGATCCCGCGGCCGGCCATGTTCCGCCCCATGTCCCACACCACCTGTCCGGAGTCCCGCGCATAGAATACTCCCACACCCGTGCGAAACGTCCAGCGGTCGGTGGGGCTGTAGGACAGGCCCAGGCGCGGCGCGAAGTCGTTGTTGTCGGCATTCACCAGCGAGCGGCCGATGAACTGGTCTCCCGCCTGGACCGGAATCCCGTCGTGGAACCGGAACGGAATGCCCTCGTAGAAATCCCCGCTGCCGGGCCGGGTCACGATCGGCGCCTTGGTCCCGCTCAGCAAGCCGTCCGGCCCCACTCCGGGGTCGAACATCTGGACATTGAGAATACCCCGATACTTATCATGCCAAGGAGGGTTGTTCTCGTAGCGCAGCCCCAGATTCATGGTGAGGCGGGGCGTGATCTTCCAGTCGTCCTGGAAGTACAGGTAAAACGACGTGGCCCGGAGCAGCGTGTTGGACAAACTGAGGCCGCGTGACGACGACGACGATTCCCCCAGCAGGAAGTCGGCGAACGAGAACCCGGTGGTGGTGCGGTTGGCCGGGTCGAACGTCGCCGTGCCCGCAAAGCTGAACGACCCGTGCGCAAAGGAGTTGCCCAACTGGTTGTAACGGTCGCGCCGGACCTCCGCGCCGAACTTCAGCGTGTGGCGGCCTCGCACGATCGACATGTTATCCATCGCCTGGAAGGTGTGGTTTTTGGTGACGTAGGGGTTGGGTTCGCTGCTCCCGCTGAGCCCGTTGGCCAGCCCAATATCCGGGAAGCCCCAGGAGGCCTCGTTGATCGGCCTCAAACCCGGGATGGCCAGCTCCGTCGCTATGTCCCGGACAAAGGTATGGAAACCGACCTTGTTGTTCTGGAACTGGTTATAGCCGAAGCGGAACTCGTTGACCATGCTGGTCCCCAGCGTGCGCGTGTTGGAGAGCACCGTCTGGTAGACCCTGGTCTCCACCCGCCCGGGGTAAGGGAACGCAGCGAGCAGGCCTTCAAACTCATCGCTCCAGCTGAAGCGCCCGAACCACTGCGACCGGTCGCTCTCGTTCCAGTCGAGACGCTGCAGAAACTGCTCCGTACTGATAGGACGCGGGGCCTGGCGGATGTAGTTGCGCAGGATATCGTCGCCGGGCACGGTCTGGCGGGGCAGAAACTCGGCCAGCTTCAGCGCGCTCGGGTGGAAGCGGCTCTGCGGAATCGAGTTATTGAGGAATCGCGTGGCCGACACGGCCCGCTCGTTCCCCTGCGCGTCGGTTGTGATGACCCGCGATAGCGGATCGAAGATGCCCCGTGGCTGCCCCGACATGTCCCCGGCGCGCATCCGGTCGGTCGGCACGCTGGCTGTTTGCTGGAGCGTCTTGCGGTCCCGCAGGGCCTCGAAATTGGACATGAAGAACAGGCGGTCCCGAATCAGCCGGCCGCCCAGGGTGAACCCGAACTGGTTTCGTCGAAACGGGTTCTTCGCGCCTACCTGCTGCCACTCTTTGGCGTCCAGGGCCGAATTGCGGAGGAACTCAAAAGCGGTGGCATGGAGCTGATTGGTCCCCGAGCGGGTCGTGGCGTTGATCTGCCCGATGGACCGGCCAAACTCCGCGGAGTAAACGCCGCTCTGGACCTTGAACTCCTGGATCGCCTCTATGGAGGGCCGGATCACGTACGTGTTGAAGTTGACGTCCGTGTTTTCCACCCCGTCCAGGGTGTAGTGGTTGAACTCCAGCCGCTGCCCGGCCAGCGAGAACGACTGCCGCGAGCGATCTCCGCCCTGCAAAGTTTCGTTCTGGTTGCTCCCGCTCTCGGCCACCACGTTGGGACTGAGCGCCACCAGTTGCAGATAGTTGCGCCCGTTGAGCGGCAGTTCGATGATCCTTTTGTTCTCGATCACCGTCCCCACGGTGGCGTTCTCGGTTGTC
>JBGOUV010000463.1:0-4789 GCA_041477815.1 Terriglobia bacterium | reverse complement strand
GTTCCACTCGCGCTCGTTGACGGTTCCGTTGCCATCGAGGTCGAGCAGATAGAAACCGCGGCGCTGGCGCTCGTCGGGGAGTTCTTGCTCGGAGATGAGGCCGTCGCCGTTCTTGTCGAGGGTGGCGAGGGTTTCCTGGAAGCTGGGAGTTTCGGTGGGAGTTTCGGCTTCGCCGCCGCCTTCCCAGGAATGAACGTAAATGATGTCCTCGTGTATGACAGGAAGAGACTTGGGCTGCCAGGACATGCCCCGGACCCACCAGAGCTTTTCGCCGGTCTCGACGGCGTAGGAGTCCAGCTGTAAGGCGCCGGAGATAATGAGCTCGGCGGGACCGTTGCGGGGCTGGAAGATGACCGGCGTGGCGTAGCCGCGCATGATCTCGGAACGGTCGGCGCGCCAGCGGGTGCGGCCGGTGTCGCGGTCGACGGCGAGGAGGTAGGAGTCGGAGTCCTGGTCGCAGAGGAGGATCAGGAGGTCCTTATAAAGGATGGGAGACGTGCCGTGGCCGTTGACATTGTTGAAGGGACCGAGGGGGACGCGCCAGCGCTCGTTGCCGTCGGGCCCGTAGGAGAGCAGGCCGAAGTCGCCGAAGAAGACGTAGACGTTGCGGCCGTCGGTGACCGGCGAAGGGGACGCCGTGGAACCGGTGGGCTGGAAGCGCTCGCGGCGGGGGCGGGGAGATTCGCGGCGCCAGACGATGCGTCCCGTCAGACGGTCGAGGCAGAGGGTGAGGAGTTTGCCGTTGCCGGTGTCGGCCACCTTGTCGCGGCCGGCGGAAGCGAGGGTTTCTCCTTCGACGGCGGTGAGAAAGATGTGGTCGCCGGCGAAGACGGGCGAGGAGTGTCCGGGTGGCAGGTCGATCTGCCAGGCGACGTTCTTGCCGGGGCCGAACTCGACGGGGAGGTCGCGGGCCGCGGAGATGCCGCTGCCATTGGGTCCGCGGAACTGGGTCCAGTCGGCGGCGAGCAGGAGCAGGGTGGCAGCGAGTTGGCCGGGCATCAGGCGGTCTCGACAGGCACGGACGCAGCGGTGTGTCGCGTCAAGTATTCCAGTACCTCATTCTGCATCCGAACTATCTCTTTCCGATAGCCGCCAGCCACAAGCGCAAATTCTTCAGGGGCCGCTGTTACGCGCAACTGTGCCAGCAAGCGCTGGAAGTATGCAATGCGCTCCTGCGTCGTTTCGAGCTCCTGGTCATTATGAATCATGCTCTGACCTCCACAATACCACGGGGCATCCTGTCGCGTTTGATCTGCCAATGGGCGATGAAGTGTTCCGCCGACTCCAGCATGAGCATCGCTGGACGAATCCAGAAAATGCTCGCTTTGAGCTCCGTCTCTGCTCGGGCGTGATCGAAAAGGCTGCGAGCGACTTCGTCGCACGACTCAACATCAAAGTCGTCGGCCATAACCAGCACGACATCGATATCGTTGGGCTCGGGTTTGGCGGTTAGTAACTTCCGAAGATCACGAGACGGTCTAGCTTCCTGGCAGCATTGGCAAGTTCGAAGATCCGAAGCAGACGGGCGGTAACAGCCTCACGCTGTGGCGTACCCTTCCCGAACCGCGCCAGCACTTCGCTCATGGTCGCCCGATGTATTCCGGCGGGCAGTCCCCTTTGTTAGCCGGAGAAACTCTCTGGTGATGCTTTGAGTGCTCCATCCGCTGCTACCCTGTGTGTGCCTGCGGCGACATCTTTCCGAGAGCCGGATGCGGGAAATCCGCACGTCCGCTGAGGGGAAAGTGGATCGCATCCTTTCGGGATTGTTCATCCACTCTCCTACTCGACTGGCCGTGCGGCCATGGGGAACTCCCCTACGATCGCGGTTCAGACATGCGATGATCGAGGGATGAGCCGTTTGCTGGTGGGATTGCTGTTCGCGGCCGCCCTGCTGCCGGCGGAGACGGGGGCGGAGCGGCTGGCCAAAATACGCGACATGCGATTCGCGCCGGAGCAGTGTTACCGGGTGCGGGATGTTTTCCTGGAGAAAGAAGACTTCAAGATACATTTTTCCGATGGCTACCTGTTGTTCGCCGAGCCGATCGAGGGGCGGACGCTGGGCGCGCTGTTTCTGGCGGCGACCGAGACGGGCGATGGGGAAATCATTCTGATCCCGCCCAGCCGCAGCGAGCGGCAGTCGATGGTGCGTTTCTTAGGGACGCCCGTCTTGCAGGAGCAGATCCGCACGGCGCTGATGTACTTCACCGACGACACCGGCGAGGCCCTGCGGAAGGCGATCGCGGAGAACGAGTTCAACCGGCCCGACCCGGAGACGGGTCGGAAGCTGGTGGAGGATTGGCGACCGGTGGCGCGGAACATGCTGGCGGCGTACGAGGCCCGAATGCTCATCGACACCTCCTCGCCCCTGGGAACGTCGGCGGGATTCTTTGCGGCGGCGGTGAGCGGACTCAAGCTGGGGCGGTTCGACGTGCTGGTGGACTGGCGCCGCAGCGAGCAGATCACCCTGGGGCAGGTGGCGTGGCATGAGGGGCAGCGGTACTACGACATCTGGACCACCTTTCCGGCCCGGAGCGCGCGGGAAGGGAAGCGGCGCCTGGCGGGGGATTCGACGCCCTTGGAGAATTACCGGATCGAGGCCACGCTGGGGCCGGAGCTGGATCTCAAGACGGTGGGCCAGGCCACGCTGGTAGGCGGCGCGGCCCGCGAGCGGGTGCTGGTGCTCGAGCTCTCGCGGACCATGCGGGTGACCGAGCTGACCCTCGATGGGAAGCCCATCGAGTACCTTCAGAACGAGGCGCTGGACTCGAGCGGCGTGAAGCGGCGCGGCAACGACATCGTGGTGCTGGTGCTGGAGCAGGCGCTGGAGCCGGGGAGCCGGCACAACCTGGGGTTCCGGTGCGCAGGCAATGTCATTACCAATGCCGGACACGGAGTGTACTACGTGGGGGCGCGCGGCACCTGGTATCCCAGCCGGGGAGCGGCGTTCACCGGCTACGACCTGCTCTTCCGGCATCCCCGGCGTCTGCAACTGGTGGCTACCGGACGCATGGTCGAGTCCAGCGTGGAGGGCGAGACGCGGGTGACGCGGTGGAAGCCGGACGGACCGATCCGCGTAGCCGGGTTCAACCTGGGAAACTTCGAGCGCACGCAGGCGCGGATCGGGGAATACACGGTGGAAGTGTGCGCCAACAAGGAGCTGGAGCCGGGGGTGACGCCGCCTCCGCCACCGCTCGAGCCGCTGCTGCCACCGGTCCGGCGAACGCCGGGCCGGCCGCCCGTGACGGTCCTGCCCCAGGCGGCGCCGGAAATCCCCCAAACACCCGCGCGGCGCATCGACCAGGTGGCTCGCGAGAGCGCCGAGGCCCTGGAGTTTTTCCTCGCCAAGTTCGGGCCGCCGGCGTTGAAACATCTGACGATTTCGCCCATTCCGGGACGCTTCGGACAGGGGTTTCCGGGGCTGGTCTACATCTCCACCTTGAGCTACTACCAGCCGGGGGACCGGCCGCTCGAGAAGATGAGCCCGCAGGGACGCCTGTTCTTCTCCGAGCATCTGCGGGCGCACGAGATCGCGCACCAGTGGTGGGGCAACTTGGTCACCGCGGCCGGCTACCACGACGAGTGGCTGATCGAGTCCCTGGCCGATTACTCCGCGCTGCTGTTTGTGGAGCACCACAAGGGGACGAAAGCGCTGGAGACGGTGCTGGGCCGCTACCGGTCCAATCTGCTGACCAAGCAGGAGAATGGGCAGACGGTGGAGAGCGCCGGGGCCATCGTGCTGGGAGACCGGCTGCGGACGTCGATGGCGCCGCAGGCCCAGTACACTATTACCTATGAGAAAGGGGCTTGGGTGCTGCACATGCTGCGGCGCCTGATGGGCGACCAGAAGTTCATCGCCCTGCTGGCGGAGCTGCGGCGGCAGTACCAATACCGGACCGTGAGCACGGAGCAGTTCCGGGAGCTGGCGGCGAGGTTCCTGCCGCCGCTGGGGAACGATCCGAACCTGGAAAACTTCTTCCACCAGTGGGTGTACTCGACCGGCATCCCGACCCTGAAGATGGAATACAAGGTGACCGGCCGGGCGCCGCGGGTCCGCGTGAACGGGGTGGTCCGGCAGACGGAGGTGGCCGAGGACTTCAGCGTCCCGGCGCCGGTGGAGATCCAGATGCCGGGCAAGAGCGAGCGAACCGAGGTGCGGGTGCAGACCGGCGGCGGGGAGACGACGTTCACGGTGAATCTGGCGGAACGGCCGGTGAGGGTGGTGCTGGATCCGCGCGACTCGGTCTTGGCGGTGAAGCAGTAGGACCGGCCAGAGGCCTGTCCTACGCTGGTGATGAAGTGGTCGCGGCAAGATCCACCTTTTCGTACAGGTCGGCCAGAGCGACCTGGCACCCCACGGACTTGAGTTCCAGAGTATCCTCCAGGCGGCTCGCCTCCGACATGACCCAGCGACCGTCCTGCTGGCGCGTGTACAGGTCCACGTGGATGCGGTCCTGCGCCACCAACAGGTACTCGGCCAGCGATTCGATGCTGCGGTAGTACTCGAACTTGCGGCCGCGGTCGTATCCCTCCGTGGAGGGCGAAAGAATTTCGGCAATGAATGTCGGATTGAGCAGCGTGTCGAAGTGTTGGTCGAGAAGTTGCGGCTTGCCGCAGATCACTACGACATCGGGATAGGCAAACGTCGTTGCAGTGACCCGAACCCGCATGTCGCTCGGATAGACCCGGCACGGCTCGCGGCGGAGCTGCTGGTGCAGCGTCGCCAGGAGGTTGGCGGCCAGCACATTGTGCGGCTCGCCGGCGCCCGCCATCGCGAACTTCTCGCCCTGGT
>JBGOUV010000600.1:0-2639 GCA_041477815.1 Terriglobia bacterium | reverse complement strand
CTCGGTCAGCGCTGGCGTTCCGGGGAGACCGTACCCGGCCAGCGGGACGCAGCCAAGGCCGATGATCACCTCCGGCAGAAGGGCTTGGGTGAGCGGCCGGCCCGCGGTAGCGAAACCCGTCGCCACCGGCGGATGGGCGTGCACCACCGCCCGTATGTCCGGACGCATCTTATATACGGTGAGGTGCATCAGGATCTCGGAGGTGCCTTCGCGCCGGCCCAGCAGCTTGCGGCCGTCGTTGTCCATGATGATCAAGTCGTCCGGGTGCATCATTCCTTTGCTGACGCCGGTGGGGGTGGCCAGGATGCGCTCGCCGTCGAGACGAATGGTGATGTTGCCGTCGTTGGCCGCCACCCAGCCCTTCTGGTAGACGAGGCGGCCCACCTCGACGATATCCTGGCGATACTCCCGCTCTGTCTTCACCATGGAGATTCTGTATTGTAGCGCGGGTTGGGGAGGGAGCGTTTGGTGGACGGCAAGGGACTCGAACCCTCGACCCCGGCGTTGCGAACGCCGTGCTCTCCCAACTGAGCTAGCCGCCCACCTGGGTAGCCTTCATTTTAGCATAGCGATCCAGCGGTCTCCCCTTGCCGGGCGGCAGGGGCGTGGTGGAATCATCGGCCTATGTCCAGTCCAAGTCCGGCCGTAAAAGAGCTGCCGCCGCACGCCGCCCTGATGAACCTGACCACCGGCCACTGGATCGCGCAAGCGATCTTCGTGGCGGCAAAACTGGGGATCGCCGACCTGCTGCGGGAGGGGCCCCGGAGCAGCGGCGACCTGGCCCAATCCGCGGGAGCGAATCCGCGAGCGCTTTACCGGCTCCTGCGCGCGCTGGCCGGCGCCGGAATATTCGCCGAAGGCAGTGACGGCCGCTTCGCGCTCACACCGCTGGCCGCATGTCTCCAGGCCGATGCTCCGGGCTCGATGCGCGCCTGGGCCCTGATGATGGGCGAACCTTGGGGTTTCCAGGCGTGGGGCGGACTCCTCGACAGCGTCAAGACAGGCCAGACCGCATTCGACCGGGTCCACGGCATGGGGGTGTTCGACTTCTTTGTCCAGCAACCGGAACAGGGCAGACTTTTTGACGAGGCGATGACCAATTTCTCCGGCCCTGAGATCGCCGCCCTCCTGGCGGCCTACGATTTCTCCGGCATCGGAACACTCGTCGACGTCGCCGGCGGACAGGGGAGCTTCCTGGGCGCGGTCCTCCAGGCGTATCCGGCAATGCGGGGCGTTCTCGCCGACGTACCGGCGGTTATTGAAGGCGCGCGCCGGCATTTCCAGGCCGCCCAACTTACGGGTCGCTGTGAAGTGGTCCCCATCAACTTTTTCGAATCCGTGCCGGCCGGCGGCGACGCCTACATGATGAAGCACATCATCCACGACTGGGACGACGCGCGCTCGAACACTATCCTGAAGAACTGCCACCGGGCCATGGCCGGCAAAGGAAAGCTGCTGCTGGCCGAAATGGTCATGCCGCCCGGCAACGATCCGGAATTCGGCAAGTGGCTCGACCTCTGCATGCTCGTTTTTGCGGGCGGCTGCGAGCGCACCGAGGGAGAATATCGCGAGTTGCTGGCCGCCGCCGGGTTTCGGCTCACCCGCATTGTCCCCACGCCGTCTCCCGTGAGCATGATCGAGGCCGTGCCGGCCTGAAATTTCTAGCGGCCCAGCGGGTATTTCCGCGCCCGCTTCGAGTGGCGCACGACTCGGGACACCGATGCGATCGCAGCCTGCGCCGAACACCCAGCATGGTGGCAAACGGCTCGATCTTTAATTGCCCTATGGAGTAACTGCCGGCGGCCACCGGGCAGGAAGCCGGGCGGTTGCCGGCGCCATGGCCCGGTCGAGGCGAAGTGAAGTGACCCACTACCCAACCAGAAGGAGTCGCCGGAACCGCAGGTCCTTCCAGCGGGCGAAATCCCGGTCGAAGGACACCAGCCCATAGCCATGGCCGCTGGCGAACGCCGCAAGATACGCGTCGGTCCAGGAGGGGGGCGCCGGGGTGGCGCTCATGAGATGTATCCAGCCGGTTTCGACTCCGGCCGGCTCGGTGGCGAAGGTCACCCGCCAATCCCGGCGCAGGTCCTGCCTTTGGTTCCGTCTCAGCAGCCCGGGGCCCTCCAGTTGAACGGAGAAACGGCGCCTCTCGTTCTGGCGCAGCCTGGCGACCTCCTTCTCGATCGCCCGGAGGACAAACTCCTTCAGACTACTTCCCTGGGTAGCAGCCAAGGCCTTCGCCTCGCGGAAGATGGGGTCGGGAAACTCGATCGTGGTCCGCACCCAGAGAGAAGCGAGGTCCCGCTGAAAGAGACCGCCTGCGATCACAGTTCGAGGCCCCCAGGATTGGTCTGTCGCATCAGGACCCGGCAGACCGGTTTCTGACGGCGACGGCCAAGGTGCGTTGAACCGTTAGCGGCCTACCCAGCAGGGGACCCGCTTCTCGAGAAACGCGGTGATGCCTTCCTGGGCGTCCTGGGCTAGGGCGTTCCTGGACATGACCTCTTTGGCATAGGCGTAGGCCTTCGCTTGGTCGAGGTCGATTTGGGCGTAGTAGGCCTGCTTGCCCAAGGCGATGGTGAAGGGGCTGGACTGGGCGATCTCGCAGGCTAACTGGCGGGTGGCGGCGGCCAGATCGG
>JBGOUV010000337.1:0-7704 GCA_041477815.1 Terriglobia bacterium | reverse complement strand
GCGGCTCGATGTTCGAGTACCTGATGCCGCTGCTGGTGATGCCGACGTACGAAAACACCCTGCTCGACCAGACTTGCAGGGCGGCAGTCGAGAGGCAGATCGAATATGGAAGAACACGCGGGGTGCCGTGGGGGATCTCGGAATCCTGCTACAACACGACCGATGTGCATCTCAACTACCAGTACCGCGCGTTCGGCGTCCCAGGCCTGGGACTGCAACGCGGGCTCGCCGAGGACCTGGTGGTTGCGCCGTATGCCTCCGCCCTGGCGCTGATGGTGGCGCCGGAGGAGGCGTGCCTGAACCTGGAGCGACTTGCCGGCGAGGGATTCGAAGGAAAATACGGCTTCTATGAAGCGATCGACTACACCCCTTCGCGTCTGCCGCGCGGGCAATCGAAGGTGGTGGTTCGATCCTTCATGGCCCACCACCAGGGCATGAGCCTCCTCTCCCTGGCCGGTCTGCTTCTGGACCGCCCCATGCAAAAGCGATTCGAGTCGGCTCCGATGTTTCAGGCCACCATGCTGTTGCTTCACGAGCGGGTTCCCAAGGTTAGGGCGTTCTATTCGCAGGCCGCCGAACTCCCCGACTTGAGCGCGGCTTCCCGCGAGGCGGAGACGCAGATACGGGTTTTCAGTCCGGATACGCTGTCGCCGGAAGTGCAGTTGTTGTCGAACGGCAGATACCACTTAATGGTCACCAACGCGGGAGGCGGCTACAGCCGCTGGAAGGACCTCGCCGTCACGCGCTGGCGCGAAGACGGCGTCTCGGACAACTGGGGCGCCTTCTGTTATCTCCGCGACGTGACCGGCGGTGAGTTCTGGTCTGCCGCCTATCAGCCGGCACTCCAGAAGGCGGAGTCGTACGAGACGATTTTCTCGGAGGCGCGGGCGGAGTTCCGCTGCCGCCACCGCGACTTCCACACCCATACGGAGATTGCCGTTTCACCCGAGGACGACATTGAGCTGCGCCGCATCACGGTTACAAATCGCTCCCGGACGCGCCGGACCATCGAGGTGACGAGTTACGCGGAAGTGGTTCTGGCGCCGGCCGCGGCCGACGCTTTGCATCCGGCCTTCAGCAATCTCTTTGTGCAGACGGAAATCATCCCCCGGCAACGGGCGATCCTGTGCACTCGCCGGCCGCGCTCGGTCGATGAACACGCGCTCTGGATGTTTCACCTGATGGCCGTGCACGGGGCGGACGTCGGAGAGGCCTCCTATGAGACCGACCGCTCGCGGTTCATCGGCCGCGGCAACACGGTGGCCGATCCCCAGGCCATGAGGGAGGCGAAGCTCTCGGGCGGCGAGGGCTCGGTGCTCGATCCGATCGTCGCCATCCGGCACCGGATCACGCTCGATCCGGAGGAGTCGGCCACGATCAATATCGTGACCGGCATCAGCGAGAGCCGCGACCTCTGCCTGGGACTGGTCGAGAAATACCAGGACCGGCGTCTCGCCGATCGCGTCTTCGATCTGGCCTGGACCCACAGCCAGGTACTCTTGCGGCAACTGAATGTCACGGAGGCCGAGGCGCAACTCTATGAGCGCCTGGCCGGCTTTGTCCTCTACGCTAACCCTTCGCTGCGCGCCGACCCCGGCGTCCTCCTCCAGAACCGCCGCGGGCAATCCGGCCTCTGGGGCTACGCCATTTCCGGCGACTTACCCATCGTGCTGCTGCAGATCGGAGACCCGGCCAATATCGACTTGGTTCGCCAGCTGGTGCAGGCCCACGCCTACTGGCGCCTGAAGGGACTGGCCGTGGACCTGGTGATCTGGAACGAAGATCACGCCGGATACCGGCAGATGCTCCAGGACCAGATCATGGGGCTGGTTGCCGCCGGGGTCGAAGCTACCGCGACCGACCGTCTGGGCGGAATCTTTGTGCGGCCGGCGGACCAGATATCCGGCGAGGACCGTATTCTGATCCAATCGGTCGCTCGCGCCATCCTCTCCGACAGCCGGGGCACGCTGGCGGCTCAGATCAACCACCGCTCCCCTTCGCCGAGCGCACCGCCGCGCTTCACGCCGGCCCGCGCCTCCCGCGGCGAGCCTGGACTCGTCGCGCTATCCTCCCGCGAGCTCATCTTCTTCAATGGGCTGGGCGGTTTCACCCCAGACGGGCGCGAGTACGTCATTACCACCACCCCACAACAAGTGACTCCGGCGCCCTGGGTGAACGTCCTGGCCAATCCGCATTTCGGAACCGTCATTTCCGAGAGCGGCCGGTCCTACACCTGGAGCGAGAACGCCCACGAGTTCCGCCTCACGCCCTGGCACAACGATCCGGTGAGCGATGCGAGCGGAGAGGCCTTTTACCTCCGCGACGAAGAGACCGGCCACTACTGGTCCCCGATGCCGCTGCCGGCGCGCGGAGCGACGCCTTACGTCAGCCGGCATGGATTCGGCTACAGCGTCTTCGAGCACACCGAGGGTGGCATCCGCTCCGAGGTATGGGTCTACGTGGCCCTGGACGCGCCGATCAAGTTCGCCGTGTGGAAGGTGCGAAACGAGTCGAACCGACCCCGCCGGCTCTCCTGTACCGGATACGTGGAATGGGTCCTGGGCGACCTGCGGCCGAAGTCGGCCATGCACGTGATCACCGAGATCGACGCCCCTACCGGCGCGCTGCTGGCGCGCAACCCGTACCACACGGAGTTTACCGGCCGGGTGGGCTTCTTCGACGCGAGCGAATCCACCCGCACCGTAAGCGGCGATCGAGCGGAGTTCCTGGGGCGCAACGGCACGCTGCGAAGGCCGGCCGCGATGAACCGGACGCGCCTGTCCGGTAAAGTGGGAGCGGCCCTGGACCCCTGTGCGGCGATCCAGGTTCCCTTCGAATTGGCCCCCGGGCAGGAACGGGAGATCGTCTTTACGCTCGGCGCCGGGCGGGATGCCGAGGACGCCACCAACCTGGTGCGCCGTTTCCGGGGATCTGCGGCCGCCCGTCAGGCGCTCGAAGCGGTATGGCAGTACTGGAATCACACTCTCGGCGCCGTGTATGTGGAAACACCCGATCCGGCCCTCAATGTCCTGGCCAACGGATGGCTCGTGTACCAGACTCTGGCCTGCCGATTTTGGGCCCGCAGCGGGTACTACCAGTCGGGGGGCGCCTTCGGATTCCGCGACCAGTTGCAGGACTCCCTGGCCCTCCTCCACGCCCAGCCGCACCTGCTCCGCGAACACCTGCTGCTCTGCGCCTCCCGCCAGTTTCCGGAGGGAGATGTGCAGCATTGGTGGCATCCGCCCGCCGGCCGGGGCGTCCGCACGCAGTGTTCCGACGATTATCTCTGGCTGCCCCTGGCCGCGTGCCGCTACGTTCTGCATACCGGAGACCTCGGGGTGCTGGAGGAGCTCCTTCCCTTCCTCACCGGCCGTCCGCTGAACGCGGAGGAGGATTCGTATTACGATCTGCCCGGCCGGTCGGAAGAAGCGGCCAGTTTGTATGAGCATTGTGTCCGGTCCATCGAGAGGGGGCTCCGCTTCGGCGAGCACGGTCTGCCGCTCATGGGCACCGGCGACTGGAACGACGGCATGAACCGGGTGGGAGAGCGCGGCCGGGGCGAAAGCGTGTGGCTGGGATTCTTCCTCTATGAAGTACTGCTAGGCTTCAGCGAGGTGGCCCGCCTGCACGGGGACGGGTCCTTCGCCGAGCGTTGCCTGACCGGGGCGGCTCAACTGCGCCGGAATATCGAGCTGCATGGCTGGGATGGCGCCTGGTATCGCCGCGCCTTCTTCGACGACGGCTCGCCCCTGGGATCGGCGAGCAACCCCGAATGCCAGATCGATTCGATTGCGCAGAGCTGGTCCGTTCTATCCGGGGCAGGTGATGCCGGGCGCTCGCGAATGGCGATGGAGGCGGTGGACCAGCGCCTGGTACGACGCGACCGTGGCTTGATCCAACTCCTGGATCCGCCGTTCGACAAGTCGGACCTGAATCCCGGCTACATCAAGGGGTACGTGCCCGGCGTGAGGGAGAACGGCGGGCAGTACACGCATGCGGCGATCTGGGCGGCGATGGCGTTCGCCCGCTTGGGCGACAGCCGCCGCGCTTGGGAGCTATTCGCCATCATGAACCCGGTAAACCATGCGCGATCACCGGAGGCCATCGCGACTTACAAGGTAGAACCGTATGTCGTCGCGGCGGATGTCTATGCCCTCTCGCCGCACATTGGCCGCGGCGGCTGGACGTGGTACACGGGCTCGGCCGGATGGATGTACCGGCTCATCGTCGAATCGCTCCTGGGGCTGCGCCTGGACGTGGACAAGCTGCACTTTGCTCCGTGTCTTCCGGAGGATTGGGAAGCATTCCAGGTGCACTATCGCTACCGGGAGACGATCTACCACATCGCCGTCCTGCAAGCGCGCGCCGAGAACGGTGACAGGCGAGTGACGGTGGATGGCATGGAGCGGGAAGACCAGGTGATTCCCCTGGTGGACGACCGCCAGGAACACTCGGTGGAGGTGAGAGTATCCCGCCTCTACTCGGCGGCGAATTCAATTACCACGCCACCCAGCTTGCTGCCATCGACCTTGCCGGGGCCGCCGGCGCATACGACGACGTAGTGTTTGCCTTGCTAAGACGTACGTGCCTGGGGCGGAATGCACCGCAGGGCAGGCCGGTCTCCTCATAGCTTACGGCCATCCTCGACCGCACAGCGCGCAGCTTGGTTTCAAAGATCGTACACCCCCGAACAAAATCAGGCCGTTCACCGCCAGGGGCGTCCAGGCTATCCAGCAGCGGCGTGCAAGTCCTGACCCGACACGCGGTGAAAAGCGGGACTGGTCCCCGTTGAAGACCTGCGCAATATGGCGATGGGATTGTGAATCCGCCAGCTTTATGACGTACTCCCCGGGCCGCAGCACCAGGACGGGAGTCTGGATGGACTCGTGGAGGGCCGGAACGGTTTTCTTATCCCAGGCATCCGCGTTGGCTTTCCACGCTGCCCCCTGGGGATGAAACCCCCCTGCTTCCGGAAATCCCCGGAAGGGTAAAAGCTCCAGTCTCCGCCAATCGCCTGAGGCTTTGGCCGCACATGCCGGACCGGTCCGGCGGCATGACGCCTTTACCGGATGGTTACTCCCGCGAAGTTGCTGGTCCAGCCGTCGATGTTGAACAGGAGCTGGGTCTCCCCTTCGGGCGCCCCCTGGGGAACGATCAGGTTGACCTGCAGCACCCCCACCAGCCCCGGCGCCATGCCCACGAACTGGAGCGGCGCCACCGCCCCGCCGATCCAGGCCTTGGTCGGCAGCGGACACCGCACCAGCGGACGCGACGTCGCCGCCGCGCCGCTCGACAACGACGGAGTGATGACGCCTTGTCCGGTGAGGTACACGGTCAAGGCGCTTGCCCGCCCCGCCGGGTTCTCGGCCGCGTTGACCGAGCCGTCCTGATTCACCGCCACCGCTCGTCCTGCGCCCCAGGTAAAGATGCCCGGCGCGCTGGAAATCACCTGCACCGCCTGCGGATCGCTGAGGGCGCCGTGGGCGTCCACCACGATCAGGACCTCCGCCCGCCCGAAGCACTCGTACGGCAACTGGAAGTTGATTTGGTTGCCGCTGACATACAGCAGCGGCGCCTCGCCGATCAGGGCCCCATAGGTCTCCTCGACCAGCACCCGGACGCCTTGCACCCGCGTGGGCAGGATGGTCGTATTAGGCACGAAGGCCGCCACCACCGGCGTCGCCGGCCCGAAGTTCTCCCCATAGATGGTCCCCAAAGCCCCGGGCGAAAGCTGCGTCCTTCCGTTGGCCGCATGGATGACCCCGCCGCTGAAAATCCGCGGAATCCCGCCCGGCCGCGCCGTCACCGTCAGGCTCACGGTTACCGTCTGCGGGCCGAGGTCCCCGCCTAGCGGCGTCACCGTGACGTTGCCCAGGTACGTGCCCACGGCCAGACCCGTGATGTCCGGCGCCAGGCTTAACGACCGCGGCGTGGTTCCGTTGTTGCTCGCCACCTTCAACCAGTTGGCGCTGGAGGCCAGGGTGAAGCTCAGCGCCGAGCCGCCCCCCATAGCCGTGACCCCGATCGACTGGGCCACCGGATTGGCTCCCCGCGCCACCGCCGTGAAGGCCAGCGACTGCGGGTTGGCGCTCAGGGCCGGCGGCGCCGGCGTCGTCGAGGCCGTCAGGACCCAGAAGTTATCCAGCCCGTTCCACTCCGGGCCCTCCGCCTGGTCCATGCTGATCTCGAGGCGCTTGACATTGGCCAGGGCCGCGGCAAAGCTCCCGCTTCCGGACACCCGCCGCCAGTTGTTCTCGGCCAAGGGCGCCGCGTAATGCGTCCACATCCGCGCCGGCACCGCGCCGGTCCACGCAAACACCGCGTCGGCCGACACCAGCCGCACTTCCACCGGCAGCGTCGCTCCGTTCTGCGAGTAGTGATAGTAGTCAAACTCGATCTGCGGATTGGGAATCTGCCGGAAATCGCCCAGGAACCGCTCCGGCACCACCGCGTAGTCCCGGTTCGCCCCCCCGGCGTCATTCACCCGGAGGTAGCCGTCGGGATTGCCCTCGAACCCCACCCAGCGGAAGGTCGAGTCGCGGTCCCCGGTGGTGGCGCCGGCCAGCTCCGCCACCCCGAAGTTGCGCGACCACCCGTCCGGCCCCGCCGAGAAGCCCGTGTTTCCGGCCAGCACCACCAGCGGCGGTCCGTCGCCCTCGGCCACCAGGGCGAAGTTATCCAGCGCCTCCGCCTCGGCCGTCACCACCAGGTCGGTCAGGACCTCCACCCGCTGCACGTTGGCCAGCACCTGGGAAAACCGGGCCTCTCCGCTCAGCCGCGTCCACAGCGACGCTTGCAGCGGCGCCACATAGTGCCACCACCGATTGTCCGGCGGGAACTCCGGCGGGTTGGTCGGTGGATCGATCAGAGGCGGATACGTCTGCGGCAGCGGATACGGCAGCCCGTCGGGCGGCTGCAGCGGGTTCGATCCCTGCCAGCTATACACGGTTCCCGCCCCGGTAATCCGGATCTCCACCGGAAACTGCACCAGGGGGCCGGCCAACTGCTTGAAGTCCAGCTCAAACCGGGGTCCTTGCAACGCTCCCAGGTTGCCCAAAAACTTCGCCGGCGCGATGACCGAGTCCAGCGTCGCGCCGCCCAGCTCCTCATGCCGCAGGAACCCGCCCGGGCTGCCTCCCGACGCGATCCACAGCAACTGCGCCGTGTCATCCCCGCGCCGCGTCCACCCGTCCAGACCCTGCTCGAACGTCGAGATCGCCACCGTCCGCGTCGGCGCTGTCGTACCCCCCTCCACCGTGGCCGTGATCCGCCCGTCCACCAGGTACGGCGAATTAATCAGATAGAACGCGATGAAGTAGGTTCCCGACCGCAGCGGAGGCGAGCTTTGCGGATGAATCACCAGCTCCTGCACTGCCAGCCCGGGAAGCTCCCTCAGCACGTAGTCCTTCACCGTGTTCCCCAGTCCCGACAGTCCGATATCCGCCCCGTAGCGCACCAGCACCTGCATGGTCTGCGCCGGCGTCAGCATGTCGTACCGGATGGTCAGCCGCTGCGCGCCCGGCGGCACATAAATCGCGTATCCGATCCGCCCGTTGAGCAGGATCGGCCTATCCGTAGCCGACGGCAGACCGAAAGGCACGGGCTCGCCGCTGGTGAGCAGGGTGGTGGCCCACGCCTGCGGGCCCGCGGCCAGACTGGCAAACACAAGAATAAGAAGGGAAAAAGGACGGGTTCTCATCATGT
>JBGOUV010000199.1:0-12285 GCA_041477815.1 Terriglobia bacterium | reverse complement strand
TGCCGGTCTTGCTCCGGGCCACACGCTGCAACTGGAGCTTCTCTTCCGGGGTCAGTTCGAGAACCGCTATGGGTCGGGACATGGACCCAGGATAGCAGGGCTGGGATATTATTTCAAGCTTTTTCAATTACAGAACACTAGCAGCTACGGTCGGAGCTGACATGGTGGTTGATGGTTCGGCCTTGCCGCAATCATCCTATCTGGTTTTCGAGGTTAGCGTGGTTGGCCCCGCTGCCACGGAGCGCCTTGACGTACTAGGGTTCCCGGTTGTGCAACGCCATCGTGTTTCCAACGGCGTCGTAGTGGAGATCGAGGCAGTCCACGTTGATGAAACAACAGTCGAGCTGTAAGCGCGTAAGCGGATTCTGGCAGCGCTTGGGCCTTGCCGAAAACATCCACTTCTGGCACAGTCTGGGCCGTCCCGTGCGGGCGTTTGGTTCCTTGCCGCTCTACAGCAACGCCATGGGGACAGTTTTGGCACGCCGTCTTACGCCGGTACCTCGGGAGCCGGCATGTAGGTCCGGCGCGTTGGGCATCACTTCCCCGAGCGCCGTTTCCAAGTGACTTGATCTGATACGGGCCGTTCTTTCCGGGAGCCGCGGCTACGCTTGTAGCGCCGCGGATGCAGGCAATCGCGTCATTCGTAAGCTCTTTACCTGGACCACTGCCTAACGGGGCTGCGACACACGGCGCGCCGCTTGCGGTGGGGCGCGGGACAGGCTAAGGCGTTTCGAGCAAGGCCAAGGAAGCGAACGCAGTGGCGGCGTCGCGCATGAAGCGGACCGGCATGGAATCGGGCTCGTAGACCTTATTCATCGAATCGGCGGGCCAATAGCCGAACTCGCGATCCTGATGCGACTTGAGCCAGGCGAGGGCTCGCTCCAGACCCGGGTGGGAGCGCTTCACGCCGCCCTTTTGCAGGACGAACGCCACGAATCCGGTGGCGTAGCTGCTGCTCCCCGCGGACGGCGGCGCCTTCGGGCGCGGTGCCCACGGACCGAGAGATTCGATAGTCCACCCGCCGTCCGGCTGCTGCTTTTGCAGCACCTCATCGATCAGGGGCTGGCGCCTGGCTTTCGGCAGCGCGTCGGGCCATTGGGACGAGGCCCACAGGAGCGTCAGGCGATGATGCAAAGCCTGCCCCTGCTGCTCGCGCTGGAGGTATTCGGCTAATGCCTTTTCGCGCGTCGGAATCTCCAGGTCGCCGTATTCGAAGGGGGCTATCCCGACGGCCAGGGCCGCGAGCCCCGCGCCATAGAAGCTGGCTTCGGGAGTCTCCCACGGGTCGACGCCGGCATCGATCCATGCCCAGCCGCCCTTATCCTTCCCGTCGGGAGCCTGCACGGCCCACAGTCGATCAAAGGCCAGTTTTACTTCCCCGCTCGAAGCCGGGCCGCTGCCGTCTTGCAGACCGAGAAAAAGGGCGGCGAAGATGGCCTCCGTTCCGAGCTTCTGCGTGGCCCGCGGCTCGGCGGCACCGGGAGCCAGCGCCTGGGGATCCCGCTTTAGTACCCTGGCGCGAAGTCCGCCCAACAGCCCGATTTCGTAAGGGGTGGGCTGGGTCTCCCCGAGCGCCCGGCGCAGGCTCGGACGCGCCAACAGGTAGGTCATGCCGGTGTGGCACGAAACGCAAGGTCCGCCTTCCGCCTTCGCCCGTGGCCAGGCGAACCATTCCTTTTGGCGGGAGTCCAGGTACTGGGCCGCCAGCTTCGGGCTCCAGTCCTCGGGAAGGGCGGGGATGGCCGCCAGAATCAGCAGGACTGCCAGGCGCGGAGACATTTGAGATCAGTGTAGCACGCACCTCTGCCGGGATTGGCCGCGCGGACGGCCACTGAACGGCGGCTGTCCGGAATGCCGTGGTGGAGTAAGGGGCGCACCCGGACTGCCTCTTCCCGACGCCATTTCTCAGACACTTCACCGGCTGGAGGGAGCCTCCTTCCTGAACGATTCTCTGCTCCCAACCGCCTGGAATACCCGGCGTCCTGCACGCGCTCCTGGGCGCGCAGCGGACAGACGCGGACAGACAATGGGGAGGCATTCGCGTAGTATGGCAGATCCGGGCCGACGCGATCTGCAATATTGCAGGTCTGCCGGGGTGGAGCCTAGGTTGACTGCGGGAGTCGCCGTTGATCCCGACCGATACGGACCGTCCGCGTCGGATTCACAGCTGGAACCCTTCGTCGAAGAAATCCGGCACCCCGACCAGGAACCCCTCATCATCACGGTATTGGCCGTAAAGAGTTGCGCCAGAGAATTCCTTGCCGTTCTGTAGCCTGATCGCCCATCTCGTCATCATCTGTGGAGTTGCGCTTTGTGCCATACGCGTAATTGTCAAGCTTTCGACCTCGTCTGGGAGCAGATCTCCATTCGTGTTCTGTCGGCACCTCAGATACGATCGATGTGTACAGGTAAATGAAGGCCGACCAGCTCTTGTGTTCGTTAACGAGGGTGCAGGGGAGACCATGGTCCATAAGGAACCGTCGCATTTCGCACCTGAGGACGCTCAGTTGCATCATGCGGTTGAAGAACTCTGTTCGAAAGAAGTCGTGCATGCTCATCCCGTCTTTCATGTCGAATGCAGCGAAGAAGAGCCTGATGCGCTCAGCGTTCGATTTTCTAGAAATCCTGATATGCAATGCCCAGTTGCAAAACAGTTCCAGAACCTCGTAAGCAGTCGGGGCCCGTTCCCGCTCGTGCTCGATAACCTTCCGAATTTCCGCCACGATGTAGAGGACCTGTGATTCCCTTCTAAGTACCAAGCGCGTTTCTTGGTCTAGTTTTTCGACGATGCTGTCGCGTGCCATTTGCAGGTCGCCGCCTCTCCGTAATTGTAGACTTTCACTTCCACCATCGGTGAACGAGAATCTGTGCGACTTCCGCGCGGGCGTGCATCCAGGGGGATGGCGAGCACGGCCTAGTAAGCGACGCCCATCCGGCAGCAGGTGTTAGAACAGATCGACGCCGCCATCGCCGCGCGGGCCCGCGAGAATGCCGCGATCCGGCAAACACGGATGATCCAGAACCAGAACGGGCAGATCTTCGACTCCATGCAGCAACAGACCGAAGGCGTGTTCGACGCCCTGCTACGAAGTCGCAGCCCATCTTCTCGGCGATCGGCAACGCGCTAAGACCGCCGTGCTGACCGCCATCAAGGAAGTGGTCTCTTCCCGCGTGGCGGCCATGCGATGCATTTGTTCCGGAAACCCGGGTGACCTTCGGGCAGGGCGGTACCCGGGACGGGCGCTTTGGGGCCGCCTGGCGGAATCCTCGGCATCGGCGCAGTTCTCGCTTTCGGGGGCGGCAGCGCGCAGCCGGGCCTCGGAGGGTTTGGGCATTCCTGGCGCCCCGGGGCGGCACAGTTGGTTTCTCCGGGCCGGTATCGATGGGTGGCTCGCCTGGGTGAGTGGGGCGCACGGGGGCGCGAACCTTGCCGGATTCCTGGCTGGGCTGAAGTCCTTCCTGGAAAATCGGCGGAGCGCGCAACTCGGTCCGGGCATGGCCACGACTTCGCAGGCGGCCACTCTCGGCCAGAGCTCTCGTCCATCGGTCACTCCAGTGCCGCCCTTCTCGAGGGCGCGTTTCTCTCCATGCCAAACCTGCGCCGTGGCGGCGTTTCCGGCTTGGTGATGACCACCGCCGGCGGCGCCGGCGCCGTGAGCCGGTAACCGAGGCCCTCGTCCGCTCGGGGCGCCGCTGCCACGAATCATCCATTGCTCCAAGCCGCTTTTTTGTGTATGCTCGGTGGTGTTTGGGACGCCCGCATGAAAGTCTCGGCGAGGGGGCGTATGGATGGTCAGTGCGTCGGGCGCAGAATGAGGGGGGTTGTCGTTGCCGGCTGCCTCGGCCTGCAAGACTTCTCTCTGTCCATCCACTTACAGGCCACCGCGGCCGGCTACCGTGACAACGCCTGGGACACCCACGCCGACAACGACAAGAGCCACCGCGGCGACGTCTGCCCGCCGCTCGACCGCACCTTGACGGCCCTGATCGAAGACCTCGACGAGCGCGGGTTGCTTGAAACGACGCTGGTCATGGCCATGGGCGAGTTCGGCCGCACCCCCATCATCAACCCCAACCGCGGCCGCGACCACTGGCCCAACTGCTGGTCGGTGGCGCTGGCCGGCGGCGGCATTCGAGTCCGCCAGGTCGTCGGATCCAGCGACGAAAAGGGTTACAACGTCTCGAACCACGTGGTCAGCATGGGCGATCTGTACGCGACCATCTACAAGCAGTTGGGGATCGACTGGAAAAAGGAATACCTGAGCCCCATCGGCCGCCCGGTGAAAATCGCGAACAACCTCGCCGATCAAACGGGCAAGCCGGTGAAGGAGTTGGTTGGCTAGTGTCTGGAAAGCGAGAGGATGGTATGAAAACTCTAAACTGCCGTCGTTGGCTCATCTGCACGGCTGGCCTGATCGGCCTGCTTGCATCCACCCGCCTGTTCGGGCAATCCGCGACCGGCAACATCTCCGGCACGGTTCAAGATGCTACGGGAGCGCTCGTTCCGCAGGCGATGGTTACGGTTACGAACATTGCCACCAATGTCCCTCTCGTTGTCGCCACGAACGAGCGCGGCGACTTTACGGCGCCCTTTCTTCCCGCGGGCCAGTACAACGTCCGGGTCGAGAAGGAAGGCTTCCAGGTGGGGCTCGTCCAGAACATCACTATCAATGCGGCTGCCAATGTTCGAACGGACGTCACGCTCCAGGTGGGAACCGCTCTGCAGACCGTGGAGGTGCGGGCCGTCGCCCTGGCCTTGCAGACAGAGGACGCCAAGACCAGCACCACCGTGACCAACAAGCTCGTCGATGAACTGCCTCTGGTCGTCAGCGGAAACCTCCGCAGCCCCTTCGATCTGGCGGCCTTGACGCCGCAAGCGAAGGATGTCGGCGGGGATCAGGGCTTCAGCTTGGGCGGGGGACAGGGCGCGGGATACACCGTAACGCTCGATGGTGTTTCGGCGAACAACTCCAGGGCCAACCTGAGGAGCCAGGTGTCGGTGAACTCCCCGTCCATTGAGGCCATCGGCGAGTTTACGGTGGACGTGAACGGGTTCAAGGCCGAATACGGGCACTCCAGCGGCGGCGTCATGACGTTTGCCTCCAAGTCCGGAACCAACCAGATCCACGGCACCGCCTATGAGTTTCTGCGCAACGATATTCTGGATGCGAACTACTTCTTCAGCAACCGGGCCAACATCCCTCGCCAAGTTTACAGACAGAGCAACTTCGGATTGAGCGGGGGAGGTCCGATCGTGATTCCGAAGATTGTGAACGGCAAGAACAAGAGCTTTTTCTTCGGCTCCTATGAGGGCTTCCGGAATCGTCAGGGCGCCACTGCTGTCAGCACTACGGTCCCGACGCCGGAGATGTACCGGGGCGACTTCAGCAAGTGGGTTAACGCTGCGGGCCAAGTGATCCCGATCTACGACCCTACCACCCAGAGGACCAACGCCGACGGCACCGTGACTCGCCAGGCGTTCGCGAATAGCCAGATTCCCCAGAGCTTGTTCGATCCGCTGGCGGTGAAGGCGCTCGGCGTGTTCCAGCAAAGCGGTCCGCTCCAGCCCAACACCGGCGGGACACCGGGCACGGCTGCCTACGTCACCAACAACTACCTCATCACCCAGGGATCCTCCGTCAGCCCCATCGACAAGTTCAGTGTCAAGGGCGATCATCTCTTCAACGACAAAGACCGCATATCCGGCTTTTACTTGCGGAGTCGATATTACGTGAACCCGGGACCGGGCGGTCCCCCGGCGCTGCCGGGCAACTACTCCAGCTACCTGTCAGCGAGGCTGAGCAGCGATCTGTTCCGTATGACTTGGGACCATATGTTCCGGACCACGCTGTTCAACCACTTCTACGGCGGCGGAAACGCCTTTTTCCAGGACAATAAAGCTCTGCAGGATGGCAAGGGTTGGAAGGATCAATTCTGCCTGCCGAACGTTCCCGACTGCAACCGGAACCTGGTGATTCTGAACTTTACCAGTGGGTACGGCGGCTGGGGTGGGAGTTCTACGAGCGGCTCCGAGAATACGATCTACAGCTTCAACGACGACCTTACCTGGATCAAAGGAGCGCACCAGATCAAGGCCGGCGGGGGGTACAAGGTCAGTCACTACAATGGCTTCGGACATGAGTGGATCTCCGGCCTGGCCCGCTTCGGTTTCACGGCCACCGGGGTGGCCGGCAATACGAATTTTGCGACCAGCGGCGGAAATCCGTTCGCGTCGTTCCTTCTGGGCCGCGCCGAGGCCGGCAATATCAGCACCCCTCGGTTTATCGGGCAACAGTGGCGCTATGCCTATGGCTACCTCCAGGATGACTGGCGCGTCAACTCGAAATTGACGGTCAATCTGGGCCTGCGGTACGAGACAAACCTGCCTCCGCGAGAGCGCACGGACCAGTTCAGCGATTTTTCCCCCACCACCGCGAATCCCGCGGCGGGCAACATTCCGGGCGCCCTGATCTTCGCGGGCTCCGGTGCGGGTCGTGCAGGTTCTCGAACCCTGGTGGACGGTTGGTTCCGCGGCTTTGGCCCGTTCCTGGGACTAGCCTATACTCCGGCCCCCAAGACGGTGGTGCGCGCCTCCTATGCCATTACCTACGCGCAAGTCGTTACCGTCACGGGCACCGCCCACAATGTGGGCTTCACACAGTCGTTGCAGCTCTCCGATCAGACGAATGGCATTTCCCCGCTGTTCACCCTAAGCGGGGGATTCCCAGATTGGCAACGCCCGCCGTTTATCAGCCCTTCTTTTGCGAACGGCGGCGTCGTCTCCTGGTGGCAAGGCCAGGAAGCCTCCCGGCTGCCGGAAATTCACAACCTCAGCTTCTCCATCCAGCGGCAGGTCACCCCCACCCTGGTCCTGGAGGGCTCTTACAACGGCCAATTGGGAACCCATCTCCAGGCTGGCCTTCTTAATTACAATCAGGTTGATCCTAAGTATCTCGACACGCTCGGATCCAGCCTGCTTACCGCGTCCCATAGCTCCCCGGCGGCCGTTGCCGCCGGCATCCGGGCCCCGTTTCCCGGCTTCGCGCAGCTTTGGGGGAGCGGCGCCACCGTCGCTCAGGCGCTGCGGCCCTACCCCCAGTACCAGGTTGTGGACACCTTTACCGGGGGGGGCGATCACAGCGGTCACTCGACTTATCACGCGTTCATGGCCCGGCTGGACAAGCGGTTCGGCAACGGGCTGACTTGGCAGGCTTCCTACGTCTTCTCCAAGCTGCTCACCGACACCGACAGCTTTTGGCCCCAGAGAAATTGCCCCGGGTCGTCCAGCGGTTGCAGCCAGGCGGCCGATCTTTACAAGCGTGGCTTGGAGAAGTCGATCGGCGCCTACGATGTCCCACACAATTTCAAGTCTGCCGTTGTTTTCGAGCTGCCCGTGGGCAAGGGCAAACGGTTCCTCTCCCAGGGGATCGCCGCAGCAGCGCTGGGCAACTGGCGCGTGAGCGCGATCAACTTCTATTCGAGCGGCGTTCCCATCGCCGTATCCACCACCGTGGTAACGCCGCTGTTTTCAGGGCGTCAGGCGCCCTTCATCACTTCCTACACGGGGTGGCAACCGAGCTGGAAGAATGGCGCCTTTGATCCGTCGGCCGACCGTTTCTTTGTCCCCTACGGCGCGGATCCTTTCCCCCGACAAGGAACGGGTACGCCCTACCAAGGCATCGGCAACATGACTCGCTTCAATCCGAAAGTCCGGTATTTCCCGAACTTCACAGAGAACCTATCCCTGGCCAAGACCATCCCCATCCGCGAGTCGCTGCGGATGGACTTCCGGGCCGAAGCGTTTAACGTCTTCAACCGGGTGCGCTTCGGGACGGGATCTACGTCGTTGCAGGCCCAGACTTTCGGCCAATTGACCAGCAATGGCGACATCCTGAATTTGCCCCGCCAGCTTCAGTTTGGGCTAAAGGTCTACTTCTAACGGAAAAAGTCGCGCTCAACGGTCGGCCACGCTTCCGTCAGGAAATGTGTAATTGGGCCCGTCCGCCGGCTGATAGGGGTGCTGGGCAGCCAACTTCTCGTTGAGATCCACACCCAGGCCCGGCCGGTCGGGCAGCTCGGCATGGCCCCCCTTCACCTGCAACGTCACGCCACCAAACAGCTCCTGGGTCCAGGGCGCCCATTCGGACGCGTATTCCATGATGGTGGCCGCCGGAGTGGTCGCGTGGACGTGCAGCGAGGCCAGGCTGTTCACCACGCTCCCCCAGCTATGCAGGGCCATCTCCACCCGATGGGCTTCGGCAATCGCCCCGATCTTTTTCAACTCCAGGATCCCGCCGGCGTGGCACACGTCCGGCTGGACGTAATTCACCAGATGGCGGACGCAGAACTCAACGAAGCCGTACTTCGTGAAAGCCCGCTCGCCGGTGGCCAGGGGAACCTTGGTCTGCTGTCGCAACAGGGCCAGCTCGTCCAGGTCCTCCAGTTGAGTCGGCTCTTCCACGAAAAACAGCTTCAGATCTTTGACGCGGTCACAAAAATCGACGGCCATGACCGTAGTAAACTGGCCGTGCGCGTCGAAGGAGATGTCGAATTCGTCCCCCACCGCTTTGCGCACCGCCTCCAGCCTCCGCGCGGACTCGTGCACGGCAAAGTTGGGAGTCACCCGGTTTTTCATGATGGCGTTGAGGCTCATGACGCCGCACTTGGCGGCCGTGTAGCCCTCGGCTTTCACCCGCAGGAAGGCGTCCGGGTTCAGGCCGACGTCTTTGTTGATACGGACGCGCTCGCGCGCCGCCCCGCCCAGCAGCTTGTAAATCGGCACTCCCAGCGCTTTGCCGAGAATGTCCCACAGGGCGATCTCCACCGCGCTGATGGCGCTATTCAGGATGGGCCCCCCGCGCCACCGCGGACGCCGGAACATCCGCTGCCACAGCAGCTCGATGTTGGTGGGATCCTGTCCCAGTAGCGCCCGCTCGTGCTCCATAATGGCCTGGGCGACGGTGGCTTCCTTGCTGCCAACTTCTCCTTCCCCCAATCCGGTGATCCCCTGGTTCGTATAGATCTTGCAAAATACCCAGTTGGTGATGCCCACGTGGACCACGAACGTCTTCAGCCCGGTGATCTTCAGGTGCAGCCCGGCCGCCTGCGGGACAGCCTGGGCCGCGAACAGCGCGGGAGTGCCGGCGGCCGCGGCCACAAAGTGTCTGCGGTTCATAGTCCTTCGCCTCAGTCCGACGCCACTATACGCCCAACTCCGTTGAGGAATCAAGGCTTATTTCATCATCTTGACCTCGCCGCCCTGCGTATGACATCATGCTGCGGGGATCGAAAAGTTCGTTCGCAGCTCCGAGGAGGAGAGGTGAGCCGAAACGCGCTGGTGCTGGTGTTGGCAGTGCTCTTGGGAGAGCCCTACGTTTGCGCCGCGGCCGCCCCGGACTTCCGCGCGGCCCGCGAGGAAGCCGTCCGTTTTCTCTCCGAATACCTCCGCATTGACACGGTCAACCCCCCCGGCAATGAGACCCGCGGGGCCGAATACCTGAAGGCGATTCTGGCGCGCGAGGGAATCCCCTCTGAGATCTTCGAATCGGCGCCAGGCCGGGGAAACCTCGTGGCCCGCCTCAAGGGCAACGGCGCGGAGAAGCCCCTGCTGATCATGGGGCACATCGATGTCGTCGGCGTGGAGCGGGAGAAGTGGACCGTCGATCCGTTCGGCGGTGTGATCCGCAACGGCTTTATTTACGGCCGGGGCGCGACTGACGACAAGAAGATGGGGGTGGCCGGGTCGGAGGTGCTGCTGCTGCTGCATCGCCTGAAAGTTCCTCTCGACCGCGACGTGATTTTTCTGGCCGAAGCGGGGGAGGAGAGCAGCACGCAGTTCGGCATCGATTTCATGGTGGAGCAGCATTGGGACAAGATCGCCGCTGAGTTTTCACTGGCCGAAGGCGGCGGCATGTCGGAGAAGGGCGGGAAGGTCCAGCGGGTGGTGGTCACTGCGACCGAGAAGCTCTCCCGGAACATGAAAGTGTTGGTCCGCGGCGTGAGCGCCCATGGCTCGGTTCCGCGAGCGGACAATCCGCTGCTGCGGCTTTCCGCGGCCCTGACCAGGCTGGCCGAGTGGCGCCAGCCCATGCGCTTGAACGAGGTTACGCGCGCGTACTTTTCCCGGCTGGCCGCCATCAGCCCGCCCGAAGAAGCGTTCCTCTACACGCATCTCGAAGACCCGGGCGTGGCGGAGAAGCTCCGCGCCAGGAGTCCGGGACTGGACGCCTTGTTGCGCGTCACCATCACTCCTACGATCGTACAGGGGGGCTTTCGCGACAATGTGATCCCCGCTACGGCCGAAGCCTCGCTTATGGTGCGGCCGCTGCCTGACGAGGACGTCCCGAAGCTGGTCCAAAGCATGAATGAGGTGATCGACGACCCCGCCGTGCAGGTGGTCCCGGCCTGGGGTCGAAGGCCGGCGGCGCCGCCCTCCGGGCTGAACACAGAGATGTTTCTGGCCCTGGAGCGCGTGCAAAAGCGCCTCTTCCCGGAAGCCGTCACGCTTCCGGCCATGACCGCCGGCACCACCGACTCGGCCCAGCTACGAGCGAAGGGCGTGCAGGCATATGGCATCGGAACCTTTGGTGGGTCGGGAGCTCATGGCAACGATGAGCGCATCTCCGTCGAGGGTCTCGGCACCCTGGTGGAGTTTCTCTACAATGCCGTAGTGGAAGTTGCCGCGACGAAATGAGGGGAGCGATCCTTACTCTGCTTCGCGGAGCCCACAATCGGCTGAAACCGTCGAAAACAATCTGTTTCTGTTCAACCTTTGCCTTGCGCTTCCTAGGCTTAGGAATTGGCGTTATGAACTCGGCCCGTCGGCGGCTCTCGATAATCCGTTGCGTCGGCTGGCCCTGGTCATCCAGCTCCCAATGCCGTATGGGGTAGTCATACGGAGAGTTGAGTACGGGCTGTTCGAAGAAGCGATTATCCATGTGTAACTTCTAATGGCCACTTGGCCCGCGTCTCCTTGCCTTCCGACCACAACTAGAGAAGCTCCCGCTCAAGATAGCACTTCCCGGAGCCCATCGCCCACTCCTGGTTGGCGTAGCTGAATTGCTGTAATCGGCTGGCCCTGAATACCCGAGGGCGGTTGGATTGGCAAGCGGAGCTGGTTCTAGAGTGCGAAGTAGGTCCCGGCGACGCCCCCACATTTTGTGTGTCCCCGGTGCTTCCTGCGCCGGGAGGTCACGGACGTGCTGTCAGGTGGGGCATCCTGTCCTGCATTCTCCGCGGGTCACGCACGAAACAAATCGTTGTCTTTCTGCTTTCGTGTCTGGTACAGATAGAGTGAACCACGGGCCGGCTAAGGGTCTGCAGCCTGATCGCGGATCGTTCCCGCCGCGGCGCCGGCCCGTTTAGGGAACACCTTCACGTCAGGGGAACGGACGTGCCTAAGGGCAAAGCCACTACCGACAAGAATCGGCACGCCGAGAACCGACAAGGTCTCCCCCTCCACGACATCGTCAAGTACCTAGCACCACTGGCCGAACGGGAACGGAAAGGGACGGCACTCCTTAAGAGATTGCTTTCCGAACCCGCTACGCGCAAGCGCATCGACGCGCTCAGAGAGCGGGCCAGGAACAGATTGCGTGCCGGCCTCTCCGGCCGCTTGCACAGCCTTTTCGAGCAGTCCCCGCTGCGGTTGCTTGCGTCAAAGCTGAACTGGAGGGAATTCCTGCCACCGTTCCGAGATCACGCAGCCCGGCTCTTCGACATCCGAGCCAAATGCCTCCTGACGGCCGCTGAGGACGAGGAAGAATACGGCGGAGCCTTGAATCTATTGCCCCCGATGATTCACGGCGAGATCGCTCCGTGGGGAAGTGTAGGAGACTGGGAGGACTGCCTGACAACAGCTTGGCGCCGGTTCACCACGTTCGAGCACACCATCTATGACGACGGCGTCCAGGCGGAAATCATCGAGGCTCTGCGAGAACACGCACCGGAAAGGAACCCCAACACAGGGGCCTTTTCCAAGGCCATCCTCGAGGTGCTGTGGCAGCGAGTTGACGAGTGGAAGGCGCGGTTCCATAGCCCGGATACTGAGAGCCAGCGGCCTCCGCGCCGAGAGATTCCTGCGCCGCTGCCTGCGCACGCGCAAAGTCCAAGTGGCTCCCGCCGGGGCGGCACACGCGGTCCTGAGGTGTGTAATGGACCCCATTTTTTGGACACAAAAAAGCCTTTTCTTAGATGGTGGGCGGCATTGAAAATGAAGGAGAGTCAATGCCCCGAACGCGTAAGAGTCACCCCCCCAGCCTGAAGGCCAAGGTGGCCGTTGAGGCC
>JBGOUV010000321.1:0-8040 GCA_041477815.1 Terriglobia bacterium | reverse complement strand
GTACTGCGTCCGTGGGTTCAAGGATCATTTGCGCGAGCGTTATTCGCCCGCCGAGTTGCGAAAGCAGTTCGGCATCGAGAACCTCGAGACGCATCCGTTCGCCGAAATCAACGGCTGGTACAAGGCCAATGAGATGACGCCGCTGCGGCTCGAAGGGCAGCGCTTCTCCGACATGTCGCGAAAAAGGGCCTTCGACGACATATTCATCGCCTACGGCCGTTCCCTCAAGCCCGACCTCATCCTGGCCCAATGGCTGCACAGCTACCAGCCCCTGCCGCGCAACGACGAACGGTTCATGTTGCCGCCCGATCTTTGGGCCAAGGGCGAAGACTATCTGTGGTATTGCGTCGGCAAGAACGAGCCGACCCTGCAGATGCGCTACGTGCGCGGAGCGGGCGGCGACCGCTCCTTCAGCGTCTGCCACTACGAGAGCGTCAAGATCCGCGCGTCCCTGGCGGAGTTGGCCGCAAACGGCGGCGCCCCGATGACCCGCTACGCCAATTTCAACGATCCGGAATCGCGCCAGGAGCTGGTGCGCTTCTTCCGGTTCATGAAGCGGCATGACGATGTCTACCACGCGAGCGTCATGGCCGGAGAAGCCGTGCTGCTCCATCCGCGCAGCCAGCTCCACCAGGGAAGATTCACCGACGCCATGACCGCCTTCCACGCCGTCGGCGACCGCCTGCTCAACGACCATGTCCTGTTCGACGTATTGCCCGACGACATGGCGACGCCGGACAGGCTGGCGCGGTACAGCCGCGTCTTCACTATCTCGTCGATGCCTGAAATGAGCGCGGAAAACTACGCCGGCCTCAGCCGTTTTGAAGCGCCTCCCACGGTCCGCGTTTCCGCCAGCAACCCGCGGAACGGCGGCGTCTGGGACATTCATTTCGTCAACTACAACCGCAAGGAGCCCGCCGCAAAGGCGAAAAAAACGGGCTTCATTGCGGATGAGAACCCGATCGCTGTCTCCGGGGTCCAGGCAGATTTGGTCAGCCCGCCGGGGTTCTCCATCACCAAGGTCGAGTGGATTACGCCCGAGTCTCCGGATCCGAATCCGCTGCCGCTCGAAAAAGCATCGGACCGCGTGCGCTTCTCCGCTCCCGAGTTTCTGGTCTACGCCGTCGCCCGCGTTCATCTCGCTCCGGGCGGCCCGAAGCGGACGGCTGCGCTCGCTGTCCCCCCGGTGCGAACCGCTTCCGCTCCGGTCTTGCCGGCTTTACCCGTTGCCGACCCAGCGGACCCCGAAGCCGGCTGCGATCCAACCGCCTGCGGGCACGTCCACGCCTCGCCGGTGGCGGTCAACTACATCGAAGACGTGCGCGCGGCTCGCAAACCCGCTCGGCGCTAGCGCCCCTCCCCGTCACCTGGCGAATCACGCGCAGCCAGTTCAGCCCGACGATCTTCCGGATCCGCTGTTCGGAATAGCCGGGTTTTTGCAGCGCTTTCGTCATCTTCGGATAATCGCTCACATCGTGGATCTGGCGTGGCCAGGGTGGACCGCCGTCGAAGTCCGAGCCGAAAGCCAGGTGGTCTTCGCCCACCAGCCGCACTCCGTAGTCGATCACGGTCGCAAGCTGGTCCGTGCCCATCCAGTATTCATCGGGAATCACTCCCTTGAATACGGATGGCAGGCACGCAAGTGGTCAAAACCTGTCTTTTGGGAAGATGCGACGGCTCCGCCCGCGGCCGTGACGATGGAGGCGTGCAGGGCATTCGCGCGTCTACCGCGTCCGCGCCCACAACGCAGCCGGTAATTCGGCGCCTTCCAACACCACCGGGGCCACCACCCCGCAGTAAACAGGGGGCCAGCGCAGTTTGTCGACGCCCAGCCGCTCCCAAAGCGCGCGGTCGGTGGGGCAGTCCAGGTCTTGCTTGAGGCGGGCGGCGATCGCGGCGGTTCCCCAGTCGCAGGGCAGGCGGTCGGGCCGTTCGCCCCGCATGACGGCTTCCCCACGCCGGCGCGGCGTCATGGCAGTGCAACAGGCCTGCCGCCAGCCTGTTTGCTGCGCAGCGCGGCGTCCATGAAGGCGAAGATCTCCAGGCTCTCCTCCACCGGTACGGGAACCACGCCGGTTCGGAAGAACTTGACGATTTCAACGACCATCGGACGATACCCGGTGGCCGCCTGGGGGTTGCTCTGCAAGGCCTCCCTGCCTCGAAACACAACCGCTCCGTAGGATCCATACGGGCGCAGCGCACGGACGCTCCCCACGCGGCCGTCTTTCCAACGCCCTGTGATCTCATCCGCGCCCTCGGTGTAGGTCCGCGTTACCTCTACGCATCCCGGTCCCATCAGCGCGTAAAGCATTTCGATAGGGTGAATCGCGTACCAGGAAAGGTCGAGGTGATGATGCTCCTCGAAAGGCCCCGGCCCCCAGGTGATCGCCCCCGTGATCCCCTCCCCTTTGAGCGCCGTAATCATCTCGGCGAAACGGAGGCTCGAGCTAGTCCACCACTTGACGCCGGCTTCCCGGCCCAGGCGTGCAATCTCCCGGGCGTCTTCCAGCGTGGACGCCAGCGGTTTGTCGATCCAGACGGGTTTTCCCGAAGCAAAGATCTGGCGAGCCTCTTCGAGGTGCGGCCGCCCGTCCACACTGGTCAGCAGAATCCCGTCTACTTTGGAGCACAGCGCCGGAATGTCGGGCACGATCTCGACGCCCCATTTCACGCGCAGTTCCCTGGTGAACGGCTCGAGGCTCTTCGCGCTGGTCGCATTGTCCGGCTGTCCGCCCTTGTAAGCCGCGACGATGCGCGCCCCGGGGACGTACTCCGGCGAGGAAGGGTCATTCAGCATTCTCGCGAAAGCTGTCACATGGGAGGTGTCCGTGCCCACCAGGCCCAGCCGAAGGTCCGCTCCCGCCACGGCCACGGCAAACAGAACCAGCAGTACGGCGACTCTTGCGTATTTCATGGAAGGGGCAACCTCACTGGTCTCGCTTCGAGCTTCGACAACTCGCCGGCGATGCATATTTCGTGGGTCTTGACCGCGTCGGCCACGTTGCAGTGCGACTCAGCACCGCTTACCACGCAGTCGAGGAAGTGACTGATGAGGTGCATAAAGGGGTGGTGCGTCACCGCGCCGCTGTCGGGCAAGATGGTAGGAATCGCGGCCCACCCGGTTTGTCCCGGCCAGCGCTTGGTGAACAGGCGGTTATCCCGAATCGTGCCGCGGTTGCCCATCAGCACGATCGGAAACGTGTAGGGAGCCATGTACTCGATGGAGGTGGCCACCTTGCCCATCGTGCCGTCCTCGAACTTGACGAGTATGACGCTGTTGGGTTCATACTCGTAGTTCAGCGGATTCCCCCGGCTGCAGTTGGCGTAGCCGAACACTTCGACGGCCGGCTTGCCGACGAACCAGCGCAACCCGTCGATCGCATGGCAACCCGCCGTCAGCAGCGCCGTACCCCCATAAGCGCGCTGGCGGAGCCAGGGGTACAAACGCAGGTTGCTGTTGATGGCGTGCAGGTAGTCGACCTCGGCGTAGAATACGTCGCCGATGGCGCCGTCAGCCAGAATGGCCTTGATCACATCGAACAGCGGATTCCAGCGCAGCACGAAACCGACCACGCTGCGAACGTCGTGGTGGCGCACAGCCGCGTCCAGTTTCCGCAGTCCGGCCAGATCGAGCGCGATCGGCTTCTCCACGACCACGTGTTTGCCCGCCTGCGCGCAGGCCACGCCCTGCTCGACGTGCAGGTGATGCGGCGTGCAGATCGAAACCACCTGGATGTCGTCGCACCGCAGCAGTTCGTCGAGGTCGGTGAAGGCGCGGCAATGGGCGAGCCCATACTCGCGCGCCTTAGCTTGGGCCCGGGCGCGGTCGCGGCTCAGGATGGCCCGCACCTCGCTGCGAGAGTCCGCCTCAAAGGCCTTGATGTGTTCGCCGGAAACGTCGCCGGTGCCGAGCACGGCGGCTCCGAATGGTTGGCTCATCGGCTCTCCCTGCTCCAGGATTGAAAACGGCGTTGGAGCCTCTCCGCCCTGGGTTCACCGCGGAACGCGAGCACGCCCCAGTGGAACCGGATCGATCCGCCCACCCCCAGGTCAAAAGGCTCGCGGAAGGTGGGCGCCGCGCTCATATATCCGAACGCCTTGTTCATCACGAAGAAGGCATTCGGGTGCCTCGGGTTCTGGGGATGGTCAAAGAACGCCACCGTGGAATCCGCGCCATGGTAGGCGCACCACGCAGCGTTCTCCCCATTCGCTTTTGCGATGCCGGCCGTGCCGTTCGAATTGAGCACCTTGCCCCCGTCCATGCTGGGAACGAAGCGAATGCCCAGACCGTCGTAAACGTGTTCGCCGGCGGCCAGTTTCACGGGTTCGGCCGCGGTTTGGAGCTCCGTGATCCACTCGATCCACACGCCGTCCGGGGTTGGCGGCGGCACGCGCACGGTGCGCCGCTCGACCAGCAGCAGCTTCCCTTCCGCGATCCAGTGATTGAGGGAGACGATTTCGACCGGCGGTTTCTCGCGCAGCCGCTCGAACCTCTGGTGCACGATCCGGCCGTGGCGCGCGGGGTTGGTTTCGCCCCAGAAGTCGACGCCGTTCACCAGCGACCACGCCACCATCAATCCACGGTGATGGACGTGATCCTGGGGGCCGTCGAGCGTGACCGGTGGGCCGCCGGCGAGACAAAGGGGATGGATGTAAGGCTTCGGGCGCGCCGCGGTGTAGCGATACTCCAGGAGCGTCGTGCCGCCGTAAGTCACGGCGACCTTCTCTCCCTTGGTGTCAGTCAGGCGCAGCCGGTCGCCGGAAGCGGCCAGCCGGGCTGCGAACAGGAACTCTCTTCTGGTTGCCATGGACCTAACTCATCCGGATGCACCGTATCGGGCAAGTCCCGCTCGCCATTGTAAACGTACTTGCCGCCCGGCGCCACGATTTTCGACGGGAAGTTCAGGCGCGCCAAGACGAGAGTAGAATGCTGGGTGGAGCCCATGAACGGGTATCGCAGGATTCGTGCCGCGCTGCGGGGTGAGAGGCCGGACGTAACACCGGTCATGCTGCACAACTTCATGATGGCGGCGTTGGAAGCCGGCGTTTCGATGAGCCGGTACCGGACCGAGCCGGCCGAGATCGCGCGCTGCTTCATCGAAGCTGTCGAGAAGTACGAATACGACGGGATCGCGGTGGACATCGATACCGCCACGCTCGCCGGCGCCGTTGGCGTGCCGGTGGTGTTTCCGGAAGATGAGCCGGCCATCTGCCAGGGCCGGCGGCTGCGTTTGCTGGAGGAAGTGCGCGATCTCGAGCCGGCCAATGTCGGGCGCTATCCGGGCGTCCAGGTCTGGCTGGAGGCGGTTCGGCTTCTGAAGCGGCATTTCGGGGACCAAGTGTATCTCCGCGGCAACTGCGATCAGGCCCCATTCGCGCTGGCCTGCGCCATGCGCGGCAGCGCCGATTGGATGATGGACCTTATGGACCCGGCGAACGAAGAAGACGCCGGGCGTCTGCTGGAGTATTCGACGGATGCTACCATTCAGTTTATCCGCCTGATGGGGGCTGCCGGTGCTCACATGGTCTCCAACGGGGACAGTTCCGCCGGCTCCAGCGTGGTCTCGCCGCGGCTCTACCGCAGGTTCGCGTTGCCGTACGAGAAGCGCGTCGTCGAGGCGGCCCATGGTTTGGGCCTGCCCTACATGCTGCACATTTGCGGAAGGACGGAACCGATCCTCGAGGACATGGTCTCCACCGGCGCGGACGCCTTGGAACTGGACTACCAGACCGATGCACGGCGCGCCCGCGACATCCTCGGGGGGAGAGTTACGTTCACCGGCAACATCGATCCGAGCGGCGTTCTGGCGCTGGGAACTCCACGGGAGGTCGAACGCAAGACACGCGAACTGCTGGAGGTCTTCGCCGGCACGCCCCGGTTCATCCTGAACGCGGGCTGCGCCATTCCCTCCACCACGCCGCCGGATAATATCAGGGCAATGATAAAGGTTGCCCGGGAACGTTCCAAGGAGAAACATCATGCCGACAATACTTGATTCCATCGGGTTCTCCCGCCGCCGGCTGTTGCAGGCCGCCGTGCCCGCGGCCCTTGCCGCGCCATCCGTCGTTCCGGCTTCCGCTCTGGGCAGGGCGGGCCAGCCGCCGCCCAGCGACCGCATCAACCTGGGCATCATCGGCGTCAACGGAATGGGGTTGGGAAATCTGGCCAATTGCGCCAGGCATCCCGACGTCGTCGTCACTGCCATCTGCGAGGTTTCACGGGACCGTCGCGAGAAAGCGCTCGCGCTGCACAAGAACACCGCCAAGGGCCACAACGATTACCGGGAACTGCTCGCGCGAAAGGACGTCGACGGCGTGATCATCGCTTCGCCGCCCCACTGGCACGCCTTGATGGCGATTGATGCGGTCCGGGCGGGCAAGGACATCTACCTGCAAAAGCCGATGACGCTCTATCCCGACGAGACGCTGGCCGTGCGAAATGCCGTTAACCGGCACCAACGGATCAGCCAGATCGGCACGCAGATTCACGCCGGGTCGAATTATCGCCGTGTGGTCGAGTGGATCCGGTCCGGAAAGTTGGGGCCGGTCAGCGTTGTCCGCACCTTCAACGTCATGAACCAGGGGCCCGGCGGCATCGGACGAGCGCCCAAACAGGATCCGCCGGCGGGATTGGACTGGGATAGGTGGCTCGGCCCCGCGCCGGCACGGCCTTTCAATTCGCTGCTGTTCGCCGACAGTTACAACCACTGCTCGTTCTGGGATTACTCGCACGGTTGGACTCCCGGCATGGCGCCGCATATCGTCGATCTGCCCATTTGGGCGCTGGAACTTGGCGTACCGGAGGTGACCACTTGCACCGGCGGGCGTCATATCATCCGGGACGATGGCGACGCGCCCGACACCCAGGAGGTGACCTGGCAGTATCCCCATCTCACCATGACCTGGATGATGAGCTGCGTCAACAGCTTCGCCTTCGACTTCGGCCGCGGAAAACCCGCCCGCCGGCTGGGCATCTACTTCCACGCCGTCAACGGCACGTTGTTCACCGACTACAACAAGCACCAGATCGTTCCCGAAGGCGAATATCTCAAGGACTCGACACCACCCCCGGAATCGATTCCGCCGTCGCCGGGCCACGAGCGCGAGTGGCTGGATTCGATCAAGTCCCGAAAGGAGCCTGGCTGCGGCGTCAACTACCACTACAAAGTGAGCCTGGCGCTCACGCTGGCCAGCCTGGCGTATAAGCTGGGACGCTCCGTGCGATTCGACCCGAAGACCGAGAAGATCGTCGGCGACAAGCAGGCGGCCAAACTCGCGCGGCCCGTCTACCGCAGTCCGTGGAAATTCCCGGCGCAGTACGTGTGAGGCGAATCCGCAAGGCGGCCGACGCTCCAGGCTGCGGTCTGCCGGACCGCACTTGACGGTGGCCCATGGACCGGCGCGGCGAAAAGTTGCAAAATTGCAGAAACACCGACGGGGGACTCGCCTGCCGTTCGGCGCGACCTGCCGGTGACCGCGACGAGCGGCCCGTTCAGGCGGACCCGCCAAAGCGTGCCTGCCCCGAGCGAACAGTGGTAGGCGAGACCCGGCTGGCAGACTCGGTCAAAACTCGGTCACGGGGAGAGCAGAGCGCCTGTAAGTAACTGAAACGACAAGGGCGGCGGGCGCAAGAGAAAGGTCTGCAAAACCTTTATTCAGCGGTTCGAATCCGCTCCGCGCCTCCACTCCAAACACGGGACTTACCCCAAGTTTTCAAAGACTTCGGGCCAGTTTCGACCTTCCCGGAACTTCACGGGAATTCACGCAACATCCCGCATTTGCGTAGCCGTACTCTGTCAAAACTCGGTCAAGGAACCTGGTGGGGGGGATGCGACTTAGACTGTTATGTGAAGTGTAACGGGGATTTTGTTCTCGTTGCTCATGCGGCAATCTTGAGGCCAACTGCGCGGAGAAGTTGATCGAGGTCGTCGGCGACACGTTGATAGAGCCGGTCAAGCTGGGTTCGTTTCTCCGTGTGCAGTTTGGAATCGGCAGAAAAGGAATGCAGTGCGCCCCGGCTATTTAGTGGGTGAGGGTGCC
>JBGOUV010000066.1:0-21262 GCA_041477815.1 Terriglobia bacterium | reverse complement strand
CGTTGGAGCTGGCTGGCCAGGGCGGTGGCGACGGGCACCAGCAGATAAAGCGGACCCATCCAGAAAAACTCCTCGCTCCACACTTTCCAAGGCGCGCGCCGGGCGCGGGCGGCGATATACAGGGCGCTGGCGCCGCTGCTGAGGGCATAGTAAGTCACGGCGGCCGCCCCCAGGGCCAGCAGGTGGTCGAAACCTTCGCGGCGGTCGACAAAGCGGAAGGCGTACGAAGTGACCAGGGTGGAGAAGGCCGCCTGCGAGAGATCGAAGGCGATTTGGGGGCCGCGTGGGACCAGGCCGGCAACTCGCCACGACTCGTACAACAAGGCGGCAGCCACAATGAAGAAAGCCGGACCGGCGGGAAGCTCGGTGATGGCCGCAAAACTGAAGGCGAAGGAAAGGGAAACTGTGCGTTCCACGCCCGGGAGGCGGACGTGCAGCGAGGCCGAGGCGCAGGCGAAGAAGAGTAAGACCAGGAAGCTGATAGGGTTGGTCTTGCCGGTAAGCGTGGCCATCTCTAACATGGCCCCGATTCCGAGCGCCAGCATCAGGGACAGGCTGAAGGCCCGGAGCAGAGAGCGTCGTTTCACTCAAGAGTCTTATCGGGCAGCGCCGCGAGAAACTGGAGGTTTACTATGGTTTATGATTCCAACCCTGTTCTGGACCCTCCTGGCCGCCGCCGCCACCCCGGCCGAGTGGCCGGCCTGGAGCGCCGACCCCGAGGCGAGTCACTACTCTCCCCTGGACCAGATTAACCGCTCCAACGTGGCGCGCCTGAGAATCGCCTGGACCTACCATACCGGCGACAAGCGCGACCGCCCGCAGACCACCATCGAGTGCACCCCCATCGTAGTGGACGGCGTCATGTATATCACCACGGCCCAGCTCAAGGTCGTGTCCCTCGATCCGGCCACCGGCCGGCGGCTTTGGGAGTTTGACCCCGAGCAGGCTGGAAACCGGGGCGTGAATCGGGGTCTCACCTACTGGTCGAACGGAGATGACAAACGCGTCCTCTACGTGGTGGGCACGCGGTTGATCTGTCTCAACGCCCGCACCGGCCGGCCTATTCCCGGCTTCGGCAACGAGGGCTTTCTGGACCTCACCAAAGGCCTGGACCGCGATATCGGCGCCCTTACTTATACCGTCAGCTCTCCCGGCAGCATCTACCAAAATCTCATCATCCTCGGCTCCACCATGGGCGAAGGACCCCGCCCCTCCGCCCCCGGCCACGTCCGGGCGTTCGATGTCCGCAGCGGCCGGCAAACCTGGATCTTCCACACCATCCCTCACCCCGGCGAGTTCGGTCACGAAACCTGGGAAGGCGATGCCTGGAAGACCGCCGGGGCGGCCAACAACTGGGGCGGCATGAGTGTGGACCACCAGCGCGGGCGCGTCTTCGTCTCCACCGGCTCGGCCGCCTTCGACTTCTACGGCGGCCAGCGCCGCGGCGACAACGTATTCGCCAATTCGGTGATCGCCCTCGACGCCGCCACCGGCAAGCGGGTGTGGCATTTCCAGACCGTCCACCACGATGTGTGGGACTACGACATCCCCTGCCCCCCCAACCTGATCACCATCACCCGCGACGGCCGCAAGCTGGACGCCGTGGCCCAGGTGACCAAGACCGGCCTGGTGTTCGTCTTCGACCGCGAGACCGGGAAGCCGATATTCGGCGTGGAAGAGCGACCCGTGCCCGCCTCCGACCTTCCCGGCGAGCGCCTGTCCCCGACCCAACCCTTCCCGCTGCGGCCGCCCCCGTTCAGCCCGCAGAAGTACGAGCCCGCCAACGTCTCGCCCGAAGCCCTCGCCTGGGTACGGGAACAACTTAAGACCGTCCGGGCCGGCAACATCTTTACGCCCCCCAGCCGCGAGGGGACGGTGGTGCTCCCCGGCTTCCACGGCGGGGCGCTGTGGGGCGGAGCGGCCTTCGATACCCGCAGCGGCCGGCTCTACGTGGCTTCCAGCAACGTGCCCTGGATCCTCACCATAGTCCCCGCCCGCCCCGGGGCCGGCTACCCGTTCGACCACGACGGCTACAAGCGCTTCCAGGACCCCGACGGTTACCCCGCCGTGAAGCCCCCCTGGGGCCAACTGAGCGCCATCGACCTGAACCGGGGCGAGATCGCCTGGCAGGCTACGGTCGGCGAGTACCCCGAGCTGAAAGCCCGCGGCGTCCCCCCGACCGGCACCGAGCTGATCGGCGGCGCTATCGCGACCGGCGGCGGCCTGGTCTTCCTGGGCGCCAGCAAGGACGAGATGTTCCGGGCCTTCGACGCCGGGACCGGCAAGGTCCTGTGGGAGACCCTGCTCGAAGCCGGCGCCTACGCCACCCCTGCTACCTATGAAGTGAGCGGCAAGCAATATGTGGTAGTCGCGGCCGGAGGCGGAGGTAAGCAGCGGACCAAGTCCGGCGACGCGTTTGTGGCGTTCGCTTTGCCGTAGGGGCGTGTCCTACGGGAGGTGGGTCGATGCGGCGTCTGTCCGCGCTGGCGCTGGGGGCGGTGTTCTCGCTTCCGGCCCAGGTGGTGATCAGCCAGGTTTACGGCGGCGGCAACGCCGGAGCCGCGCTACAGAACGATTTCGTCGAGATCTTCAACTGCAGGATCGCCTGGCCCGCCCTGCACCAGGTAATACTGACCCGGGCCGAGGGTGCCGCGGAGGGCAGTCACCTGCCAGGTGGAGCCGGCCGCGGCCCGCATACTGTACTGACCATCCGTCGAGGCTGACGGTCGAGAAGCCGCCCTTCTATTCGGGACCGGGATTCGGTGTGGTCGCGGCGCGCCGGTGCGGATCGGGGGAGCCGCGGGAGAAGTGCTTTACGCCGGGCCGCAGGGGACCTTCCTGGGTTTGGACCAGGTGAATGTCCGGCTGCCGCGGTCGCTGATCGGGCGGGGGGAGGTGGAGTTGGCGCTTGCGGTCGCGGCAGAGGGGCCAACTTGGTGCGGGTCAGCGTTCGGTAGTAGGAGGGGGGTATAATCCCACTATGACTCGTCGACAATGGTTTGGAACGCTGGCCACAACCGCTGCGGCCGTTGCCCAGGTGAGGCCCACCCCTCGCAAAGGCCGCCTCAAGCAATGCGTCACCCGTGGCGTCTTCGGCAAGGGTATGCCGCTCGAGGACATGTGTCGTCACGCCTCCCGGTTGGGTGTGGTCGGCTTTGACCTGATCGGCCCGCAGGACTTCCCGCTGCTCCAGAAGTACGGCCTGATCCCCACCATGGTCCCCGGCGGCATGACGCTCACCGGCGGCTGCAACCATAAAGAGGACCACTCCGCCGTCGAGAAAGCTACCCGTCCCCTGATCGACCAAGCCGCCGCCGCCGGCGCCCCCAACTTCATCATCCTGTCTGGAAACCGGCGCGGCATCCCCGACCAGGAGGGGATGGACAATGTCGTCGAGTTCCTCAACAAGGTGAAGGCCCAGGCCGAAGACAAGGGTGTCACCCTCTGCCTGGAACTGCTCAACAGCAAGGTCAACCACCCGGACTACCAGTGCGACCGCACCACCTGGGGCGTGGAGGTATGCAAGCGAGTCAACTCGCCGCGCGTGAAGCTGCTCTACGACATCTACCACCTGCAGATCATGGAAGGCGACATCATCCGCACCATCCGCAACAACATCCAGTGGATCGGTCACTTCCACACCGCCGGCAACCCCGGCCGCCACGAGATGGACGATACCCAGGAGATGAACTACAAGGGCATCGCCCGCGCCATCGCCGACCTGAACTACCAGGGCTATGTGGCGCACGAGTACTCGCCCGTGCGCGACGCGGTCAAATCCTTGGAGGAGACCCTCACCATGTTTGAGGTGTAGTGACGCCATGATGGCCCTGCGGATTCAGACGAGAAAGATCGAACCGGACATCGTCGTCGTAGAGTTCGCCGGCCGTTTCACTTTGGCGTCGGAAGAAAGCCAGCGCATCGAGTCGCGGCTGAACAAGCTGCTGAGCGAGTACAAAGAAAAGCTGATCTTCGACCTGACCGGAGTGGAGCGCATCGACAGCACCGGCGTCGGAATTCTCATTTACTGCTTTCCCACGGTGAAGCGCGCCGGCGGAAGACTGCGCCTGGTGGACGCCAGGGGCGCGGTGAACAAACAATTCGAAGCGACCCGGTTGAACAGGATCTTCCGGGTGTATCCAACAGTGGAAGCCGCCTGCGCGGGTTTCAGCGCCAAACCGGCGTCGCGCTAGGTATCGATGGGGTCAGTGAGGCTCTTCCAGCAGCTTCACCAGGGCGTGGAGGGTCCGGTTGACGGGCGCCGGGACACCGAGTTCGGCCCCCCGGCGGGCCACGTAGCCGTTCAGGGAGTCGATCTCGGTGCGGCTGCCGCGGGCAATGTCCTGGGCGGTGGAGGAGACGGCGGCGGGCATGGCTTCAGCGCCGAGCTTCCACGCGGCGGCGACCAGGCCGTCGGGCAGCCGAACTCCCGCGGCGACGGCGACGGCGATGACCTCCTCAGTCGCCTCGGCGATCAGGGCGCGTGTCAGCGAATGGACCGCGGCCTGTCCGTAGTTGCAGCGGCAGAGGGCTGAGATCGCGTTATACGCGCAGTTCATCACCAGCTTGGTCCAGAGGTCGGCGGCGAGGTCGGCGGAAAGGCGGCAGGGGACGCCGGCGCGCTCGAACATCGCGGCCATGTCCGGCCGCCCGCCCAGGACCAGGTCGCCGCGACCGACGTGCTTCACGTGTCCCGGGGCCGGCATGGAGGCGGCCACGTAGACGACGCACGGGAGCGCCTCGATGCCGGTGACAGCGCGGATGCGGTCGGCGTTGTCGACGCCGTTCTGAAGGCTGATCACGGTCGCCCCGGACGCCAGGTGTGGCGCGAGCGCCAGCGCGGCCGATTCCGTGTCCAGCGTCTTGACGCAGAACAGAACGATCTCAGCCGCGCGGGCGGCCTCCGCCTCGGTGACGGCGGCGACAGCAACACGCTCCTGAAAGTGGAGGCTTTCGAGGAACAAGCCGTCGCGCCGGATGGCCTCGACGTGCCGCGCGCGTCCGATCAGGGTCACCGGGGCTCCGGCTCGCGCGAGCATGCCGCCGAAGTAGCAGCCGACCGCCCCGGCGCCCAGCACTACGATTTTCGGCCACGCCTCCGCCATGCGACCTCCTACCAGCAGATGTTAACACCCAAAGGCGCTCCAGCAGAGGCGAGGGGGTGTATACTACTGGGCGCCGGGGCGGAAACATGCAATCCCGGACTAGGTCTAGCAGGGGGTCTTCATGCCAAGAGTCGCTCTGCGCGCATTTCTCCTGGCTGCGCTCTTCACGGGCGTTTCGCTGTGGGCGCAGTTGACCGTTTCTACCTTACGGGGCACGGCCACCGACCAGGCCGGTGCGGTAGTTGTCGATGCCCAGATCCGAGTGGTTCATCAGGGCACCAATTTCAGCCGCGAAGTCACCACAATGAGAACGGCGACTTTGAGCTCGTGGACCTGCCCCGAGGCGAGTATCGTTTGACCGCTGCCCGCGCGGGCTTCAAGACTTTCGTAGCCGATAATGTCGTCCTCGAAAGCAGCCAGGTGCGCCGCATCAACGTCGCCTTTGAGCTGGGCACGGCGAACGTGGAAGTTACCGTGCGCGCCGACGCGGCCGTGATCTCCACCGAGAGCGGCAAGATCTCGACCACGTTCGACAAGCAACGGTTCGAAGAGATGCCGCTGATCGGCGACGGCCGCACGCCCACCGCCGTGCTGGTCTCGCTGCCCTTGATCCAGAACGCCGGCGGCGTCTACAGCGTCCAATTTGCCGGCCAGCCGCAGAGCCAGATTCAGACCGGCGAGGACGGCCATACCAATGACGGCCAAGGCAACCAGGCCAACAACTACCACGACATTCAGGAGGTCGTCGCCGTGGCCGTAAACAACACCGCGGAGTTCGCCCGCGTCGGCTACTTCGATATGACCAGTAAGTCCGGAACCAACCAGCTCCACGTGGAGCTGGACTTCTGGCATCAGAACTCTTCCCTGGGGGCGCGGGACTTCTTTGCCACGGTCAAGCCCGTTGCCAAGGCGCACACCGTCATCGCCAACGCGACCGGTCCGATTCGCCGGGACAAAACGTTCTTCTACGTCGCGTATACGGCGCAGCGGTGGCCGGGTGGCATCTTCTACACCCGCAACGTCCCCACCAACCAGATGCGCGGCGGCGATTTCTCGGAGCTGCTTACGGGTACAAGGCCGGTCACCGTCCGAGATCCGTTCAACACTAATACGGCGTTCCCCGGCAACATCATTCCCGCCAGCCGTTTCAACGGGGTCTCGTCCAAAGTGCAGAGCGGTTACATGCCGCCGCCGAACCAGGGCGGCCCGCACGATCAGGCCCGCAACTTCGGCTACAATTTCCCCTATCCCGGCGATGTGAGGTGGTGGGACTACATCACCGAGCGCGTGGACCACAAGATCTCCGACAAGAACACCATTCACGGCCGGCTCAGCATGATCTGGGGCAGCTACATTCGTTACATCGATTATCCCGCGCTGATCCGGACCCGGACCCGCCCTAACTTCCACATGACGGTGGAGGACACCCACGTGTTCACGCCGGCGCTTGTGAACACGGTTCGGTTCGGCTTGTACAAGGAGACTCTCAAGGACGGCGACCCCGTCCACGGCGTCTCGCCGGTGAAGGGCGACCAGGCCGTCAAGGAGCTGGGCATTCAGGGAGTAAACCCGCAGGGCCTCAGCGCCATGGGATTTCCCATCATGGCGATTTCGGGTTTCTCGAATATCGCCATCCAGGCGGGCGGCATCACCAACGACGACCGGGACTGGGGCTTTGCCGATACGCTGACCTGGGCCAAGGGCAGGCACGTCCTCAAGGTGGGCGGCGAGTATAAACCGCAGTCCTCCTACAGCGCCCTGGTTCCCGACGGATCCTACGGCAGCTTCACGTTCAACGGCTCCTACACCGGTTTCAGCTACGCCGATTTCCTTCTGGGAATCCCCTTTCAGAGCTCGCGTCTCAATCCCCTGGTGGGCCGCAAGAGAACCGACAGCGAGCTCGGCCTGTTCGTGCAGGACGCCTTCAAGGTCTCGAGTCAACTGACGCTCGATCTGGGCCTGCGCTGGGACCACTTCGGGCCAGGGGATTATGCGGATGGCCTGATCAACAACTGGGATCCGGCCACGGGCAACGTGATCGTACGGGACAGCGCGGTGAGCAAGATCAGCCCCTTGTATCCGATCAATACGATCAAGGTGATAGCCGGAAATCCCCAGGAATCACCCTCGCGCCGCAACCTGGCTCCCCGGTTCGGCGCCGCCTGGCGGCCTTTCGGGGAAAAGACCGTGTTTCGCGGCAGCTATGGGATTTTCACGGAAACCCTCGGGCGCTTTGCCAGAGTGATCTCCAGCGGACCATTTCAGCTCAGCGAGAGCTTCTTCAATTCGATCCAGAACGGACAGGCGCTTTTCATGTTCCCCAACCCGTTTCCGCCGGGAGCGGGCCAAATTGCGTCGCAGAGCGCTACCGGCTACCCGGCACAGACCAGGAACGGAAGGATTCACCAGTTCAACTTCTCCATCGAGCGGCAGATCAAGAACATCGGTATTCGCGCTTCCTATGTGGGCGCGCGCGATCGGGGGCTGAATTACAACGTCAACATCAACAAGCCTCCGGCCAGCCTCACGCCGTTCAATCAGAACCGGCGGCCGTATCCGCAATTCGTCGGCGCCACGATCGGGCGCAACAATGGGTCGCTGAACTACAACGCGTTCTCGATCGAGGGCCGGCGCAAGATGGGCCAACTGGTCTTCAACGCGCACTTCACCTACACCTCGAATTTCCTGAACTACCAAGGCATCGAGGATCCGTACGCGCCCCTGCAGTGGAGTCACGATCAATACACTTCGCGGTTGCGGAGCGTGGCCAACGCCGCCTGGACTCTGCCTTTCGGTCATGGGAAGACCTTCCTGACCAATGCTCCGCGCGTGGTCGACCTGGCTCTGGGAGGCTGGCAGGCCAACTGGATTGCCATTATGGAATCCGGCGGGTTCTTCACGCCCAGCTTCGCGGGCTCGGATCCGTCCAATACCAACACCACCGGCGGCCGTCCCGACCGGCTGCGCGACGGCAATCTTCCGACCGAGCAGCGCACCCTGGAGCGCTGGTTCGACGCCTCGGCGTTCGCGGTGCCCCGGCCGGGAAATTACGGAAATACCGCGCAGTACGCCCTGGAGGGACCCGGGCTGCACGTCCACAATCTGACCGTCTCCAAGAATTTCAAAGTTCGCGAGCGGATCAACTTCACCTTCATGACCGCCATCCAGAACGTGTTCAATCACCCGACTTTTTCCAACCCCGCCGCTAACATCTCCTCCCCGGGAACAGTCGGAGTCATCTCGAGCACGAGAAGTTATCTGGGAGCCCGTACCATCGAGCTCCGCTTACGCCTGCAGTTCTGAGGGAGGTCGTAGCCCCTACTGCAGGTCCAACTCAGCCGGCGCCGATTTGCCTGGCTCCACGGTCACGTTCAGCGCTGCCTGCACTATTTTGTTGTTGGAAGCGCCGCGGGCAGAAACCAGGTAGGTTCCCGGGTCGAGCCCTTTCAAGATGAACTGTGCCCGCTCGATGCTCGCCTTCCGAGGTTCGTTATCCAGTTCCAGTGACCACGTGAAGCCCGCCCCCAAGGTCCCCAAGTTCTTGATCGTGACCACAATGGCCCCGGACTTCTGCTCCCGCTCCTTCGCCAACTGCCGGACCTGCTCCACCTGGCCCTGGACCTGTTTTTCCCGCGCCTCCTGCATCGCCTTGGTGTCCTCTGCAAGCTTGGTCAGGTTGGAGCGGAATTCCGCGATCCAATCGCCGGTTTCCTTTTCAATCACCTCCCGGATTTTCGCCGTGAAATCCAGCAAAGTGTCAAACAACTTGCCTACGCCTGCGGGGCCCTGCTTTTCCAAATCCGCCAGCACCATCTGCCTGTACCACTCCACGCGGAACTTGCCCAACACCGTCTGCAGCCTCATGGCCGCGTCGACAAACCTGATCCAGCAGGTCGAAAAGCCGAACAACTTGTCCACCGCCACGCAGGAGCCGGCTGCGACGAGAAAGACGTAGCCCCACTGGTTGATCCTCAGCATCTCCAGTTGCGCATCAACCCCCGTTCCCTTAAGGGCCACTCCCGTCGTTGCCACGAAGGGAATTACCGCGCCGACGCCGCCCAATACCACCGCCGCCAGGCGCAACGCCTGGGAACACCAAACCTTCCTCCCTATTCTTGGTGTAGTACCAATTGATAGCATTTTCCGCGTCCGATTCCAGTATCTTGCGGATCTTATCCAGACTCTGAAGCGTATTGCCGCTATCCCACTCCATCTCCTCCCAGGATTCGCAATACAAATTGCGTGGGAGAGACTTTTGTCCGCTCTTCTTGTTGACCGCTTTAGAGCCAGCCGCCTTAAGGTCCATAGGTCCCTCCGCTGCGCATACGCATGATAGTTCCAGTGGCCGCCCGATGCAAGTCCGCCCGGAGACTCTGGCAGGCCCTTCTCGCCGGCTGGCACCACTTGATTTCAGTCACCGAACTGACTTCAGGCTCGACAGTTTTGCGACGCATCGTAGAGAGCGGCCGTATCGCTCCTCTGGGGCCGAATAAGTCTGGCCGAGGCGACAGGTTACCGACGTGCGGCGAGCTGTTTCTCGATCGACCCCCGCACCGACGGCAGATACTTCAGGGCGTTGGCGTAGTACACCTTGCGGAGCACGTCGTCGGGCAAACCGATGCCGGAGATTTTCCAGCGGCCGTGCAATGGGGCTCCCAAAGGCCCGCGCAACTGGGCCGGGTGGTCGAAGTGCTCGTCATAGGTCTCCAGGAACCTCCAATGAGGCACCCAGAACTCTTCGATCCCGCGGCCGGGGTTGCCGTCGGACCCGAAGATAATGCGGTCCTGAAATTGCAGGAAGAACTCGCGGACCAGGCGGGGGGCGCGGCCCAGGTCCTGCACGCTGGCCGAGATCTCGACGTCGGCGTTGGGATACTTGTCCAGCAGGGCCTTCACCTTATCCATGTCGTAGTACAACATCGCCACGTGGGCGTTGACGAAGCGCGTCTGGGGGTGCTTGCGGTGCATGTTCTCGCGCGCCTTCTCGATGACTTCGTGGCTCGGGTGGCCGGTCTGGTAGTAGTTCTCCGCGGGGCTGCTGCGCCACAGGCCGGCTTCATAGCGCTCGTTCTCGGGACCGATGGGAAGGAAGCGGCCGTAGGAGTCGCTGGTGTGGATCATCACCGGCTTGCTGTGCTTGGCGCACATGGCCCAGATGGGATCGAAGCGCGGGTCGTCGGACTGGATGTAGGTGCCGTCGGGGTTCTTCAGATCGAGCCCCAACACCTTGTTGATCTTCAGCCCGGCCGCGCCGGCGCGAAAGCAGCGGTCCAGCTCCGCAGCGGCCTTCTCGGACCAGCCCGGGTCGTTGATCCCTTGAAAGTCCACTCGCGCGAAATGGATGATGCGGTCGCGGTAGGGCTCGCCGACCTTCATGGCCTGGTCGAACTGCTTGCCGAATCCGCCGTCCATGTTGCAGATCACCCCAATGCCGGTGTCGTCCATCAACTTGACCATCTTCTGGTAGTCGGCCGCGGTCCGCAGCGCCCGTCCGTGGAGGTGGAAGTCGATCGCCGGATACTTGGCGCGGGTGATGTTGGTCCGGGGGAGCTTCATCAGGGCCTTAGGCATGGGCGGCGCCTCGGGCGTGGGCTTGAACTCCGGCCTTTGGGCCGCGGAAGGCAGGCACGCGGCTGCGAGGAGCAGCGCGAAGACGGGTAATCGTGGAAGCATGGTCATAATTGTTGCACAAAGTTATCCGGAATGGACCGGACTGCGTGTCACGCCCATCAGCTCGTCGTTAGGGTAGAAGTGATCTACGTTCTCCGGGGTGATGAGCTGGTGCTTGATGAACACGGCCGGGGGCGTCGCCTTGCGGGCCAGGATGTTGAGCGCCAGCCGGATCACCCCGGCGCCGTACTTCTCTGGAAAGTAGGCGACCGAGCCGATCAGGCGGGTGCGCGGCTGGCGCAACTCGGCGCGGCCTTCCGGTTCGGCGTTGTGGCCGACCACGGCGCAGTCGGCGGCGCGTCCCGCCTCTTCGAAGGCGCGTAAGGCTCCCAGCGCGCTCGGATCGGTAGCCGCGCCGGCCAGGAGGCGTTTCGATTTCGAGGTGCGCAGGTGCTTGCGGATGCAATCCAGCGTGGTCCGGAACTGCCCGTCGCCATCCACCTGGACCACCCGGCACTGATCCATGTGCCGCAGCGTGTCGTTGATGCCGGCAAGCATGCCGCGAATCCGGGCCTGGGGGACCGACCCCGCCCGGGAAATCTCGATCATGATAATCTCGTCCACCGCGCCTTCCCAGTGCTGGTTCGCCCAGCGGCCCAGGCGCCGGCCACCGATCAGTCCGGCTTCATAGTTGTTCGCGCCGAAATAGGTCGCGCCCGGATGCGGAATGTCAATCGCAATCATGGGTATGTCGGCCGCCATGTACTTCCCGGCGATGGCGGGCGCCACCGCCTCATCGGTCTGGAACTCGATCACCAGGTCCACCTCCTCGCGAACCAGTTGATCGGCGTTGCGCAGGGCGGTGCGGGGGTCGTAGCGATTGTCGACCACCACCAGCTCCACGCGCGCGGTTTCGGCGGCGCGGACGAGCCCCGCCGCCACTTCACGCGGGAACGACGAATCCTGGCCCTGCGAGGCGTAGCCGATCCGGTAGCGCCGGTTCGGACGCAGGCTGGAGATAACCCGGTACTGGTTCTCCCCCACCTTCTCTAGAAATCCGCACAGGTGGAGCGTGTAGAGGATGCGAAAACACATCACCTTGTGAAAGCCGGTGCGCGCCACCACGTCGCGGAGGCGCAGCACCTCGCCTTCCGAGCGGAAGGCGCCCAGAATCTCGGCGGCATGGACCACCGACTTGACGATGTAGCGGCTCTGGCTGGAGCGAGTCATAGTGTTTCGCTATTTATAACACACGGCCGTAGCCGCGTCCAGTTAAGAGACGCTCTTGAGCGCCTTCCCTAGTGCAGGTAACCAATTTACAATGAATCACTTGGCGGCGTTTGTCCCCCTTGACCCGTCGTTTCGGTAAGAGTAACGCCCGGCGACCGTCACAATCTCCTTGCCTCCGGGGCTCCGGTGTGCGAATCTCCAGCCACGCTGGGAGGGAGGCAATCCGTGTACCTGAAACAAGTGAGTTTTCTAGTCTGCGCGTTCGCTGGCGCGCTGCATCTGATGGCCCAGATCGGCGGCGGGGGCTCGATCCAAGGTACGGTCTCGGATCCGACCGGCGCCGTGATCCCCAACGCCACGGTGGTGGCGACGAACGTGGCCACCGGGGTCAAGACCACCCGCCAGACCACCGGAGCCGGTGTCTATTCGCTCGCGCCGCTGCCGGCCGGAGAATACAACGTGTCGGTATCGGCCGACGGCTTCCAGATGTTGGTGCAGGAGCACGTTGTGGTGGACGCTCTCAGCATCGTGGGGCTGAACCTCACGCTGCGGGTGGGGGCGACGACCGAACAGGTTACCGTGTCGGATACGCCTCCCATGCTCAGCACCGCCGACGCCCGCCTCGGCCAGACCATGCGGAATGACGAGTATAGCTCGCTGCCCCTGGCTATGTCGGCCAGCGGGCTACCCAGGAATCCGCTCTCGTTCATCTACCTCCAGCCGGGCGTGCAGTCGGTGGGACGATGGGGCAACGTGATGGGCGGTCAGGACTTCTCGACCGACGTCTACATTGAAGGTATTGCCATTACCGACCCGGTCCAGCAGGGAGAGGGCCGCAACATCACCCAAGGAATCTCGGTGGAAGCGGTGGAGCAGTTTCAGGTGGAGACGGCCGGCGCCTCGGCTATGTATAGCGGACAGGGCGCTTCCAACTTTGTGCTGAAGTCCGGGACCAACGGGTTCCACGGCTCGGCGTTCGAGTATTTCCGGAACACCGTCCTGGACGCCCGGGGATTCTTCCCTACCTTCCGGCCGAAGGAAAACCAGAACGAGTTCGGCTTCACCATCGGCGGGCCGATCCAGAAGAACAAGATTTTCTTCTTCAGCTCTTATGACGGGTACCGTCACCGCATCGAATCGGCCGCGCGCTTCGTATCGATACCAACCGTGGCCCAGCGACAGGGTAATTTCAGCGCCTTGCCGGTGGCGGTCTACGACCCGCAGTCGACCAGTTGCGCCGCCGGGCCCTGCACGCGCCAGCAGTTTGCGAACAACCTGATCCCGGCGAACCGGATTTCCTCCATCTCCAATTATTTTCAGTCTTTCCTGCCCAATCCCAGCAATGGGAACCTGCAGAACAACTACCTCGGCCTAGTGCCTATCGGGTTCAACAATAACAACACCAACAACAAGGTGGACGTAAGCCTTCGGGACAAGCACCGGCTTTCCTTCCTGTTCAATCATGGAAAAAGGAGCCAGGCGACTCCCTACCGGGGAGGAGGCAATCCGCAGACCTCGCTGCCGCTGCCGTATACGGAGACCCGCCTGGTGGATGAGGTCCCCACGGCAGGCCAGGCCAGGTACACCTACGTGATCACGCCCACGCTGCTGACGCAGTTGAGCGCGAACTACTCCCGCCTCTGGGTTCCCATTACCAATGCCACCATCGACGGCCAGTACCCGCTGAAGGCCGGCTTCAAGGGACTGCCCTCCGGAGAAGCGGACTCCTCCTTCCCGGAGGTGGCCTTCGCCGGGCCCAACGCCCCCCTGCAATGGCGCGGCACCGACGCCCGGGCGTTCACCGAAGCCTTGAATACCTACACCGTGCAGGACAACGTGCAGTGGGTGCGCGGCAAGCACGCCCTCACCATCGGATTTCAGGCGCAGCGCCTGCAGGCCAACGAATTCGACCGCCCTCACAACGGTACCATCGCCCAGTTCGGCTTCAGCAATACGCAAACCGCCGGGTTCAACGCCGCCGGAGCGCTTCTCACCAATACCGGCAATTCCTATGCCGCCTTCCTGCTGGGCCTGCTCAACACCACTAGTATTACCGAGGACTATGTGCTGGCCACGGGTGGCCGGTTCCACAGCTACTCCTGGTGGCTGCAGGACGACTTCAAGGTGACGCCGCGCCTGACCCTGAACCTGGGGCTGCGCCACGACATCATGGAGCCGTTCAAGGAGAAGCACGACATCATGTCGTTTATGAATCCGGATTTGCCGAATCCGGCGGCGGGAGGCCGCCTGGGCGCTTTGCAGTTCGCCGGCGACGGACCCAACAGTTGCAAGTGCCGCACCACGATCGGAACCAAGGGCAAGCTGTTCGGGCCCCGCCTGGGGATCGCCTACAGTCTTACCCCCCGCACCGTGATCCGCGCCGGCTATGCGCTCATGTACACGCGCCGGGGGGCGGTGGGCGGCCGGGATGGCGCCCGGAACGGCACCGGCCGGCTCGGCTACACGGCCAGTCCCAGCTTCACCAGCCTGGACGGCGGCATCTCGCCGGCCTTCGACTGGGACGACGGCGTGCCTCGCTATCAGAAGGCCCCGTTCTTCGATCCGACGCTCAATGCCGGCTTCACTACCACGGTGCCGCAAGGCAGCAGCCTGACCTACGGCGATCCCGACACCGGTCCTCCCCGCTATCAGAACTGGAACTTCGGCCTGCAGCATTCCCTGACCTCTTCACTGACGCTGGGCGCGAGCTATGCCGGAAGCAACGGCCACCATCTCGGGGGCGGGGGTCGCGCCTTCTGGTCGAACCAGATCGATCCGAAATACAACGCCCTGGGCAACCTGCTCCGCTCCAACGCGACTCCGGCGAATATCGCCGCCGCCAACGCCATCGTGCCGGGCATCAGCCTGCCATTCTCGAACTTTGCGGGCGCCATCGGCCAGATGATCCGCCCGTTCCCGCAGTTTTCCGGCGTCACCGACCCCTACGGAAACATCGGCAACTCGAACTACAACTCCCTCCAGCTCACGGTCCAGAAGAGACGCGCCGACGGCCTGACTGTGAACTTCAACTACACCTTCAGCAAGCAGATCGACGACACCGGCGGCACCCGGTCGGCGTACCACTGGGTCACCGAGAAGGCCATCGGCGTCAACGACCAGACCCACGTGTGGAACGCCACTCTCGTCTACGAATTACCCGTCGGCAAGAACGGCCATCGCGCGGTAAAAGCCCTCGCCGGCGGGTGGCGGCTTTCCGGGATCGCCACGTTCCGTACCGGCCAGCCGCTGGGAACCATCGTGCCCACGTGCAGCCTGGTCAACGCCGGCGCCTGCTACGCCGACTACAACCGGAGCTTTTCGGGACCCGTGCGCATCAACGGCGACTATGGTACGGGAGACATCCTGGGCGCCGCTCCGCCGTCCTTTATCGATGTGCGCGCCTTTGCCTCGCCGGCGGCGTTCACTTACGGAGACACACCCCGGACCATGGCCTTCGGCCTCCGCCAGACCTTCGCATTCAACCAGGACCTCAGCCTGCGCCGCGATTTCCGGATCCGCGAGAGTTGGAAGCTGGGACTCCAGGCCGACGCCTTCAATTTCTTTAACAATGTCCGGTTCGGCGGCATCGGCGCCAACATCACCAGCGCGAACTTCGGCCGGGTAAGCTCGCAGGCGAATACACCGCGGGTGGTGCAGTTCAACGCGAGGCTGGAATTCTAAGCAAGACCACGCCGCCCAACCGGGGTGCTAGAATACGTCGCCAGCATGGCCTATCTCACCTGGCTCGGCGGCAGCGTCCAGGAGGCGCTCACCCAAAAGCGTATCGGCACGCCGGTGGCCTTGCGCGCGTTTTTTCTGCTCTCCCCCGACCACGGCCTGCTGCTACCCACGCTGGCCGAGGCCCTGACTACGGCGGCCGGATGGTTCCAGAGCCCGCTAACCCGGGTCTATGCCCTGGGCGGCGTCCGCGGGGGCGAGATCACCGCCCTGGCCGAGTTTTCCGCCGGCCAAACGGCGCTCCTCACCGCCGCCACGTTGCGGGATCCCACCCCCCTGGCCGACCTCCTCGTCATCGGAAACCATGGGACCCTCCGCCACCAGGACCACCCCGAATCCTTCCAGCCCGGCCGCGCCGATCCCCAACTCGCCCGCGCCCTGGAGCGCTCGCTCGCCGCCGGCGTCCCCGTAGACGTGGAGCGCTGATATGTACGGAGTCCTGCTCATCGCCGGCGGCCGTACCCATCAGGAGAACTACGCCCCGCTGTTCGCCGCCGACCCGCGCTCGAAGCTCATCGGCGTCGTGGAAGACCGCGACGACCGCTTCGCCCGCAGCCTCGGCCTCCCCTTCCTGCCCGACCTCGACGCCGCCCTCGCCCGCCCCGACGTCCACATCGCCTCCATCGCCGTAGGCCTCGAGCGACGCGGCCGCATCGCCGTCCAAGCCGCCCGCGCCGGCAAGCACATCTTTATGGATAAGCCCCTGGCCGCCTCGGCCGAGGACGCCCGCGCCATCGTCGCCTCCTGCCGTGAGTCCCGCGTCCGCAGCCACATGGACACCATGGTCCGCTCGCATTGGGCCGCCCGGGCCCGCCAGGTGGTCGCTTCCGGACGCCTGGGTGAGCTGCGCTCCATCCATTGCGACCTCCTGTTCGCCAAAGGCCAGGCTGGGACCGCCCCTCTCGCACCTCCCCGCCGCGAGCACTTCCCTCCGCGACGCTTCACGTTCGTTGACTCCAAGCGCGAGCTGATGACCACCGGCGTCTACTCCCTGGCTCTGCTGGCCTGGCTGACCAACCGCCCGGTCCGAACCGTGTGGGCCACCACCTCCAACTACTTCTTCGCCGAACACCACCGTAACGACGTAGAGGATTTCGGCATGATCGCCCTCACCCTGGAGGGCGGTCTCACCGCCACGCTCACCGCCGGCCGCATCGGCTGGTCGAGCGATCCCGCCGGCGGTCCCAACCGTCTCCTGTTAATAGGTTCCCGGGCCACTCTCCGGATCGACGCCTACCAGCCGCGCCTCGAGCTCTACAACGACGATCCCCCCTGGACGCCCCCGCCGGTTAACCCCGCCGACCCCATGGGCTTCTGGAAAAGCACGCAGGCCGAATCCGGCGTCAAGCCCAAGCCGACCTGGCTGGTCGACTCCCTGGCCTCCCCAATCACCGAAGCAGCCTACTTCCTCGACTGCCTCGATCAAAACCGTGAAAGCGACATGTCCGCCGCCCGCGCCGCCGAGGGCATCGAGATCCTGATGGCCGCCTACCGCTCGGCCGCCACCGGCGAGCTGGTGAGGCTGTGAGTAGCAGTGCTCCTGCCGGCGGGGGGTGGTAGGCGGCGCGCTGGTCGGTGCGGTGAGGCATGGTCACGAGTTCAAGGATGGGTCCACGAGGAACCGCGTGATCGGCCCGTCGCTGTCGCCCGACGACCGGTGGGGCCTCATCGAGTATCTGATTTCAATCTGGAAAAGGAGCTGTTAGCCGTTAGCGATCAGCCTTTAGCAATCCCGTATTACACCGGGAGTGATTTTTCTACACCAGGATCTCGCCGAGCTTCCGGTTCGCCGTGGGAAACTTTCCCAGCCCCGCCCCCAGCACGTGGTCCGACAACGTCAGGTACAAGTCGCCAATCGTGCCGGCCAGCCGCGTATGACGGCCCAGGGTCAGCTTGTCTTTGCTCCCTGCCACCAGCGCGATCATGCCGTTGTTCTTGTGCGGGCCGGCTTCGGCGTGCTCGTGGACGAACACCAGCACGGTGTTGTCGAGCAGCGTACCGGCGCCCTCGGGGATGGACTTGAGTTTGGCGACCAGGTAGGCGAACTCCTCGACGTGCCAGCGGCAGATGTCGCGGAGGATGCGCTGGCCTTCCGGACCCTTCTCGCCCGGAGCCTTGCCGTCCCGATGCGTGTAGTCGTGATGACGGGCGGCGGTGTGGCCCAGCCAGGGGAAGCGGGCCAGGCCCTGGCACTTGCTGAGCATGTAGCTGGCGACGCGCGTCTGGCCGGTGGCCAGGGCGTAGGCCACCAGGTCGCTCTGGAGCTTGGCGATGCGCGGCCAGTCCTTCAGGTCGAAGTCTTCTTCCGGCTCCAGGATCTTCTGGTAGTCCGGGGGCAGGGAAGCGACGGCGCGCTCCAGGTCGCGGATCGACGAGAGGTGCTCGTCCAGCCGCAGCTCGTCTTCCTTGGGGAGACCCTGCCGCAACAGCGTGGCGTCCTGGCGGACGGCGTCCAGGATGCTTCGCTTCCGGCGAATCCAACCCTGGTCGCGGGCGCCGAACAGGCGGTCGAACAGCCGGTGCGGGATCTCTTCCGGCGGCAGCGGGCGGTTAGGACCGGCCCAGCTCATATTCTTCTGGATGGAGCCGCCGAAGGATTCTTGCGAGACGCCCACCTGTAGCGACCGGAACCGCGAGGCGTCGCCCAGCTTCCCGGCCAGGATCTGGTCGAACGACGGACCGCCCGGGCCGCGCCCGGTGTACCGGGTGCAGGTCATCAGCGCGCTCATCGAAGAAGCGTGGCCGTCGCCGCCGATGCCGCCCACGGCGGAGTTGTCGAGCCCGCTCAGCACCAGGACGTTGTCCCGCAGCCGCGCGATGGGCGTGAGGCAGGGCGTTATGTCGTAGTCGGCGCCGGCCCGGCTGGGAATCCAGTAGCGCTCCGGGATGCCGTTGCCGTTGAACCAGAACACGAACCGTTTCTCGACGGGACGCGCCGCCGTCTCCGCGGCATAGGCCGTGCCCACCGAGTTGAACATCGACACCAGCGGTGGCAGTCCGACCAGTACCGGCGCCTGCGAAAGGGTCAGGCCTTTGAGGAAGATCCTGCGGGACAGCCTACTTCGTTTGGTGATGACTTGCGACATCAACCGTCCTCCGTGCTTGGACTAAGGATACCACCAGTTCTTTGAATCGGAACCCCGAATTTCGGAAATCTTCCAGCGCCTGGCTGAGCGCCGGCCGGTCGGCCGGGGTGTCCTGCCGTCCGGCCATGTACCGGAAAAGCTGCTTTACCACGCACTCCTGGCATTGCGGCGTTCGGGCAAGCAGCTCGCCAAGCTGGCGCGGGCTCGTAAACTGCGAATCCGGGAGACCGGCCACCGAGCCCGCCGTGTCGATGTCCAGCAGCACTTCCGTGGGCTTGGCCCGGCGGGCCGCGGCGGCCTGCACCTGCGGATAGAAGAGCAGTTTGTGCTTCTCGCGGCGCATGCCGATGGCGTCGAACTTTTCCAGGCCGAACCCGATCGGATCAATGAGGTGGTGACAGCTCGCGCAGGTCTTATTAGTGGTGTGGGCGGCCAGCCGCTCCCGATTGGTGACGGGCTTCGCTTCCTCCACCGGGGGCAGATTGGTGTCGACGCCGGGAGGCGGAGGCGGCACCTGCTGGCAGAGGAACTGCTCCCGGATGAACAGGCCGCGGCCGGTGGGAGCCGTGTCCTCCGGCTTGCTGGTCAGGGTGAGGAACAACGCCTGACCGAGAAGACCGGCTCGCTCGGACTCCGGCGGGAACTCCACCCGATCGAAGTCGCGGGCGGGCGGGGCAACCTTGTATATCGCGGCCAAGTCGGAGTTGATAAAGCCGTAACCGGCCGAGAAAACCTGCATGAAGTTGCGGTCGCCCCACACCAGGTCGCCCACAAAGCGCCGGGACTCCTCGGTCATGGCCACGGCCAGCTCGCGGCTGAACAGCGGGTAGTAGCGCCGCTCGCGGGAGGCCGTCAGGACGCGGTCGAAGCGCAGCCACTGGGAGACGAACTCGTCCAGCCCCTCGCGGGCCTTGGGGTCGTCCAGCATGCGGCGGGTGACGCGCTCGATGCCGGCGGGGGTGTCGAGATCGCCCTGCGCCGCGCTGTCGAGGAGAGCCTCGTCCGGCGAAGTATCCCAGATGAAGTACGCCAGGCGGGCCGCCGTGGCGTAGGACCTCCACTTGGGGTTGGGGGTTTCCTCGAGCCAGAATACGAAGTTCGGCGATTGCAGCATGGACTCGATCACCGCCTGCGCCCCCCGCAGAAGCTCCTTCTCGGCCTGGAAGATGGTTCGATAGCGGGCGACCTCTTCCGGCTCCAGCGGACGGCGGAACGCCCGGCGGCCGAAGGACTCGATGAACCGGGTCCGGCAAGCGGCCTCGTTGCCCGCGCCGGGCTGGCACGGAATCAACCCGCGAGAGTCGCCGCGGCGGAAGGCGTTGGCGGCGAGTTTCTCGGCGGCCAGACCGTAGGCCTCGGCCAGCAGCGGTGATACCGACAATGCCTGATACTGGTTCTTGAAGCCGTTGACGTAGTCCTCGGGCGGGAACTGAGTGGCCGGGCTGGTGGTGTCGCGGAGCAGGTCGCGCACCGTGTGGTTATACTGGCTATGGGTAAGGCGCCGCAACACCACCCGGGGGACCGCGCCGTGGCCGGCGGCCTCTTCCTGCTTGTAGCGCAGGGCGGCGGCCAGGTCGGGACCCGACAGCGCGGACAGGTAGCCGATCCAGGACTTCAGCGCCGCTTCTTCCGCGCTGCCCTTGCGGATGCGCTCGCCCCCGGTGTGTGGGATGCGGTTGGTCGGCTTCCGCAGCAGCAGGGAGTTGTCCGGGTTCTGGTGGTCCACCAGCTCGACCAACGACTTGCCGAACGCCTCCACGCGGTTCTTGGGAACACCCTCTTCCGGAAAGCGGAGCCGGGTGGGCGATGCCACGCCTTCCGGGTTGTGGCAGTTCCGGCAGGCCGCCTTTTCGAGTACCGGGTAGAGCTGGTCGGCAAACGAAGCCGGTTGACAGCGCGCCACCACGGAGAAAGCCGCCCAACTGCACACCAGCCTGGCCCAGCGGCGCCGTATGTTCATCGTCGGTTCTCATTCTAGCACTGAGATCGGGCGGGCCCAGGAGAGGGATCCGCTTTCCGCGCCCGTGCAGTCCACTTTCGGCAGGATCCGGTATCGAGCCCGCCGCTATGATGACGCCATCCCGCACTTCCAGCAGGCGCTCGACCTGGACCCGCAGGACTGGGGAGTTTATGCCCGCTTGGCCGACGTGTACGCCGAGCTGGGTCGTTTGCCGGAGGCTCTCGCTCTCGAGGAAAAGCAGCTTGCCCTGCAAAAGGGCGGGCCTCCTATCCGGCAGGCGCGCGCCGGTATGGTTTGCTGGGCCGGCGAGCCGAGGCGCTAAAGGCCATCGCGGAGTACCAGCGTCGGTCTCCAACCGGTGGTGGGGGGCAAGGGACCCTGGAGTTAGCTGCTAAGTACTCCACTTCAGCAGTTCGCTAACGTATGTTGGGATAGGACCAACACCTCCCACCACATCAAATCTACGGGTAGGGCGTTTCCCACCAGGCGGCGCCCATTTTCCGCCGAGCGCAAATTTGCGCTCGGTATCTCCT
>JBGOUV010000592.1:0-2715 GCA_041477815.1 Terriglobia bacterium | reverse complement strand
GTCCCTCATGAAGAACTTCCCGATCCGCGAGAAGGTCAAGCTGCAGTTCCGGGCCGAGGCGTCCAACGTGTTCAATACGCCGCAGTTCGGCCAGCCCAACGCCTCGATCGGCAACGTGTCGGCGGGGGTCATCAGCTCGACGGTGGGGAGTCCGCGGGTCATGCAGTTGGGGTTGCGGATGGAGTTTTGAGGGTTTGACATCCGGATCAAATCCACATATCATCTAATTAGGAGCTAATTAGGAGGTCAAGGGATGCGATTTCAGGCTGAGCTCAGTCCCAGGGATGCCGCCGTGCTGCAGTCGCTGATGGGCGAGCTGGAGGTGGAGGGCAACGCCGTCTTGATGTCCAACCTGCTTGCCTTGGCCTCTTGGGCGGTGTCGGAGCGACGCCGGGGTCGCCGCATCGCAGCTTTTGGAGACCAGGGGCCAGTACGCGAACTGGTCATGCCGCTGCTGGAGCGGGTTGCTCCGGGCTTGGATCTCCCTCGGGTGGAGATCGAGTGGACCCGCGAAGAGTTGGAGAACCTTGCCTCTTTGATGGTGGGGGAGCCGGCGGAGCCGACCGAGAAACTCGGGCGTCTCCTCGACGGCCGCTAGCGTGCCGCTGCTCATTCGGCGACTGGAAAGAGCCGATATCGTTAGTTCTTTCGACTGTGGCGACCAGGAGTTGAACCACTACCTGCAACGGTTTGCCTGGCAGAACCAGCAGCGACACTCCGTAGGAACCACTTACGTGGCGGCTGTAGCCGAGGCGCCGAAGGTTGTGATCGGCTTCTACACGCTCGCCGCGAGCGGCATACCGGTGGCTTCGTTCCCGGAGGACTGGAGACGCCGCGTCTCACCGTACCGAGAGGCGCCGGTTCTGTTGCTGGCGCGGCTGGCGGTCGACCGCCGGTTCCAGGGGCGGGGGGTCGGGGCCGAACTCTTGACGCACGCGCTGGAGCTGGCTTTGGCCGTTCGGGGAACCATCGGCTGCCGTGGCGTGGTCGTGGAGGCGTATCCGGCGGCGGTGTCCTGGTACGAGGCTGCGGGCTTTGTTACCGTCACGACGTCACCAACGGAGACACGAACCAGAAAGCTGTTTCTGGACCTGCGCCAGGTCGAGAAAGCGAAGGGTGGAGCCGCCAGCGAGGCGCCTGGACGATTTCTATGACCGCTTGGTACGCGCCGGGTCCGACCTGGGGGTCGGGCTGCGGGCGAGCGCGCCCGCCCTGCCGCGCGCGTGGGCGATGACGCGGGAGGCCAGGGCCTCCACCGGCTCGTCGCCTCGGACCACCAGATCGGCGAATTTGCGAGTAGGCAGAACGTACTGTAAGTACATGGGGCGGACCTGCTCGGTGTATTGCCTCCGGACTGATTCCGGGGTGCGGCCGCGCTCCTTCACGTCGCGGGCCAGGCGGCGGTGAAGGCAGAGGGGGTCGCCGGTTTCCACGAAGACCTTGGTCCCGCAGAGGTCGCACAGACGGGGGTCGTAGAGGGCCAGGATGCCCTCGAAGATAAGAAAAGGCCGCGGGCTGATCCGCTGGGTCTCGCCGGTGCGGGTGTGGGTGGCGAAGGAGTAGAGGGGTTGGTCGATCTCGCGGCCGGCGGCGAGGGTTTGGAACTGGTCCAGCATCAGGTCCCAATCGAGCAGCTCCGGGGTATCGAAGTTCTGGTGATGGCGGACGGACAGCTCCAGGGCCGACTGGTCGCGGTAGTAGGAGTCGAGGCAGAGAACCGTGGCCTGGAGCTCGCGGGCAAGGTGCTGGGCCAGCCAGCTCTTTCCCGCGCCGGACCCTCCGGCGATGGCGATGCAATAGGGCTTGGTCACGTTTCAGTCCGGGAGGGCAAAGGATAGCAGGGAATGCCCGGCGGCGATGGCCAGGTGCTGTTTGCCGTCGCTGAGATAACTGATGGGGTTGGCGAAGACGGGTCCGCCGGTTTGAAAGCGCCAGAGAGGCCGGCCGGTGCGGGCGTCCAGGGCGAAGACGTAGCCTTCGCTGGCGGCGCCGAAGACCAGGCCGCCGGCGGTGGCCAGCAGTCCGGCCCAGGGTGGGGATTGCAGGGGAAACTCCCACCGGCGCCGGCCGGTTTCCACCTCCAGGGCCTGGATGGAACCCGACGGTTCTACGCCTGGGATTCCCTTGAAGCTGCCGCCGGTGTAGAGGGCTCCGGCGGTGTATTGAACGTCGCCGGCGTAGAACAGCGTCCCCTCTTCCCTCGCCGCCACGTAAAAGAGCTTGGTCTGCGGGCTGTAGGAGGGGCTGAACCAGTTGGTGCCGCCGTGCAGGCCGGGGTAGACCGGGGTCCCTTCGAGGGACGGCGTCGTGTTGGGCAGCACCGTTGGCCGGCCGCGATCGTCGAGGGCCTTGGCCCAGGTCTGCCTGGCGTAGGCGATGGCCCTCAGGAACTTGCCCGTCCGGCGGTCCAGGACATAGTAGAAACCGTTGCGGTTGGCCGTTACCACCAGGTTATCCACCAGCACCGGTACCTGGTTGGCGTCCCAATCGTGGGTGTCGTGGGGGGTGAACTGGAAATGCCAGCGGAGCTTGCCGGTGTCGCCGTCCAAGGCTACCAGGGAGTTGGCGTAGAGGTTGTCGCCGGGGCGGACCGCGCCTTGGTAGTCGGGACCGGGATTGCCGGTGCCCCAGAGCAGGAGGTTCTGGCCGGGGTCGTAGGAGCCGGTGACCCAGGTAGCGGCAGCGCCGTATTTCCAACTGTCGCGGCCCCAGGTG
>JBGOUV010000399.1:0-6214 GCA_041477815.1 Terriglobia bacterium | reverse complement strand
GTGGCCGACCTGCTCGACAAAGCCACCCTCGACAAGATCGTCGACCGCACCCGCAACGGCGGCGCCGAAATCGTCAAGTACCTCAAGACCGGCAGCGCCTACTACGCTCCGTCTTCGGCCGTGGTCGAGATGGTGGAGTCGATTCTCAAGGACAAGAAGAAAGTGCTCCCCTGCGCGGCGTACCTCGAAGGCGAGTACGGCTGCAACGGCATCTTCCTCGGCGTGCCGGTGAAGCTCGGCGAGCGCGGCATCGAGAAGATCTACGAGATCACATTGCTGGATGACGAGCGCGCCGCGCTGGCCAAGAGCGCTGCCGCCGTCCACGAGCTGGTCGAGGTTCTGAAACCCAAATTGGCGTAACGGAGCAAGATCTGGGTCGCCCGTGCTATTTCGTCTATGAGGCGAATCGTAGTGCTCCCGCTTCGGGCGATCCGAAGTATGCTTCGCGCCGGATTGTGGTCGGTCAACGCTCTCTTGCGTTTCCTAGCCGATCGCTCAAGAGAGGAACAACTCCCCTTCAGCGCAAGCGACTTCGGTTCCGTCAGACAGTTCTTCCTCACCCTGGACCAGCCGGATCCGAGGGCGAAGGAATACGTCAAAACACATGCCAATCGCCTGGCGCTCACCGTGCTGCTGACACCAAAATCCAAGACCTCAGGCCGATGCCTTGAACTCGGGTCATACATGCACGTCGCTCCGGCGCTGAAGTGCTTCTCAGGATATCGCCAGATCTCGGCCGCGGGATTCGGTCCTAAAGGCGTTAAGGTTCCGAAGATCGCGACCTGTGGCGGCCGCGAGATCCTTAGCTGTGAGACCGATCTGTTTGATGCGGAAAAAGATGAATTTCCGTATTCCAGTGGTTCCTTTGAGGCCGTCCTTGCCTGCGAGTTGCTGGAACACTTGAGGGCCGACCCCATGCATATGCTCTTCGAGATCTATCGTGTGCTGGAGCCCGAAGGGGCGCTGGTGATCACCACACCAAATTCGGCCAGCATTTCCAGTTTGGAGCAGATCTTGTGGAGATCATCGAATCCGTACACCTACTCCCTGTATCCCAATCCCGAGGGACCGGAGGGTGACCACGGAGCGTCTCATATTCGCGAATACACGCCTGACGAACTCACGCGGCTCGTCCAATGCGGAGGTTTTCGGGTAGAGTCTTTGATTACTCGGCCCGGCCGCTCTGTGGAGACGAAGGACCTCATCGAAGATCTACTCCTGCATTATGGTTTCCCCATGGAGCTGCGGGGTGAACAAACGTACTGCCTGGCTCGAAAAGTGCCTGCAGCAGACCGCACCCGGTTCCCGTCGTTCCTCTACGGGTGAGTCGATTCTGCGAGGCCGGACGCTCCCGGTGGCGCCATGTTTTCTGATATAGTGACGGATTCCCCATGCCTGCCAAACGGCCCCGTCCCCTCGTCGGCGTAATCATGGGGTCGAAGTCCGACTGGGACACCCTGCAACACGCCTCCGCCACCCTGAACGAATTCGGAGTACCTCACGAATGCCGGGTAGTCTCCGCCCACCGCACCCCGGAATGGATGCGCGAATACGCCTGCCAGGCCGAGAAGCGCGGCCTGGAGGTCATCATCGCCGGCGCCGGCGGCGCAGCCCATCTCCCCGGCATGACCGCCTCCCACACGGTCCTCCCGGTCCTCGGCGTCCCCATCCAAAGTGCCGCCCTCCAGGGCCTGGACTCGCTACTCTCCATCGTCCAGATGCCCGGCGGCGTCCCCGTCGGTACTCTCTCGATCGGACGCTCCGGCGCCATCAACGCCGCCCTGCTGGCCATCTCCATCCTCGCCAACTCGCGCCCCGACCTGCGCCGCAAGCTCCACAACTTCCGCGCGCACCAGGCCCGCCGCGTGATGTCCGAGACCCTTCCATGACCGCGATCCTGCCGGGAGCCACCATCGGGGTGCTCGGCAGCGGCCAGCTCGGACGGATGTTCGCCATCGCCGCCCGCCGCCTGGGCTACCGCGTCCGCACCTTCTCGCCCGACTACGACACCCCCACCGGCCAGATTGCCGACGTGGAGGTCACCGCCTCTTATGACGACCTGGACGCCGTCGCCGCCTTCGCCCGCAAGGTGAAGGTGGTCACTTTCGAGTTCGAGAACGTCCCTGCCGCTGCCGCCGAAGTCTGCTCGCAGTATTGCCCCGTCCGCCCCGCCCACTCCGTCCTCCACACCACCCAGCAGCGTCTCCGCGAGAAGACGTTTCTGTCGGCCAACGGTTTCCCGGTCGCGCCGTTTCATCACGTCCGCTCCGCCGAGGATCTCCGCGAGGCCGTCGCCCGCCTCGGCCTCCCCGCCGTCCTCAAGACCACCGATTTCGGGTACGACGGCAAAGGCCAGTTCCGCCTCACCTCGTTCGATCAGATCGACGCCGCCTGGCAGGGGATCGGCGGACGCGAGTCGGTGCTGGAGGCCTGGGTGGATTTCGAGTGTGAGCTGTCGGTCGTCGTCGCCCGCTCGCTGGACGGCTCCTTCGCCTGGTTCGGCCCGATCGAGAACGTCCACACGCGCGGCATCCTCGATACCTCGGTCTCGCCCGCCCGCATCGGGGAGCGCACCGCCCGCGAAGCCGTCGACGTCGCCCGAGGCGTTATGGAGAAGCTGGGCGTGGTGGGTGTCCTGTGCACCGAGTTGTTCCTGGCCCGCGACGGACGCCTGCTCGTCAACGAGCTGGCCCCGCGCCCCCACAACTCCGGCCACTTCAGCTTCGACGCCTGCCTCACCAGCCAGTTCGAGCAGCAGCTCCGCGCCGTCTGCGGGCTACCTCTTGGTTCGACCGAGCAGTTCCGCCCGGCGGCCATGGCCAACCTGCTCGGCGACCTGTGGCAGCAGGGAGAGCCTGACTGGGCCGGCGCCTGCGCCCTGCCGCAAGTCAAGCTCCACCTCTACGGCAAGCTGACCCCCCGCCCCGGCCGCAAGATGGGCCACGTGACCGCCCTCGCCGCCACCTCCGACGAGGCACTCTCGCTGGCCCTGGAAGCCCGCCGCCGGCTCAGTATCAGTCAGCCCTCGCCTTCAGCGCTGCCTCCACCTGCCTGGGAAGCTCCTGCGCGCTGAGCGACGGCCCGGCCCGGTACTCGCCGTTCGGCCCCACTTCCACCACCGTGCCGATGCTGTACCCCGTCGTCACCCCAGCTCTTATCGCCAGCACCCACCGGCCCTCTCCGAGGGAGCTCTTTTTCACCGCCCACACGCCCGCCTTCGACGTGGGCACCATCTTCAGCGTCACCGACCGCCGCTCGCCGTTGACCATACCCTCGGCCGTCCCGGTCAGTTTCACCTCCGCAGGCGAGGCGCAACCCTCCGCCGCCACCAGCACCGCTGCGTCCGGGATCTGCTTCCCGAGCGGCAACTGCGCCGAATGCAACGTCAACCAAAAACCTCCGCCGGCATAAGCTACTCCGGCCAGAACCAACGCTGTTAGTGTTCTCATGGCAAGCCTCCTTGCGCCTGATAAGACGCCGGAGCCCGCCAGGTGTTAACGAGATCGGTACCGCACCGCCCCTTCCAGCACCCTCCGATACTCCCTGATCTCAACCTCGCGCTCACAGCAAGCCATCATGAGACCCCCGTCGTCGCGAAAGTTGCCGTCCCACTCGACGACCTGCCGATCGGTCCACTCCGGCCGATACTCCCGCATCTTCTCGTCCGGCATGCGATCAAAGTACGCGCGCAGGTTGATGCTGGTCTCGTCCGGAGACTCGTCCCACGGCTCCTGCTCGAAGTTCCAGACCGGCTGTTCCAAACTCTATTCTAAACAGAACGCCAGAACTGTCGGGGCTTCCTTCTGTCTTCTGCCTTCCGCCTGCCCCTCTAAAACTCGTACCGCAAGGCAAACTGCATCACCCGCGGGTTAGTCAGCAGCCCCGAGTACTTCCCGAACGATCCGGTGTTGCCCAGGTCCAGGGTCAGGGTGTTGACATCGAATCGCGTGGCGTTGGGCAGGTTGAAGGTTTCCCAGCGGAACTGCAGGCTGTGACCCTCCATCGGCAGGACGAAGCGCTTGCCCACGCCGATGTCGAAGGTGAAATAGCCGTCGCCGCGGACGCCGTTGCGCTGGCCGGTCTCGCCGGGGAGAGTGTAGTCGTAAGCCTTCAGGGCCGGGTTTGGATCGCCGAAAACATTGGGACCGGCCCGGCCGGCTACCGCCGGGGCGTTCTTGTTCTTTTGGGGCGCCGGCACCACCCCGGTCTGAGTGGCCCAGCCGGTGATGTTGAAATTGGTCGGCCAGAACCGCCCGTTACCCACGCTCACGGGCAGTTCGGTCGACTGCTGCCACAGCCCCGAGATCTGCCACCCGCCCAGAATTTGGTTGACCGCGCCCGGAAGGTCGCGGCCCCACCGCTTTCCCTTGCCGTAAGGCAGCTCCCAGACGAAGTTGGCATTCCACTGCTGGGTAGCGTCGTAGTCCGATACCCCCTTGCGCTGGCCGGGCAGCCAGGAGTTCACCACGAAGCCGGTAAACGAGGTCACCCGCTCGGTCGACGAAGCCAGGTCGATGGACTTGCCGTAGGTATAGTTGAAATCAAACTGGCTGCCGCCCGAGAAGCGCTTGCGGACGGTCCACTGCATGGCCTGGTAGTTGCCGCCGCCGATGGAGCTCCACGCCGACAGCGCCGAAAACTGGGGCGCGAAAATGGCGTACTTGCCCAGCTTGCTGCACGCCGGACCGCAGGAGGTGTCCATGTCGTAGAGCGCCGAGGTCCAATCCGGGGCGTTGGCTTTGTAAGCGTTAAAGATGCGCTGGGTGGCGGTAAGGGTGGAGTTGGCGGCGCCGGGCCACAGGTTCTCCCAATAAGGGATCTTGGCAACGTTGCCTACCGCGGTGTTGGAGTTGATCAGCCGCACCAAAGCTTGGGCCGCTTCAAAGTAGGTCATCCCCGAGGCTGGGTCCTTTAAGTTGGTAGGCATGGCCAGGTCGCGCTGGACCAGGGACTTGCGCGACAGCCGGCCCACGTACGAGCCCTGGATGTAGATCCCATGGGAAAACTCGCGGCCCGCCGACAGGTTCATGTTCATGCTGTAGGGCGGCTGCAGGGTGTCGTCCAGGCTGTTGGTGATGGCCAGCCGGTCGGGAAGGTTTGCGGGAAGCCACCCTTGGTCGCGGGCGGGATCAGCGCGGCGGGCAGATCGTACAACCCGGTGAAACGCGGCGCGGCGGTCGAACCGGTGGTGGTCAGGATGTTGGGCGGGTTGTTGATGCTGGTCGACAATCCGAAGGCGGTCGAGTCATATAGCCGGATCAGCGGCAGCCCAAACACGTCGTAGAACATCCCCCAGCCAGCGCGGATGGAGGTCCGGCCCGGCCCGCCGGTCAGGAACTTCAGGAATCCGTCATGGGCCTGCGGCGAGTAAGCCAGGCCCAACCGGGGGGCGAAGTTCTTCTTGTGGAACGGATAGAGCGGACGCCCGCCCGGAGCGTTGTGCAGGATGAACGTCAGGCGTCCAGCATCCAACTGAGATTTACCTTCATTCATGAGGCTGCCGCGGCGATTGAACCATTCGCCGATGGACTGGTCGGTGGTCACCTGCACCCCATTGGCCTCGTAGACCGGGGGCATCAGGGTATAGCGCAGCCCGGCGGTGAGGGTCAGAGCGCGGTTCACCCGCCAGGTGTCCTGGACGTACATCTCGTAGTCTTCGGCGACAAACTTGCGGGCCACCGGGGCTCCTTCCGGCGAGACGTTGCCCTGAACATCGTAGTTATACCGTGCGGTGCCCTGCGACAGGATGCCCAGCAGGGCCATGCCGGCGTCGCGGAAAGCGGTGCGGAACGTGGAGCGCAGGTCGGGAAGCTTGTCGTGGAGATCCGCGCCGATACCCCGCAGCCACGAGGAGTTGGTGCTGATGCCGTGGAAGGATTGCGCGTAGTTCCGCCGGTCGCTGCGGGCGTTGCGGGCGCTGCCGCCCCACTGCACGCTATGGGCGCCGCGGGTCCAGGTGAAGTCCTGGCTGAGGTGCTGCGTGGGCAGGATCTGGGCGAGGCCGCGGGTCAGCCCGTAGCGGTCGGCGATGTTCCGGAACGTGATGGCCGAGCGGCTCTGGATCCCCGTGTTCTCCGTACCCTGCCGCGTATAGCCATAGCGCGTGGTCGAGATCAAGCTGGGCCGCAGCAGCCAGTTGTAGCCGACGGCGAAGCCCTTGCTGTTGTCCAGGTTCACCTGGTTGGGGGGATCCCCGGGAAACTGCGGCGTGCTG
>JBGOUV010000154.1:0-14843 GCA_041477815.1 Terriglobia bacterium | reverse complement strand
GTGCCCATGCCCCATCGGGCGACAGGTCGAGCGCCTGCCCCTCGCCCAGCCGCACTGCCGGCGAGCCATCCAGCTTCCGCAGATACACCGACCACCCCCCCGCCCCGCCACCCACGCCCCAATCGGTTAGCAGTAGCGTCTTGCCGTCGGGGGTGAGGCCGTCCAGCTCCGTACCGTCCAGCCACGACAGATCCCGCTCCCGCTGCTCCCCGGGCGGGATGCCGGCCACCGCCGAGCGGAAGTGCAACCGCGCCAAAAGCACCCGCCCGTCCGCGGCGACATCGAACAGCCGCACCGGCGCCGCGATCCGCGCCACCACTCGATGCCGGCCGGATAACGTGACCGCCCGCAGCTCCGGTTCGCCGCCTTGACGCGCGTCGTACCAAATCTCTTTGCCGTCCGGTCCCCACGCCAGGTCCACGAAGTCCGCCGCCCCGCCGCTGCCCAGGCTCCGCTTCGCGCCCCCGCGGTCGAGCACCGCAATCGACCAGTCGGTGCCGAACCCCTCCGGCCGCTCCGCGAAGGCCAGCCTCGTTCCATCGGGCGAGACCCGCAGGGCCCCAATCCACTCGGAGGTCTCGTAGAGCTTGGTACCGACGGGGAACTCGATCCGGTCGCGGCCGTCGACCACCCGCACCACGGCCAAGCTCTTCCCGTCTGGGCCCCAGTCGGCCACGCGCGCCTCCTTGACCACCTCGCGGGATCCGCCGCCTGCCAGCGAGGCCCGTGACAGCGCCCGGGCTTCATCCGGCCCGCCGCCCACCCGCCTCAGGGGGTTCGCCAGCAGAGCCATCTCCCCGGACGACGCGATGGAGAGCACATCGGCATTGGGCAGACCCAGAGAGCGCGACTCCGGGCTGCCCGGCCGGGCTGTGAACAGTTCCGGCGCCTGCCCGTCCCAGCTCGCGCCGTAGACGACGCTCTGGCCCTCCGGCGCGAACCGCGCGGAAAGCACCACTCCCCGGCGGAACGTGAGCCGCTGGAAAGTGGGAACCGCGGCCGGCGCTGTTCGCCGGCCCACCCAGTACGCCGCGGCCAGTCCCACCGCCACTGTCGCGATTGCCGCCACCGCCATCCAGCGCCGGGACCGCGCCGGAGTCGCCGCCGCCGGGGTCGCCACACCCGACAGCGTCTCCAGCGCAAACGCCACGTCGCTGGCCGACTGAAACCGCTCCTCCGGACTCTTCTCCAGACACCGCCGGACGATGCGCTCCAGTCCCATTCCGGCTCCGGCCAGCTCCGGCGGCTCCTCTTTCAGGATGGCGCTCAAGACGTCGGCCCCCGACCCGCCGCCGAACGCCCGCCGTCCGCCCAGCATCTCGTACAGGATGGCCCCGAAGGCGAACAGGTCCGACCGCGCATCCGCCGGCTGCCCGCGCACCTGCTCCGGCGCCATGTACCCGACGGTGCCCAGAATCGTGCCCTCTTGTGTAACCGTAGCCGCGCTGGTGGCGTCCCCGCCCACTACCCGAGCCAGGCCGAAGTCCAGGATCTTGACCCGGCCATCCTTAGTGATATATAGATTCTCGGGCTTGAGATCCCGGTGCACGATTCCTTTGGCGTGGGCGGCGGCCAAGCCCCGTGCCGTCTGCTGCGCGTAGTCGATGGCCTTACGTTGCGGCAGGGCCCCTTCCTGCACGCGCTCCCGCAGCGTCTGCCCCTCCAGCAGCTCGCAGACCAGGTAGGGCGACCCTTCGTGGGTTCCCAAATCAAATACGGTCAGAATGTTTGGATGGTTGAGCGCTCCCACCGTCCGCGCTTCCTGCTCGAAGCGGCGCAGGCGGTCGGTGTCGGCGGCGAAGGCCGGTGGTAATACCTTGATGGCCACGTCCCGCTCGATGCGAGGATCGCGCGCCCGGTACACCTCGCCCATCCCCCCGGCCCCGATCGGAGCTTCGATTTCATACGGTCCCAGCCGCGTTCCCCGTGCGAGCGCCATCGGTTAGATTTTACACGATATGCGCCCGCAAACCTTCTATAACAGGAAGGTATGGCTCGCTTGCTGCTGCCGGTCTTCCTGCTGACTATTTCCCTGCACGCCCAGCGCGCCCGCCTGGTGGGCACGGTCCACGACCCGTCCGGGGCGGCTGTCTTGGGCGCCGCCGTGCGAGTGGTCAACGTTGCTACCAGCCTCACCTGGGAATCGAAGACCGCCGTGGACGGCGCCTATGCCTTCGAGTTTCTGCCCCCGGGCGTCTATCACGTGCAGGCCTCGGCGCCGAATTTCGCCGCTGCCGAGGCCCAAGAGGTACGCCTGGCCGTCAACGCCACCCAGCGCGTGGACCTCACCCTGCCGGTCGCGCCCCTGCCGCAGCAAACCCAGGTCCGGGCCCTTGCGCCTCTGATTGAGACCGAGACCTCGGAAACCGGCGCGGTCATCGGCGAGAAGCTGATCCGGGAGCTGCCGCTCAACGGCCGCGACTTCCTGCAGCTCGCGCGCCTGGCCCCCGGCGTCTCCCGCAGCCTGGACGCGCCGTCCTCGCCCTCCGGCGCGTTCAACGTCAACGGCCAGCGGGATCTGTCGAACCACATCCTGATCGACGGCATCAGCGTCAACGCCGGCGGCAGCTCGCGCGGGCGCATCAGTCTGTCGCCGGGCAGCGATACCGCGACCGGCCAGTCGGGCTCCAGCCTGTCGCTGATCTCGGTTGACGGGCTGGCTGAGTTCAAGGTCCAGACGCAGCTTTACGCGGCCGAGTTCGGCAGCTTCGCGGGGGCCATCGTCAACGTCAACTCCAAGGGCGGATCGAACGAGGTGCACGGCTCGGCCTACGAATTCCTGCGCAACTCGGCGCTCGATGCCAACAGCTTCTTCTTCAACGCCAACGGCCAGCCCAAGCCCCCGGCGCGGAACAACCTGTTCGGGGCGACCGCCGGCGGGCCGGTGCACAAAGACCGCACCTTCTTCTTCGGCTCGTTCGAGGGACTGCGGCAGCGTCTCGGCGTGAGCTCCAACGCGCGGGTGCCCTCGCGGGCGGCGCGGGCGCGGGCCTCGGCGGTGGTCAAGCCGCTGCTGGACCTCTACCCGCTGCCCACCGGTCCGGACCAGGCCGACGGCACGGCGCCCTACTTCGCCGCCTCCAGCAACCTGGTGGGGGAGACGGCGTTCAGCGTGCGGGTGGACCATCGGCTTACCAACAAGGACGACCTGTTCGGCCGCTACTCCTTCAGCGACTCGCTGGGGGACATCCGGAACTTCTATCTCAACTTCCTGACGCACAATCGCTCGCGGCTCCAGAACGCCACGCTGGCCTGGGTGCGGCCGTCGAACGAGGCGCGTTTCGGACTGCTGCGCAGCTCGCACGTCACCCTGGGCGATCTGGACGGCTTCGGCGGCGCGCGTCCGATGCAGCTTGACGCCGAGGGCAACGCCGTCTCGCCCGGCCTGCTGATCTTCAGCCTCCCGTTCGCCGTGGCCCCCAATCCGCCCTTCTTCCAGACCAACAACCTGTTCACCTTCACCGACAACGCCACCGTGGTGAGGGGCCGCCACCACCTGCGCTTCGGCGGCTGGGTGCGGCGAGTGCAGGGGAATATCAACCTGAAGCCGCTGTCCAGCGGTGTGTACTTCTTCGATACAGTAGACGATTTGCTGGCCAACGACCCCAGCTTCTTCTTCAACCAGGTGGCTCTCACCGGGTTCGGGATCCGGTTCACCAACTGGGCCTACTATGCGCAGGACGACTGGGCCCTGACCCCGCGGCTGAAGCTGAACGCCGGGCTGCGCTACGAGCTGAACACGGTTCCCAGCGAGGCCCATGGGCGGTTTAGCCCCTTCCGCCACGGGACGCTGGGCCGGGCGGGCGACCCGCTGCACAACGGCGACCGCAACAACTTCGCCCCGCGCCTAGGGTTCGCCTACCAGGTGACCGAGAAGACCGTGGTGCGCGGTGGCGCCGGCGTCTACTACGACATGCCCACGCTGAACGCTTTCCAGCCGGCGCTGGGCCCGCCGTTCAAGATCACCAATTTTCTGCTGGGAACCAAGTCCGGCGGGCCGGTGCAGGTACCGGTAAGTCCCAGCCTGCTCCCCACCACCATTACCGGAAAACCCCCGTACGGGAGCGCCAACGTCTACGATCCGGAAAACTTCCGCACGCCCTATACCTACCACTATAACCTCACGGTCCAGCGGGAGCTCGACCGGCACACCATGGTGCAGGCGGGGTTCGTCGGAGCGCTGGGAAGGCGGCTCCTCCGCTTCCGGTCCATTGAAGGGCAGGACTTTTCTCCCGGGGCGCTCCAGTTGATTGAGACCACGGCGGGGTCCAACTACCACGCTCTGCAGCTCCACGCCAACCGGCGGCTGCACCGTGGCCTGGAGCTGCTGGCGTCCTATACCTACAGCCACTCCCTCGACGACGTGTCCAACGGCACGGGGACCTCGGTCACGTCCAGCTTCACCGGGTCGAATCCCCACAACCTGCGGGCCGAGTACGCCTCGAGCGACTTCGACCTGCGCCATAACCTCACCCTGGGATTCAGTTACGCGCTGCGGCGCGGCTGGTCGGTGCAGGGGATCTACAGCGCCCAGACCGGCTTTCCGTACACACCGTTGCTGGGGAGCGACGTGGCCGGCAACGGCGACCAGAATGCCGCCAACAACCAGCGGCCCAACCTGGTGGCGGGCCAGCCGCTGTATGTACGGTCAACCGCGCCGCCGTTTCGGGTGGCGAACGTGGCGGCGTTCGCGGCGCCGCCGGCGGGGACGTACGGCAATGCGGGGCGCAACATCCTACAGGCCGGTGGTATGCAGCAGCTTGATTTTGGAGTTATCAAAGATACGCGGGTCGCGGAGCGCCTTACGATACAGTGGCGGGGGGAGTTTTTTAACCTGTTCAACCATCCCAACTTCGCCAGCCCGGCGGCGTCGGGGAATCACCTGCTGACGTCGGGGGCCTCGTTCGGGCTGGCGCAGCAGATGGCGAATGAGTCGGCGGGGGGATTCTTGGGGCCGCTGTTTCAGTCCGGGGGGGCGCGGTCGGTGCAGTTCGGCCTGAAGGCGGTCTTCTGAACCGCGACCGTCAGGGAGCCGATGGCGTGGGTGGTTGAACCCCCGCTCCTTCACGGTCGCGGTTCGGTGGTTTCGGCCCGCTATGGTAGATTGGGGCTCACGATGGAGTTCACACGGACGCGGACCGCCGCAGCTGTCGAGTTGCACGTGACCGGACGGCTGGATGGGTTCCGGGCCGGCCGGTTTGCGGAGGAGCTGGGACGCTTGATCGGCGAGGGGGTGCGAGAAATCCGGCTGGATCTGGCGGAAGTGTCCTATTTGAGCTCGGCGGGGATTGGGGTGATCGTAAAGTATCACCAGGACCTGAAGAGGCTGGACGGAAATCTGCTGGTGTCGGTGGCTTCGACGCCCGTGCAGCGGGTGTTGGAGATGGCGCGGTTGGGAGCGCTGGTGACGGTGGGGGTCCCGGGACCAGGCATCGGGGGCCAGGGGCCGGGGGGCGCGGCGCCAGGACCAGTCTCGATCGAAGTGGAGGCGCTGGAGGCCCGGGCGCGGCTGCGGCGGCGGATTTTAGGCGATGCGGAGGTGTTGCGCGGCGTGCTGGCGGAGGCCTCGCGCGCGACGCGCTGGCGCGTGGGGGGAGCGTTGTTCGCGGTGGGGATCGGGGCGTTCGGGAAGGAGTTTGGGCAGTGCTGCGACCGGTTTGGAGATTTCCTGGCGGTGGGAAGCTCGGCCGCGTACCTGCCGTCGGACGGGAGCAATGTGCCGGACTACCTGGTGGGCGGGGGAGACATGGTCGTCCTGTACGCGGTGGTGTGCGAGGGGGCGTTTTCGCACCGGATCCGGTTTCAATCGGCCACGGTGGGGGAGGTGCTGGAGGCGGGCCGGAAGGCGGCGGGGGAGGAGATGGGGATGATACTGGTAGGGGATACCGAAGGCGGGAGCGTGGTGGCGGCGGGGGCGGGGAGGCGGGTGTGCGCGGCGTATTTCGCGGGGCGAGGGACGGCGCCCGAGGAGTTGTTCCGGAGCCGGACGCTGGCGCGGGTGGGACCCCCCGAGGATGGCCAGATGCTGCTCCGTGGTTATTGCTTACTAGGTAGCTGGTGAAGCCAGGGGCTGCGGGGGTCTCATGGGCAGGCGGACGGTGAAGGTGGAGCCGTGGCCCACTTCGCTGGCCACCTGAATGGTTCCCTGGTGTTCCTTGATGACGCTGAAGGTGATGGGCAGGCCGAGGCCCACGCCGACTCCGACGCCCTTAGTGGTGAAACCGGGGTCGAAGATCTTCTCCAGGTGCTGGGGTGAGATGCCACAGCCGGTATCACGGACGGAGATGACGACTTCGTCCTCTTCGCGGCGGGTCTCGAGGAAGATCTCGCCCTCCTGCTTGATGGCCTGGCAGGCGTTGGTGAGCAGGTTCAGAAACGCTTGGTTGAGCAGGGCGGGGTAGCAGGGGATGGAGGGGATCTCGCCGAGGCGAAGGTGGACCTGGATGCGCTTGCGGGCGGCGGGGTCGAGGAGCTGCACGGCCGCGGCGAGGCCTTCGTTGACGTTGGCCATCTTGTACTCGGACTCGTCCAGGCGGGCGAAGCTGCGCAGCGAAAGCACCACGCTCATGATGCGACGGCAGGCGTTGACGCTCTCCTGGGCGATCTTGACGAGTTGTTCGATCAGGGCGACTTCTTTGGGGGGACGGCCTTCGGCGGTGGCGAGGCGAGCCCCCATGACCATGACGACTTCGAGGTTGCCTTTCAAAGCGCCGAGGGGGTTGTTGACCTCGTGGGCCACGCCGGCGACCATCTTGCTGAGAGACGCCAGCTTTTCGGCCTGGAATCGCTTTAACTCGCTGTTGCGCAGCTCGGCGGTACGCTCCTCGATGCGGTGCTCCAGTTCCTCGTTGGCGCGGCGGAGCTCGTCGTAGAACTTGGCGTTTTCGACCGAGAGTCCGACCTGGGAGGCGACGGCGCAGAGCAGCTCCAGATCGTCGTGGGCGAAGGCGCCGATGGAGCGATTGTTCTCCAGATAGAGAATACCGAGGTTGCCCGCCTGACCCACCAGCGGGGCGCAGGCAATGGAGCGGAGACCGCGCATGACCACGCTCTGGCCGTGGGCAAAGCGGGGATCGCCGGCGGCGTCGGCAGTGATGATGCCTTTGCGCTCGGTGAGGATGCGGGCGGCCACGGTGGAGGAGAGGGCCACCGGAGCGGGCAGCTTGCCGACGCCCTCGCGCTCGCAGATCATGGCCGTGCGCAGACTGGAATCGGGCTCCAAAAGGAATACGGCGCCGCGCTCGGCTTGGGTGGTCTCGAGCAGGATCTGGATCGCCTTGCGAGAGACGTCTTCCAGAGAGTAGACCGTGGACAGGGCGCGGCTGAGATCGCAGAGGAGGGCCAGGGTGCGGCGCTCCTTTTCAAGCTGGCGGAGGAGGGTGGCGTCGGTCGTGACCTTGCCCGAGCCGCCCCGGCCGGGTTGGGTGAGCTGCGAGACCAGGTTGTCGAAGTCCTCCTCGACGGTAACTGTCTCGAAGGGCCGGGGGACTACCGCGCCGGTCTGCTCGGTTTCGGTGGCGGCGCCTTCGCGGAAGATGAGGACGTAATTGCCGATGCGGATCTCGTCGTTCTCCTTGAGCGGCGAGCGTTCGATCTTCTGGCCGTTGACGAAGATGCCGTTGTGAGAGCCGAGGTCGCTGATGAAGAACCGGTCGCCGTCCCTGCGGATCTCGCCGTGGCGGCGGGAGATGAGTGAGCCTTCCAGGACGATGGCGTTGTCGGCGGCGCGGCCGAGGTTGTAAAGCTCCTCGACCAGGGGCACGTCCACCACCGGACCGAGCGGCTTCTTGATGACCAGACGGGGCATGGGAAAAGAAGCTATTAGCTGTTAGCTATTAGCTGTTAGCAACGGGGCTATCAGCTTTCGGCTATCCGTTAGCGGGAAGACCCGCTAGCAGATGGCTGACGGCTGAGCGCCTACAGAAAGCGGTCCAGGGCCAGGAACTCCCGGATGTGGGGGTGGTCGGCCTGGTCCAAATCGCCTAGAGTACCAAAGAATATCACACGGCCCTCGTGGAGGAAGACCACTTTGTCGGCTACCTTGCGGAGAAGGTGGAGATCATGGGTCACTACTACCGAGGTGAGGTGCAACTGTTCCTTAAGGCGGTGGATCAGGTCGCCTACTTGCTGGGACATAAGGGGATCGACCATCGTGGTAGGCTCGTCATAGAGGATAGCCTCGGGTTGGGCGGCCAAGGCGCGGGCGATGGCCACGGAGCGCTTGATGCCGGTGGAGAGCTCCGCGGGGTAAACGTCGCGGAGCAGGCGGAGGTCCACCAGGTCGAGGATGCCGTTGACGATGTCGTCGACGTTATCGGGGGAGTAGTCGGGGCGGGTCTCCAGGGGGAAGGCGACGTTTTCGGCGACGGTGAGGGAATCGAACAGGGCGCCGGACTGGAAGACCATGGTGACCTTGCGGCGGACCCGGTTTAGCTCGGCCTCGGGCAGGTCGGTGATGTCCTCGTGGGCGGCGATGATGCGGCCGGAGTCCGGCTTGAGGAATCCCATGAAGTGGGACAGCGTCACCGACTTGCCGACGCCGGAGCGTCCGATGATGGCCAGGGTTTGGCCGGCGTCGAGGTGGAACGAGCAGTCCAGGAGGATGGGGCGCTCGAAAGCCTTGGAAACGGCGCGGAACTCCAGGTAGTGGGGGAAGTCGCCGTTATTGGAGGCCATGATCTTCGCCTGGTATTCGCCTGGATAGTCGCCGTAAGTCGCTGGTGGCTAGCAGGTTAGGGAGGACGTAGGGAGCTTGGCGTGGGAGTTCGTTTGGTAATTTAGAGGGGGGGGCGATTGGAAGCGGGGGAAAGGTTACGGACATGAGCTTCGCCTAGATCCAGTATAACCGGGGAGAGTGGCGTAGGAGGGGAGCGGAGGGGGTAAGTGGTTGATTCGGCGGGGAAAGAAACTTGTGACCACTTACATCCACCACCCCGCGAAACCAGTACATCGGCGTGCTATAAACGAAACTAAGAGGTAAGCGGTACTCCAAGCATGACGAGTCAGAGTCGCATCGACGTCAACCGGCGTAACGCCCAGCTTTCCACCGGCCCTCGCACGCCCCAAGGCAAGGCTGCCGTCCGCTACAACGGCCTCGGCCACGGCCTCACCGCCCGCCACGCCGTCCTCGCAGGCGAAAATCCCGCCGCTTTCGAGGAAACCAATCCGCGCCTTTGAGGATGACCTCCAGCCCGGGAGCCCCGACGAGTTCGTTCCGGTTCACCGCATCGCCGACTGCTGCGAAGCGCCTGCGCCGTCTCCGCCAGACCGAGGCCGACTACTACCAGCTCCGCGCGCCCCTCCTCCAGAAGGACAGCAAGCGCTTCCGCGCCCCCCCGGAACTCCGCCCCTCCTTCATCACCTGCTACGACGCCGATGGCTTCCCCACCCTCCAGAACTTCTCCCTGCTGGAGAGCCGCCTCGAGCGCTCCTTCTGCCGCGCCCTCCACGAGCTCGAGCGCCGCCAGGCCCTCCGCGCCGGCCTTTTCGTCCCACCCCCGCCGTTGCCGAAATAAATATAGAATTGAAAAACCAAAGCCAACCTCCCGATCCCTCCCCCTCCTCTCCATCCCCCCAGTCCAGCCATTAGATTCTAGCGACGGCAAAATCGACGGGCGCGCTTTCGACTCCGCCACAGCGAACCACCACAGGCTGCGGCCCCGGCTGGACCTCGGGGTTGCGCCGGACGTTCACTTGGCTTCCGCCGACATAGGTCGTAATCTGACGCTCACCGCCGAGGAGCACCTCGACGTTGTGGCAGTCGGCGTTGGCGGGCAGGCCCTCAACCCAGAGGGTGAGGAACCCGCTTCCGACGTCCTGGACGCCTATTACGGCGAGTGCATCCACACTTAGAGGCACATCTACAGCCACTGGAATCGAGTTGCTGAAGGACGTGCCGGCCAAGCGCAGGCGTACGTCGTGCCAGCCCGGCGGCAGTCCCGGAGGGAGCTGGAAGTTGGCCTGCCAGTCGCCGCTGCTGAGGCGCGCCACGTGAATCGGCATCACCCCGAAGCCCGCCACCTCGGCCTCCACATCTTCCCTCGCCAGGCGCTCGGCGCTACAGCGAAACATGCCGGCTACGTATTCATCCGACTGGGAACGGAGGTTGACGCCGAAGTTGCGATCGTGGGCGGCGGCCAGCAGCAGGGGTCCCTGGGCGGCATCGGGGGGCGGAGGCTCCCAGCACCGGTGGCACGTCAGAGCGGCTCCGTAGTCGTGGACCCCGTTCACGTCGACGCGGGCAAAACCGGCGGTGCGGCAAAACGCGGCCAGACAGGAAAGACTCGGAGCTACCCAGTTGTCCGACTGCCCGCCCAGCTCGGAGGTCTCGTAGAACTCCAGGACCGGGCGGTCCTCATTCTGAAGCACGAAGGACTCCACGTACGCCATGTCCGTGGTTACCGCACAGACGCGCTCCAGCGCCAGCAGCGGATGCTTGAGGTGATACAGGACGCCCAGGAACAGCACGATGTCGAACCGGCCCACGCGCTCGGGCGTCACCTCGTAGACGTCCATCACGCGGTAGTCGACGCGGGACCCGAGCAGGCCGTGGATCTCACGGAATCTCGGATTGTCCCAGTTGTCGATGGCCACCACGTCGGCGCCACGGCGTTCCATCTCGAAGCTGAACCAGCCGTCCCAGGCTCCGATGTCGAGGACCCGCTTGCCGGCGAGGTCCGGCGGGACGCGGAACCGCTCCAGGCGGCGCCGTAGTCCGGCGAGGTCCATGACGCCTTCGATGACGCCTCCGTCCGGCAGCTCGAAGCTGTGCCACCAGCCGGTGGTGAGGAATTCGCGGCGCCATTCCGGCACGTAGTGCGAGGGGTCCTGCATCCTACCAGTGGGTGAGTGAGCCGTCCGGGCGGTTGTAGATGCGCGACATCCCGGCCGTGGTCACCTCGGCGACCTGCTGCACGGCCTTGAAGTCCACGGTCACGCCCAGGCCGGGACGCTCGTTGGGCCAGAGCTTGCCGGCGCGGAAGTCGTGGCACTCCGGCAGGTAGGAGGGCAGGACCTGGTTGGCGCCGATCTCGACCAGCACCGCGCCCGAGAACGTGCCCAGGCAATGCACCAGGGCGGCGGTGGCGATGGGACCGGTGAAGTGCGGCACGATGCCGACCGCGTGGGTCTCGCAGAGGGCCATGATCTTCAGCATCTCAGTGATACCACCGACGTTGGGGAGGGTGCAGCGGGCGTAGTCGATGTCGTGGTTCTCGACCAGCTTGTTGAAGTCGTAACGCTGGCCCCACTCCTCGCCGTGGGCCAGGGGCACGGTGGTCATCTGGCGCAGCTTGGGGAGGTCCTGGTGGGCGTGCTCGTCGCGCACGGGATCTTCCACCAGGTAGGGCTCATACTCTTCGATGAGCTTGCAGGTGCGCAGGGCGTCGGCGTAGTCGAACTTCTGGTGCAGGTCGATCATCCAGTCGCCCTTGGGTCCCACGCCCTCGCGGGCGGCCTTGCAGGCGGCGGCCACCAGGCGCACGCGCTCGTGGGTATTGAAGATGCCGTCGGGGATGGCGCCGCCGACCGAGGCGTCCATGCGGAAGCAGCGGAAGCCGGCTTCCATCGAGGAGCGCGCCAGATCGCGAAGTCGGTCGCCCCCGGAGCCTTCGGTGACGAAGCCGCCCCCGCCTCGTCCACCGGCCCCGGGCGCGGCGCCGGTCGCCCGCGGCACGCCGTAGCACTCCACGTGGTTTCGGACCATGCCGCCCAGCAGTTGGTGTACCGGAGCCTGAAACGCCTTGCCCTTGATGTCCCAGAGGGCCATGTCCATGGCCCCCAGGGCGTGGACCTTCTCGCGTCCGGGCGGGTAAAACCAGTCGATGTACATGTGCTGCCAGACGCGCTCGATCTGGAAGGGGTTCTTCCCGATGAGGCTGCCGGCGCACTGCTCCAGCAGGTCCCGGGTGCCGCCCTCGCCGATACCGGTAATGCCTATGTCGGTCTCCACCGCCACCAGCATATTGCTCTGGTTGATGGTGCGGTTGAGGTTGGGCGGCTGGTAGATGCGCACCCGCGTGATCTTGGCCTTGGGGAGCGGCGCGGCAAACAGGCCCGCCGCCGTCCCGGCCGCCAGCGATTTCAGAAAGGTTCGTCGTTGCATAGAGAGATCTTACACGAGTGCGCTACCCTGGATGGGCATGCAATTGAATATCCTGGTTCTGCCGGGGGACGGCATCGGTCCGGAGGTCACCCGGGAGGCCATCCGCGTCCTGGAGCACGTTGCCCGGAAACATGGTCACACCCTGCAGCTCTCCGAAGGCCTGCTCGGCGGCATCGCCATCCACAAGACCGGCCAGCCCCTCCCCAGCGAGACCGAAAAGCTGGCTCTCGACGCCGACGCCACCCTGATGGGCGCGGTCGGGCTGCCGGAGTTCGACAACGCCCCGCCCGAAAAGCGTCCCGAGCGCGGACTGCTCGGCATCCGCAAGCTCCTGGGCGTCTACGCAAATTTGCGGCCCGTGATCGCCTATGAAAGCCTCGTCGCATCGTCGCCGCTCAAGGACGAACTGGTCCGGGGCACCGACATGATCATCGTCCGCGAGCTGACCGGCGGCATCTACTACGGCACCCCGCGCGGCATCACGACCGAAAACGGCGAGCGCACCGCCACCAACACGATGTTCTACCGCGAGAGCGAGATCGCCCGCGTGGCCCGCATGGCCTTCCACCTGGCCCAAGGCCGGCGCAAGAAGGTGACCTCGGTCGACAAGTCCAATGTCCTCGAAAACTCGCAGCTCTGGCGCGACGTCGTGACCGGCATCGGCAAGAAGGAGTTCCCGGACATTGCCCTGGACCACATCCTGGTCGACAACTGCGCCATGCAGCTCGTCCTCAACCCCCGGCGCTTCGACATCGTGGTCACCGAGAACATGTTCGGCGACATCCTCAGCGACGAGGGCGCCGTGCTGGCCGGCTCGATCGGCATGCTGCCCTCGGCCTCGATCGGCGACCGGCTCCCCTCGGGCGCCTGGCGCGGCCTCTATGAGCCCGTCCACGGCTCGGCCCCCGACCTCGCCGGACAAAACAAAGCCAACCCGCTCGGCGCTATCGGCTCGGTCGCAGCGCTGCTTAGCTACAGCTTCGGCCTGGACCGGGAAGCCAAGTCCGTCGAGCGGGCCATGGAGCAGGTGCTGGCCTCCGGACGCGTCACCGCGGACCTGAAACCGGCGGGTCCGCCCGCCTCGACCGAGCAGGTGGGAAAGGCCGTGTGCGACGCGATTGGGTAGTGGAGCGGTTTGAGGACGCAGCCGCCGGCTGGCAGGCCGAGTTTCGCCGCAACCTCGATCTGCACGGCGCGCGCATCCAGTGCCGCAAGGGCTGCACGCAGTGCTGCCACCAGCTCTTTCAGATCACCGAGCCGGAGGCGGCGGTCATCTCCGGGGCCGTGAAGCAACTGCCGGAAGCCGAACGCGCCGATCTCCAGGCACGCGCCGGCGCGTACTTGCCGCGGCGCGAGGCCATCATGCGGGAGCACGGACTCCTCGAAGCCTGGGGCCATCTGCCGCCCGAGGGCACGCGCCTCGCCTGCCCCGCCCTCGGTGACGACGACGGCTGCCGCATCTACGAGTCGCGCCCGCTGATCTGCCGCAAGTACGGCATCCCGCTCTACAACCCACTGAGGCCGGGACGACTCTTCGCCTGCGAGCTGAACTTCCAGCCCGGCGATGAGATTGATGACCCGCAGCTTGTCCAGATCCAGACCGGTCTCTACGACGACTGGAAGCGGACCCAGGAAGACTACAACGCCCGCGGCGGCCGGCGCGACGAGATGCCCATCAGCGTGGCCCGCGCGATTCTGGAGGACTTCGATTTATGAAGCTGTTAGCTATTAGCCGTTAGCAGGCTGGAGCTACTTAGCGATGCCCACCTTAGGTGAGACCGGCTCAGAGTGCCATCCGATCGGCTTCGGGTGCTATCGGGTGTCGGACGACAACACCACCCACGCCGACGCCCTGGGCCTGTACCTCGAACGCGGCGGCAATCTGATCGATACCTCAGCCAACTACATGGACGGCGAGTCCGAAACCCTGGTCGGCCGCATGCTCCGCTTCCACGACCGCGGCAAGGTGATCCTGGTCACCAAAGGCGGTTACATCCAGGGACGCAACATGACCCTGGCCCAGGAGCGCCAGTTCCCCGAGGTGGTGCAGTACGGCCCGGGCATCTGGCACTCCATCCACCCCGAGTTCCTGGAAACGCAGGTCCGGCTTTCGTCCGAGCGCCTGCAGGCCGACTACCTCGACGTCTACCTGCTGCATAATCCTGAATATTACCTGGAAGTACCGCCGGCCGGCCACGACGAGTTTTATCGGCGCATTCGCGAGGCCTTCCGGTTCCTGGAATCCCAGGTGGCCGCCGGGAAGATCCGGTGGTACGGCGTCAGCTCCAACAATTACCCGACGCCCGCCTCGGACCCCCACCACACCTCCGTCGCCCGCACCCTCGCCGCCGCCGCAGAGGTGTCGGCGAACCACCATTTCCGGGTGGTCCAGCTTCCGGTGAACCTCTACGAGTCGGGCGGGGCGCTGGAGCCAAACAACGACGGGAAGACGGTGCTCGAATTCTGCCGCGCGAAAGGCCTGGGCGTCCTGGCCAATCGTCCCCTCAACGCCTATCACCAGAACCGTCTGGTCCGGCTGGCCGACTTTCAGCCCCCCGGCTCGAAGCCCCCGGGCCCGGACGAGCTGCGGGCCGTGCTCCGCCCACTGGCCGAGCATGAGCAGAAGCTCCAGCGCGACCTGGGCGCCGAGCTGATGGGACCAGGCATCGCCGCCTCGCTGCTCGATATCGTCCCGCGCATCCTGTCGGTCTCGCAGTGGGAGCAGGCCGCCGGCCCCTAC
>JBGOUV010000400.1:0-6187 GCA_041477815.1 Terriglobia bacterium | reverse complement strand
CCACATTCAGGCGCTCGAAGGACAGATGCGCGAGAACGCGAAAAAACAGGGGAGTGTGACAGTTCTGTCACAGTCGCCTTAGGGCGGCTGGCGACGCTGTCGGGGAAACAGGCATGTTTGTTTGCGATTGGGCCTGGAAAGGCCGTGCCGGCAGATGCAAACGCTTTGGCATCAAATCTGCACTGGCCAAGCGCCGGCGGTAACCGCGCCGGCGGCTGTGGTGCACGCAGGAGCAGGAGGAGAAATATGAGAGTCTTGTCGGGCAAATACAAATTCGCTCTTCTTACCATGCTGGCCGTCGGTCTGATCCTCCCGATGGCCGCCGACCGGGCAGACAACCAGGTGTACTCTTCCGACCGGAAGGAGTTCTATCTGGAGAGCAAGGACCTGGCCTTCATTCGGCCGGGCCTGAAAGTCGACATTCAAAAAGTGGAGATCGCGGGCGATACCGCCAGGGCCACGTTCCGCATCACCGATGACAGGGGAGTGGCGCTGGATAAGGACGGCCTAAATACCCCCGGTGTCGTGACCCTGAATTTTATCCTCGCCCGTATCAAGCAAGGGGAGCGGCAGTACACTGCCTACACCACGCGACTGCAGCCCAACCCGACCACCGGCAGGACGTACCTCCAGGGGAACGTCGACCTGAACGGCGCCTATACCGCCGGCGCCGACGGTGTTTATACCTACACCTTCAACACGAAGATAGCGACCAGCGATTTCGACCCTAATGTCACCCACACGGTGGGTATCTACGCCACTCGAGATCTGAGGAATTTTGGTCTTGACATCAATGTTGCGAACGCCGTTTTCGATTGGGTGCCATCGGGGGCGCCCGTGGTCGGGCGGGATATCGTCCGAACCGAGAACTGCAACGCGTGTCATGATCCTCTACAGGCTCATGGGGGCGGGGCGCGGCGAGAGGTCCGGCTCTGTGTTCTGTGCCACAGCCCGCAGTCGACCGACGCCGTCACCGGCAACACCATTGACTTCAAGGTCATGATCCACAAGATTCACCGGGGCGCCGATCTGCCGAGTGTACAGGCCGGCGGAACCTACCAGGTCGAGGACGGGGAATTTTCAGACGTCGAGTTTCCGCGGGACATCCGTCTTTGCGAGACCTGCCATCAGAAGGGAACGCAGAGCCTCAACTACCTGAGCCAACCCTCCCGGGCTGCCTGCGGGGCCTGTCACGACGACGTAAATTTCGCCAGCGGAGACCACCACGGCCTGGGAGGGGTTCAGACCTCGGATGCCAACTGCTCCCTCTGCCACGCTCCGGATACTGGTAGAGCGTTCGATATTTCCGTCAAGGGCGCTCACGTCATTCCCGAGCGAAGCACTACGCTGGGCGGTCTGAATTTCGACATTCTCTCGGTGGACGGGACCTCCGCAGGCAGCCGCCCAACGGTAAGTTTCCGGGTCACCGACAACAAGGGCGCCATCATCGACATATCGAAACTGGATCGCTTCCGGTTGACACTCGCTGGCCCCACCAGCGATTTCACGTTCCACTCCCAGGAGGACGCCAGGCAAGCCGTCGCTGGCCCCAGCGCGTACACCTACAAATTCACTGCCTCCGTCCCCGCCAATGCCCAGGGAACATTTTTAGTGGGGGCGGAAGGTTACCGGGACGTGACGCTGACCAAGGTGGATAACTCCAGCGTCACCGCTCGGGATGCGGGCGCTAACAAGGTCCTTTATTTCGGGGTGACCGACAGAAATGCGGTCAAGCGGCGCACGATCGTCTCGGTGACCAAGTGCAATGTTTGCCACGAGAAACTCGCGGCGCACGACCTGGCCCGCAACAACCTGGAATACTGCCCGGTTTGTCACCGGCCCAATAACACCGATGAGGGAGGACGGCCTGCGGCCAAGATGCCAGCGGAAACCCTGGACTTCAAGAACATGATCCACAAGCTTCACACCGGCCACGATCTGGAAAACGATTTCACGTTTTATGACGACGGAGAGCCGGAGGGCTTCAACAAAATCCGCTTCCCGGGCGATCGCCGCAACTGCGCCAAGTGCCACGAGGGAACCAGCTACCAGTTGCCTTTGCCCAAGGGCCTGCTGGCTACCATCACGCCGCGCGGATTTTTCAGCCCCACCCCGCCCACCGCCACGGCCTGTCTGGCCTGCCACGACGGCGTGTCCGCGGCCGCGCATGCCTTCGTCAATATCGCGCCGTTCGGCGAGGCGTGCGCTACCTGCCACGAGGAAGGTGCGGAGTTTGCTGTGACCAAGGTCCATGCCCGCTAGGAGGAATACGATGAAACGGAATTCGATCGGCTTTTTTGCTTTACTGCTGGCCATCGGGGCGCTTGCTGAAACAGCGTTAGCCGGGTCGATCAAGGGCAAGGTGCAGTGCAAGGGGATGAAGAACAACGCCGACGCCGTGGTCTATCTGGAAAACGTTCCGGGACAATTCGCCCCCCCCAAGCAGCCTGTCGAGATCGACCAATTGAAGATGACGTTTATTCCTCATGTTTTGGCGGTGCAGATCGGCACTACCGCGAAATTTCTCAACAGCGATCCGGTGTTACACAATGTATTCACGCCTTCCAAGGCCGGGAACAAGTTCAATTTGGGTAGCTGGCCCAAAGGACAAACCAAGCCATACACTTTCGATAAGGCGGGAGAAGTCAGGCTGCTGTGCAACGTCCATCCGGAAATGGAGGCCTGGGTAATCGTTTTGCCGAATCCCTACTTCGCGAAAACCGGACCGGACGGCAGTTATACCATCGCCAACGCGCCGCCGGGCAAGTACACCCTAAAGGTCTGGCACGAAAAGGCGAAGTTTGCGCCCCTCGAGGTCACCGTGCCGGCCAGCGGGGATGTGACCAGCAACGTGGCGTCGCAGTAGATGGCCCCGCAATGGAGCGGTCCATGAAGCTGGTGAACCTCGAGTGGCTCGAACAAAACGTTCCCTGCTTCCAGGCCTGCCCGGTCAGAACCCAGGCGGGGCGCTACTGTGCGTTGATTGCCGAGGGCCGCTTCGAGGAAGCCTATGCGCTGGCGGAGGAACCCAATCCCCTCGCCGCGATTTGCGGTCACGTCTGCGCCGCGCCTTGTGAGGCAGCGTGCCGGCGCGGCAAGCTCGATCAGCCGGTGGCCATCCGCGCCCTCAAGCGATTTGTGGCCGAGCAGTTCGGTCCCTATAGCAAGCTGGGACGCCAGCGTATCGTCTCGCGCATGCGGGCGCCCAAAAAACTCACCGGTCCCAAGGTGGCGGTAATGGGCGCCGGTCCGGCCGGCCTGGCGGCCGCCACAGACCTCGCCAAGCTGGGCTACCGCGTCACCATCTTCGAGGCCGCCCCCGTGGCCGGAGGCATGCTCGCGCTGGGCATTCCCGAGTATCGGCTGCCGCGCTACGTCATCCAGGCCCAGGTGGACGCCGTGGTCAGCCTGGGGGTCGAGCTGAAGTTGAACACCAGACTGGGCAGGGATTTCTGGCTGCGGGATCTGTGGGAGCAGGATTACGCCGCCGTTTTCCTCGCTATCGGCGCCCATCGCAACAGAGAACTGCGCCTCGAGGGAGCCGATCTGGACGGCGTTCTTCACGGTGTGGATTTCCTGCTGAACGCCAACCTGAACTACCGGGTCGATTTGGGCCGTAAGGTTCTGGTGGTGGGAGGAGGCAACGTAGCGGTGGACGTGGCCCGCTCGGTGCTGCGGTTTAACGGCGAGGAGTACGAAGAGCCGGATCGCTACCTGCATGCCGCCTTCGACGTGGCCCGCTCCGCCCTGCGGCTGGGGGCGCGCGACGTCTCTCTGGTGTGTCTGGAATCGCGGCAGCAGATGCCCGCCTTCGTGGACGAGGTCCACGAGGCCGAGCAGGAAGGCATCGTGATCCACAACTCCCTCGGCCCCAAGCGGATCCTGGGAGAAACCGGGCGCGTTACGGGGCTCGAAACCATTGACGTCAAATCTGTTTTCGACGCGCTGGGCCGCTTCAACCCCGAGTTTTACCCCAACACGGAGAAAATCATACCCGCCGAAACCGTGATTCTCGCCATCGGCCAGACCTCCGACCTCTCCTTCATCGAGCCGGAGGATGGTCTTACTGTGACCCCGCGGGGCACGATTGCAGTCGATCCCAACACACTGGCCACTTCCGATCCCCGGGTCTTTGCCGGCGGGGACGTGGCCTTCGGCCCGCGAAATGTGATCCAGGCCGTGGCTGACGGCTGCCGCGCCGCCGCCTCCATTCATGAGCTCGTCACGGGTTCCCGCCGGGTCGATTCACGATCGGTGAAGATCGCCATATTCCCGCCGCGGGCCTGGCAGCGAGACCTCGCCTACGAGTCCTGTCCCCGTGTCCCGGTCCCCACGCTTCCCATCGACCGGCGCATTGGTGTCGCCGAAATCGAGCTGGGCTACAACATGCGGCAGGCGAGGTGCGAGGGAAACCGCTGCCTGCAGTGCTGGGTGAACACCATCTTCGAAGGGACCGAGGAAACCGGCAGCGAGTGCATCCTGTGCGGCGGATGCGTGGACGTGTGCCCCGAGTACTGCCTGGAGCTGGCGCCGGCCGGCTGGCTGTTCGGCGATCCTCAGGTGGCGAGCGAGATCGAAAGCGAATTCCGGCTCCAGGTTGGCGCCGGCGGCGGTGGAATCGCCGCCGTAATGATCAAGAACGAAGAACGTTGTATTCGTTGCGGTCTGTGCGAACAGCGCTGTCCGGTGGACTGCATCACCATGGAAGGCTTTTTGATGGAACCCGCCGCCGTGGCGGTTTAGGACCAGAGGCGTTCATGGACGATCGGGAAAAAGAGCCAAGCGGTTCCCACCGGCGCCGTTGTCTGTGGGATCCCAGGGGTGGGAGCGCTGGGTATGGAGGCAGCATGCTAAGAGCACGTCGAACGACTAGGATAGAAGCGGCGGGTAATCTTCTATCGCGAATCTTCGCACTCACCGCCGTATCCGCCGTCGCATATTGCCAATTGGCCTTAGCGCAAACGGCGCCGGCTACGATCCTGGACATCGAAGTCGAAAACTATGTAAACTACTTCAACGACGTCACCGACTACTCGAAGTTGGCGACTGACCCGAACAAGACAACTCTACCGGTGCGGTCCCGAAACTGGGAGCAGTCCGTCGGTGTAGCCGACATCGTGGCCGTGAATGGCAAGTCCGCTAAGGGCGTGTTCACGGACCGGCGGATCCAGTATCGTCGCGCCAGCGATCCCGCCGCAGGGCAGGTAATAGCCGATGCCGCGCGTTCCAGTATGCACCACCGGTATTTTGAGATCTTAAGGCCAGACGGCACGCCGATCGGCGCCATTATGACGAACGGAATGGGTGGTGGTTCTCCTCCGCCGGGAGCGCCCTTGGCGATGTCGGACGCCGAATTTATTATCACTGGCGGGACTGGAGGATTCCTGGGCGCACGAGGGCAAGCGGGCGGCTCAAGCGCCAATGACTTCCTTCCAGATGCTCGGGCTGCCTCGATGACCGAAGACCCTGCCAACCGGCGGATTCATGGAGGTGGTCGGCGACACTTCACTCTGCAACTGATCCCCCTGTCTCGCCCCGAAGTGGTGATGGCTCCCACTGGTCCAGTGGTGGTTCACGCTAACGACTTTTCGCTGGTGACGGCGGCGAAGCCGGCCAAGTCTGGGGAGATACTATCGCTGATCGCTACCGGTCTTGGCCCGACGCGGCCTGGAGTGGATCCCGGCAAGCCCTTCACCGCCGGTCCGTCGCAGATCGTCAGCTCCCCAGTCGAAGTCATAGTGAATGGAACGGCGGCTGAGGTTCTCTATGCGGGCGGTTACCCCGGGACGACGAACACCTATCAGGTAAATTTCCGGCTCTCTTCCGGGACGACACCGGGCCCGGCGAGGCTTCAAGTGAGCGCGGCATGGATTGCGGGACCAGAGGTGACGATCCCAGTTCAGCAGTAGATACGGCATAGGAAAAGAACCCGCCGCCGTGGCGGTTTAGGACCAGAGGCGTTTATGGACGATCGGGAAAAAGAGCAAAGCGGTTCCCACCGGCGCCGTTTTCTGTGGATCTCAGGGGTGGGAGCGCTGGCGGCCACCGGGGCCGGAGGCGCCGTGGTTCTGATCGATTTTGTCCATCCCAAGGTGCTGTTCGAGCCGCCCACCGCCTTCCGGGTCGGGAAACCCGAGGACTTTCCGGTCAATTCGATCACTGCCGACTATGACCGCAAAGTCTACAT
>JBGOUV010000584.1:0-2918 GCA_041477815.1 Terriglobia bacterium | reverse complement strand
GTTGGCGCTCTGGCTGCCGGAACCGTTGATGGTCGCCACCTGAATGCTGAAGTCGTTTACAACCGGCTGAGAGCCGGAGCCGGCAGGCTCCCGCACGCTCAGCAATTCCGCTGTTGACATCCACGCTCTCCCTTGTGGGTATTAAAAACCGCAACAGGAACTAACTTTCATTATAATAGAAACGAATCGATACGGGGGGTAAGTATGAACCGAATCTTGTTGGGGGTCCTGGCGCTGGGGACGATGGGCGCCTACGGGCAATCGAAGACCACGGCGGTGCTGAGCGGGACGGTCAGGGACGCCTCCGAGGCGGTGGTGCCGGGAGTGAAGGTTACCGCCACCAATACCGCGACGGGCGCCGCTCAGGATACCGCCACCGACGACCGCGGCGAATACCGCTTTCCCTTGCTGCCGCCGGGGACCTACGACGTCCGGGTGGAGAAGCAGGGGTTCGCCACCCAGCTCCAGCGGGGCGTGGACGTGACCGTGGGCCAGGCGGCTATGCTGGACGTGAAGTTGCAGCTAGGAGCCACGCTGCAGGTGGTGGAGGTGAACGCGGACGTCTCGCTCCTGGAGACCGAGCGAACCCAGCAGGCCAACACCATCGAGCAAGAGAGCGTGCGGAACCTGCCCATCAACCGCCGGGATTACCTGACCTTTGTCCTGCTGGCGCCGGGAGTGGCCGATTCCAAGGCCCAGGCCGACTCCAACAGCTTCCGCGTGAAGCAGACGCCCGACAGCGGCCTGTCGTTCTACGGGTCGAACGGGCGCGGCAATAACATCAGCGTGGACGGCGGCGAGACCAACGACGCCGGCGGCGGCGTGCGTCCCACGGTGAGCCAGGAGGCGGTGCAGGAGTTCCAGATCAACCGCACCAACTATTCGGCCGAGCACGGCGCGGCGCGGGGCGGCGTGGTCAACATCGTCACCAAAGGCGGGAGCAACGCCCTGCGGGGGTCGGCGTTCGGGTTCTTCCGCCACGAGAGCATGGACGCCGGGGATCCCTTCGCCATCGCCCTGGTGGACAACCGTCTGCAGCGGATCAAGCCGGACTCCAACCGGCAACAGTTCGGCGGAACCCTGGGCGGGCCTATCCGGCAGGACAAGCTCTTCTTCTTCCTCAGCTACGAGCAGTTGCGGCGGCGGGAGTCGGCCACGGTGCCGGTGCTGACCGATCTGTCGATCTTCCAGCCCACGGCGGCGCAGGAGGCGATCCTGCGCAACCTGCCCCCGGAGGCGGTTACCCCGTTGCGGGCGGCGCTCACCAGTCCGGCGCGCACCATCGAGATGTTCGATAAGAACAGCGGGGTCTTCCCGTTTCAGACCGACGACCACAAGGGGCTGCTGCGCCTGGACTGGCGGGCCAGCGACAGCAACCAGTTCACCTGGCGATTCAACACCACCCGAATCTACGAAACGAACCCGAACCTGGGAGGGCTGGTGGGGTATTCGCGCGGGTACATCAACGACTGGTTCGACGTCACCACGGTCGCCGGATGGACCCACATGTTCGCGCCCTCGGTGGTAAATGAGCTGCGGGTGCAGTATGGCTACTACGACGCCCTGACCGGCACCAACGAGCCGCACGGGCCCTCCATCGATATCGCCGGGTACGGGCTATTCAACCGCGACCGTTTCCTGCCCAACAACAGCATCAACCGGCGGACCGAGGTGGCCGACGGCGTCAACATCACCCGCGGCGGGCACTCTATGAAGGTGGGGGCCTACTTGCTGTTCCGCCACAACTGGTCGAGCGCGGCCACGTTCTTCGCCGGGCGTTTCACCTTTGGGACGCTGCCGGGCGCGTTCGTAAGCCAGGCCCTGGCGTCCACCACCATCAACGCCCTGCAGGCGTTCAACCTGGGTCTGGCCCAGAGCTACCAGCAGGGATTCGGCGATCCGGTGGTGCGGGACCTGTATCCGCTGTACGCCGGGTACTTCCAGGACAGTTGGAAGGTGCATCCGCGGCTGACCCTGACGCTCGGGGTCCGCTACGAAGTGGACACGCGCAAGGAGCCGCTGCGGACCGACAAGAACAACGTGGCGCCCCGGTTCGGATTCGCCTGGGATCCGCAGGGCAACAAGAAATGGACGCTGCGGGGCGGGTACGGGTTGTTCTTCGCGCCCATCGACTTCCAGATCGATTACGTCTCCACGGCCCTGAACGAGATCAACGGCTTCCGCCAGATAGCCCAGGTCCTCACCACTCTCAATGCGGCCGACCCGCTGTCCCGCACCGGCCCGGTCAGCATCTTTACCACGCTGCGCAACCAGGGCGTGATCGGCGTGCCCACCCCTACCCGCCCCATCCAGGCGGAGGACCTGCGGCAGTTCGGCATCGTCCCCAGCCAGACGGGTCCGCGTCCGCCGCTGACGGTGCTGTTCCGGCCGTCGGAGGATTACCAGAATCCCTACGCGCAGCAGGCCAGCTTCGAGATCGAGCGGGAGCTGCTGCCGGGGTTGTCCCTGTCGGCCAGCTACGTCTTCGTCCGTGGCGCGCATCTCACCACCTCCCGGGACGAAAACCTCCTGCCCGCGCCGGTGAACCCGGCCAAGGGAATCCGCGACTGGGGGCCGCAGGCGGCGAATCCGACTGGGGCGGCGTTCTTCCGCAATCCCCTGCTGTTCCAGGGCAACGTGTACGAGGCGGCGGCCAACTCGTTCTACCACGGGCTGATTATCGAGGCGAACCGGCGCTTCAGCAAGAGCTTCAGCGCCCACGGCAACTACACCTTCAGCAAAGCCATGGACGAGACCCTGGACTTCAACAGCGACTTCCAGCCCAACGACCAGACCAGCCGGCGCGCCGAGCGCGCCCTGTCGGCCTTCGACCAGCGCCACAAAGTGGTGCTGTACGGGATGATCCAGGGGCCGTGGACCACGTCGTTCATGCCCATCTTCCGGGCCAACAGCGCGCG
>JBGOUV010000245.1:0-10564 GCA_041477815.1 Terriglobia bacterium | reverse complement strand
GGGAACTGCGCGTCGAGCAGCACCCAGACAAAACCTTCATCGGATGGATCAAGCGGGGATTTACGTTTCTCGGGTATTGGATTACAGAGAAGGGTGTGACCGGAGTTGCGCCTGCAACATCGGATGCATTTCAAGAACGCGTGGCTCGACTTTATGAGCAAAACGCCCCGCTGGAGGGAAATCCGGCGAGGCATTGTGACCTGAATAACGGCGCATCAGTCCCCTACTTTTTCAAATTCTAAGTTTGAGAGATAACATCCGTGTACCCGACTGAGGACCATGGATAACCATGGATCGGTATTAGCGCCTGATCCCGAGCGTGAGCGCGATGCCGCCACCCACACGCGCCGTCAGCGCCAACCCAAGTGTGTGCCTGGCCTCCTGCTGCATGGGAACCGGGCCCTCAGGGGGTCGGCTTCGCGCTGCCCGCCCAGGCCGGATAGGGCGTCTTCGCCTTCCCGATCCACAGCTTCACCATCAGGTCCCGCGTCTTGATCACGCCCTCGGTGGGATCGGTCTTCCCCTCGTACTCAATCGACAACGCCGCCCCATAGCCCGTCTTGGCCAGCAGGCCCAGGGCCTTGCGGTAGTCGATCTTGGTTTCGTCTCCGTACTTGTCGAAGGCGAACGACTTGATGTGGCTGTGGTAGGCATAGGGGGCCAGTCTCTCGATTTCGGCGTAGGCTTTTTCCATGTCGTCCCAGTTGCCCAGGTCGAGGCAGGAGCCCACCCATGCCGGGTCGGTGCCCTTAATGATCCGCAGGATGCTGTCCGCGTTCTTGCTGGCCCCGCCGTGGTTCTCGATCGTCATCTTGAGATTGAGTTCCTTGGCCAGCGGCAGCAACTGCTTGAACGCCGCGATGGCCCGGTCGACCCCCTCGCTCTGATCGACGGCGTCGCCACGACCCGTGCGTCCCACGTTGACCCGCACCAGCGGCGCTCCCAGGTACGCCGCCGCGCGCATCTGCGTCTTGTCCACTTCGAGCTGCTTTTGGTTGGCAGCCTCGTTGTCCGAGATCAGGTTGCCCTCGATGATCAGACCGGTGACGATTCGCCCCTCCTGCTTCACCAGCGACTTGATGCGATCCAGGTAGTCCTTGTCCCACGACTTGAAGTACAGGGCGTTGAGCGAGATCCCCCGAATCCCCAGCTTGCGGAACAGGGCCGGCGCCTGCTCCAGGGTCAGCTCTCCCTTGCGGAACAGGCTATTCCAACTGTAGGTCTCGGAGCTCATCAGCCCGCCGCCCTTCAGGTAATACTCGGTAGTAGACACGCGGTTGTTGGCGATGCCCTTGTCCTCCGGCACGTTCACCACCAGGAGACGCTTGGGCGCGAGGCCCACCTTGACCCGCGTTATTTCCTTCCGCTGGTCCGTGTCGATCACCGAGACGTCGTTCGATCCGGCGTTGCTGACGTAGAGCATCTTCCCGTCGCGCCCGTAGGTCATCCAGTTGGGCGCCTCGCCCACGGGGACCCTGCCCAGCAGCTTATGCTCCGGGACCGAGAACGCCTCCACCCCGTTGGCGAAGACATCGGTAATCCAGAACTGCTTCTCGTCCGGCCGCAGCCCCAGCCCGTGCGTCGGCGTGTACCCGTAGGTCGAGACCGCCTGCACGTCGGCCGGCGGCAGCTCCACCTTGCGGATCACTTTGCGCTGATCGATGTCGGCCAGGACGAACCCGTGCAGCCCGGTGAGGGCCACGTACATCCGCTTGTTGTCTTTCGTAATCGCCGCCGGCCGCGGCTCGCCTCCCACCGGTATGGACCCGATAGCGCTCTGCGTGGCGATGTCGATGATGGTGACCTTATCCTCGCCCATGGAGGTGATGTACATCCATTTCTTGTTGGGACCCTGGTAGGCGTTGTGCGGCGACTTGCCCACCGGAATCGACTTGATGCGCTCGTGGGTCCTGGTATCCACCACGTCGGCGTAGTCGGCGCTGCGGATGGGCGCATAGACGTACCGCCCGTCGGACGAGATGGCGATGTGGTTGGGCCGGTCCCCGATCGACGCCTTCCAGATCACCCGCGACGTGGCCGTGTCGATGGCCACGACGTCGTCATCGGTTTCACCGCTGACATAGACCACGCGCCCATCCGGCGACGCCTCCAGCCCGTGCGGCGTCGATCCCGTCTCAATACTGCCTATGACCTTATGGGTCGCCACATCGACCAGCGTGACGTCATTCCCGCCGCTATTGGTGACGTAGAGAATAGGCCGGCTCGCCAGGGCAGGCAGGGCCGCCAGAAACCACACGAACAAGTGCCTCAACATGGCGCCCATTATAACGCGCGTATGGGCTATTCCAGTGGACGTGGCGCCGACACTCGTGCCGGCGCCCGGTTCCTGGGAGGATCCCGGGCCGAGACGAGTCTCGGCCCTGGCAGGCTGAGAGCCGGCGCCATCTCGACACGCGCTAATGCCGGTACTTTTCCCCCGCCTCCACGCCAACCGCCAGCCGATTCTCAGGCGGCGGCAGCGGGCAGGTGGCGTACGGCGTGAACGCGCACGGCGGGTTCTCGGCCTTGTTGAAGTCCAGCTCGACTACATCTCCACGCGGCAGCGGCGTGTACAAGAACCGCCCCGCCGGGTAGGTTTCCTTCCCGCTGGTCAGATCCTTGAAGATGAAGAACAACTCCGACCCGTCCACCACCGGCGACAGCCGGCACTCCCGCCCTTGCAACGTGAAGACTGCATGCCCTGGACTAGCCCGCTCCTCGACATCGCCCAACACGTTCGGAATCCGGAGCGTTCCCGCTGCCGCCACCCACTTCGCCCGCACCCGATACGACTCCCGCACCGGAAACCACTGCAACCCCGGAAACTCCCGCCGGCGCGGGTGGTTCACCTCCCGCACGCGCAACCCGTACCGCGGCCCCCGCCGGAGGACGTGAAACCGCCGGTCGCCCACCGCCCGGATGTCCGGCGGCCCCGGCACATCCGGCTTCATCTCAACCGGCTCGCTGCCCGGCGTCGCCCGGTAGGTCACCTTCCCCTGGCGCAGCTCGAACACACCGAGGTCCAGCTTGTTGGGTCCTTCTTGCAGCCAGATCAGGTCGGTCAGGGTCAGCCAGCCGTCGGGGGCGCGCAACTCGGCTTCATGCTCCTGACGCCAGCGCTCCACCGTGGTCGGGTAAGGAGCCTGCGCGGTCAGGACCAAAGCCGCTAACCACCCCGCCCCAGTCTTCATAGGTAATCCTGGTCGCCCAGCGACGCACCTGCACCGGATCGCGTTGCAACATCCGGCAGCAGAACTGGAAGGTGAACTGCTCCTCGGTGCGATCCTCCATTATCCACTCCAGCGCCTCTACCCGGCGTCGGCCGGAGCCGACACGGACATCCTCGATCGCCTGCAAGAGCACTGCTCCCGCCAGGCGATGCACCCCCCAAATGCCGGTTAGCTCCTCGGTCATGCCTCCTTTATACGCAAACCGGGCGTCGTTTAAAAGGTGAAAGATGCCTTAGAAGGGGGTATCAAAGGATATGGTACTACCGGCGTTCCCCTCTCAGGTAAAATGGAATCATCATGAAAGCTGTCCGTATCCACGAGAACGGCGGAGCCGAAGTGCTTCGCTACGAAGAGGTCGCCACACCGGCACCGGGCGCCGGCGAGGTTCTGATCAAGATAGAAGCGGTCGGGGTAAATTTCATCGATATCTACTTCCGGCAGGGACTCTACAAGGCGGCGCTGCCGATCACACTGGGCCAGGAGGCGGCGGGCGTGGTGGAGGCCGTGGGTTCGGGCGTGACCGAGGTGCGGCCGGGCGACCGGGTGGCCTACGCCGGCGTATTGGGCTCGTATGCCGAGCACGCGGTAGCGCCGGCGGCCCGGCTGGTCACGCTGCCGGCCGGCGTCGACGCGCGGCCGGCAGCGGCGGTGATGTTGCAGGGTATGACGGCGCACTACCTGGCCTGCGACACGTTTCCGCTCAGGCCGGGTCATACGGCGCTGGTGCATGCGGCGGCGGGCGGCGTGGGACTGCTGCTGACCCAGATGGCCAAGATGCGCGGGGCGCGGGTGATCGCGTCGGTGGGGAGCGCGGAGAAAGCGCAACTGGCGCGGCAGGCGGGGGCCGACGAGGTGGTGGTCTATACCGAGCAGGACTTCCAGGCCGAGGCGCTGCGGCTCACCGGCGGCAAGGGCGTGGACGTGGTCTACGACTCGGTGGCCAAAGTGACCTGGGAGAAGAGCCTGTACTCCCTCCGTCCGCGCGGCATGCTGGTGCTGTTCGGCAACGCCAGCGGGGCGGCGCCGGCGATCGATCCCCTGGTGCTGAGCCAGCGCGGATCGCTGTTCCTGACGCGCCCGAAGCTGGGGGACTACACCGCGACGCGCGAGGAACTGCTGGCGCGGGCGGGGGAGGTGCTGGGCTGGGTGGCAAGCGGAAAACTGAAACTGCGCATCGAGCACGTGTATCCGCTCGCGCAGGCGGCGCAGGCTCAGCGGGCCCTGGAAGGGAGGCAGACTACCGGGAAGGTACTGCTGATCCCTTAGACGGATCCAGCCCCTTCCATTTCTCCACCGCGTTTGAAACCGGCCGGAGAGTGCGCAGGTAGGCGTAGATCGCCGACAGGTCTTCGTCGGTCAGACTGCAAAAGGCCAGCCAGGGCATTAGCGTGAAGCTCTCCGGGCCCACCTCGGGCGACCCGTTTGCGGCGTACGGCTGGTAGGAGCGGACTTTCTGAACGAAGCGTTCCTCGGTCCAGACGCCGATGCCGGTGTCGTTGTCGGGGGTGATGTTGGCGCTGTAGACGCGCAGGGGTGAGCCGGCCATAGCGAACAGGCGCCCGCCCCCGTACTCCTTGCCGGGGGTGAGTTGGCCCTTCTCGAGTGGGGTGTGGCACTCGATGCAGGAGGCCGCTGTTACCAGGTATTTGCCGTAAGCCGGCTTATCGGCCTTGTTGGGGGGCGGGACGCTGGGGGCCGGCTGGGGAACGTCCTTGATGAAGAGGTTGACCGGGAAATTAATCTTGGTCGGAGCCTGCTTCTTCTTCACCGGCGGGATGGACCGCAAGTAGGCGACGATGGCCTGGGAGTCTTCGTCGCTGAGGTAGCGGTAGTTGGGATACGGCATCAGGGGGAACAAGGCGTGGCCGTCGCGGGCAATGCCTTCGCGCATGGCCCGGAGGATCTCGCCGTCGGTCCAGGCGCCGATGCCGGTCTCGGGGTCGGGGGTGATGTTGGGAACGATCACCTCGCCCGGGAGTCCTTCGAGCGGCAAGGGGCCGCCCACGCCGAGGCCACCGGCCTTGATGGGCCCGCCGAAGCGTGAGAAGTCGCGTTCCGCATGGCAGCCGAAGCAGTCGACCACGTGGTCGGTGAGATAGCGGCCGCGTTCCACCCTCTCGGGGGTGAGCTGAACTCTGATGCTGCTGGGGGGCGCGGTCTTGGGAGACTTCATCACCAGGTAGAGCACAAACGCCCCGATCGCGACCACGGCCACCAGGACCAGACGAAATGCCCAAACCAGAATCCGTTTCATGGTTTTTTCCATCCGGGGAAGTCTGTCAGTATATCCTAAAATATTGAACGAGGAGGAAACACTATGCCGGTTGCGGCCGAGATACACCGCGAGGTTTTTGCGGCGTGGAACAGTCGGGATTTCAAGAAGATGAGGGAGTTGATGCATTCGGGGTATAGCTATACGGGACCCGACGGGAAGGAGGCGAAGGGCCCCGAGGCGGGGATGGCGATCGCACAAATGTACGCCCAGGCGTTTCCGGACGGCCGGATCGAGCTGGGCCGAGTGCATGTGGTGGGAGATACATCGGTGGCAGAGGTGGTAGCCCGGGGGACGCATCAGGGAGAGTTGATGGGGATCCCACCGACCGGGAAGAAGGTCGAGATCCGCATCTGCAACATCGTGGAGGTGCGGGACGGCAAGGTGTACCGGGAGCGGGAGTACATGGACATGCTGACGATGATGGTGCAGTTGGGTGTGGTGACGCCGCCAGGGGGCTAGCTTCTTGGCTGCACCGAGCCGCGACCGTCAGGGAACCGCTCGGTTCTCCCTTACGGTCGCGGTTCGGCGCCGGCGATCTGGAGGATAGGTCTGCCGAAGTCGCCGCAGAAGGCACGCCAGTCGAGCCCGGCCAGAGACAACAGGGTAGCGGCGACATCACGCTGGTGGACGGTGCGGGCGTTGGTAATCTCGCCCTGCGGAGAAGTGTCCGGGCCGAGACCGGCGATCCAGATGAACTCGGCGCCGGCGATCTTGTTGCCGTGGGAGTCCCAGTCGGGGAGGTTGTCGCCGCGGCCGTGGTCGGCCGTGATGACCAGGGAGGTCGACCCGCGGTACTCGGGAAGCGACTGCAGAGTCTGCCACAGACGCTCGAGAGCGCGGTCAAAGTAGTGGGCGGTCTGGAGGACCCGGTCATAGCGCTTGTCGTGGGCCCAGTCGTCGGTTTCCCCGAGCGACAGATAGAGAACGCGGGGCTGGAAGGTTCTCAGGTAGTCCAGGGCCATCTCGAAGGTAACGTAATCGTGACGGACTTCTCCCCAGGGGGAAAGGGCCTCGTGCTGGGCCCGGCTGAGCTCGGCGAGGCGGGGGGTGGCGTCGGAGTCCTGGTAGCCGGCGTTGAGGAAGATGGATCCGGGGCGACTCTCCCCAATCTGGCGGAAGCGGTCCCAGGAGCCGAACAGAGCGACCTGGGAGCGGTTGAGGCGCCACTGCCGCTGGAGGTGCTCGAGCACGGTGGGGATCGGGTTCTGGACGGGGTCGTTGTTGCGGATACGGTCGTCCTGGGCGCGGCAGGTCAGGATCTCGGAGTAGCCGGGGTAGGAGACGCGGTAGGCATTGGTAACGGCGACGGTGCTGCCGCGGTCGATGTTGCCGAGGATCACGCCCTGGGGGACGAGGGTCTTCCAGAGGAAGGGGAAAAGTTTCTCGCGGCGCTGTTGTGGCGATTCGGCCCAGTACTCGCGGCGCAGGTCGTCCTCCTTGTCCATGTGGGCGGCCTTATCGCGCATCAGGCGGGGATCGATGCCGGTGAAAATCTCCTGGCGGCGGAGTCCGTCGGCGGTAACCAGGACGAGGTGACGGGTCTTGCGGTCGGCCGCGGGGAGCAGGGTGGCGAGGAGGAGGAGGAACAGGAGATCTCGCATGACCGATCTATCATAGCCGGTTTTTTGCCTGCACCGAACCGCGACCGTAAAGGAGCGGAGGCTTCGGCAAGACACGGGGATCCGCTCCCTCCCGGTGGCGGATCGGGATGGTAAAGTAACAGGCAGTGAAGGAGACCTTATGAACCCCAGCCCGACCTCCCGGCGCGACTTCCTCGGAAAGACCGTAACCTCCGTGTCGGCTCTCTCCCTGGCCCAGCGGCTGTCCGCGCGGGCCGCCCGTCCCGCCGGCTCGCGAGTCCTCGGCGCCAACGACCGCGTCAACGTCGGCGTCATCGGCGCCGGCATCATGGGCGACGGCCACGTCCGCCAGATCACCACCCGCTCCCAGGAGAAGGGCGACTCCCGGCTCGTCGCCGTCAGCGAGATCTACACTGAGCGCAAGAAGCGCGCGCAGAAGAACGGCCGCCTCGCCGAAAAGGACATCCACCACGACTACCGGGACTTGCTGGCGCGCTCCGACGTCGACGCCGTGATCATCGCCACCCCCGACCACTGGCACGCCCGCCACGCCCTGGACGCCCTCCATGCCGGCAAGGACGTGTATCTGCAAAAGCCCATGACTTATACCATCGAGGAGGCCCGCGAGGTCGCCCAGGCCGTCGAGCGCACCGGCCGCATCCTGCAGGTCGGCAGCCAGTACACCTCCGACCGGCGCTACCACCGGGCCAAAGAGATCATCGAGAAGGGCTGGATCGGCGCCCCGCTGTGGGTCCAGGGCGCCTACTCCCGCAACTCCCTCTACGGCGAATGGAACTATCGTATCGACGACGAAGGCACCGAGCAGAATATCGACTGGAAGGCGTTTCTCGGCTCCGCCCCCAAGCGCTCCTTCAGCCCGGACCGCTACTTCCGCTGGCGCAAGTATTGGGACTACTCGGGCGGCATCGCCACCGACCTGCTCTACCACAAGCTGGCCCCCCTGCTGCTGGCCATCGGTCCCCAGTTCCCCGTCCGCGTCACTGCCCAAGGGGGCATTTACGCCCACAAGGACCGCGAGGTTCCCGACACCTACTCGACCACCGTCGAATACGAGGGCTTCTACGTGGTCATGTCGTCGTCGATGGCCTCCGACGCCGGCAATGAGGGGTTGCGCGACATCATCTACGGCCACGAGGCGGCCATCGAGTTCTTCCCCACCCACCTCCAGGTCACCCCCGAATGGCAGTTCCGCAAGAAGTTCACCGACTCCACCGGCCAGAAGGAGCTGAAGATCGAGGTGAAGCAGCCGGAAATCGGCGGGCGCCATATGGACGACTTCCTCGATGCGGTCCGCTCCCGCAAGCCACCCGTCTTCAACGCCCGCTTCGGCTACCAGGTCATGACCGCCATCCGCCTCGGCGTCGATTCCTACCGCCAGAGCAAACTGCTGGCCTTCGATCCCAAGACCGAAAAGGTCCTGCGCAATGCCCCCAAGCGGCCCGGATATGAGGGTACGGGGAAGAACGTGGAAGAGCCGAAAGAGGAGGGTTCTTAGCTGCACCGAGCGGCGACCGTAAGTACCGACGTCGTCAGATGTACGCCAGTGTTTACGGCCCTGCGAGCACGCTTCCTCTTGCAAAGCATTGAAAAAGAAGAGGTATTCTCCTGCTCTGCGGTCCGCAGGCCGAGAGGGCGCGGCACCTGCGTTTGGGCGCGCCGCCGAAAGAGCTGATCGTCAGCATACGGAACAACCTCCCAACGGCCGCCGCTTCGAGTGGCGGCTGGTGCTGGAGAAACAGCAGGAGAGGAGAGTCTCGGCCGGCCCGACAGCGACCTTGCCGCCTGGCCAGCCCTCCCCGGGTCCCCTTGATTCTGGTCCGCGGTCCCCTCCAGGTCCCGATCGGCGATCGCTCCGCGACCCTCTGTGCGCAGGCCTCGCCTCCGGATTCGCCGGACTCTACCAGATCAACTTCCTGGCGCCCCCAGACCTTGCCGCCGGCGTCCATTATCCGCGGGCGCCCCGCCCGCGGCGCCACCAGCAACACAGGCAGCCTCCACGTATCATACAATGAAGGAATATGAAGGCTCTCGTCCACGTAGCGCTGAAGAAGACCGTTCTCGACCCCCAGGGTCAGACCATCTGCCGCTCACTGGCCTCGCTGGGCTACCCGGGCATCCAAGAGGTCCGCCAAGGCAAGTACTTCGAAATCGACCTCGCCTCCCCCGATCCCACCACCGCCCGAGAAACCATAGAGCGGATAGCGAAAGAAGTCCTAACCAACCCGGTCATAGAAGACTTCACTTACCACTTGGAGGGTGCTAATAGCTAACAGCTAACAGCTAATAGCTAACAGCTTCTTTTCCCATGTGCGGCATCGTCGGATACGTAGGCTCCCGCAAGGTCGTTCCCATTCTCCTGGACGGTCTGCGGCGCCTGGAATACCGCGGCTACGACTCGGCCGGGCTGGCGGTATCGAGCGAGCAGGACGGCTTGCTGATCCGCCGCTCGTCGGGCAAGCTGCGCAACCTGGAAGAAGCCATCCGCATCAGCCCGGTCGACGGCACCTACGGCATCGGTCATACCCGCTGGGCCACCCACGGCCGTCCCACCGAAGAAAACGCCCACCCGCACCGCGACTGCACCGGCGACATTGTGGTGGTCCATAACGGCATCGTCGAAAATTTCCTCACCCTCAAGGAGCAACTCCTCCGCGAGGGCCACCGCTTCGTCACCGAGACCGACACCGAAGTCATCGCCCACCTGATCGAGAAGTATTACAACGGCAAGCATCCCACGCTGGAAGCCGCCGTCCGCGCCGCCATCAAGGAGATCAGTGGCGTCTTCGCCCTGGCCATCATTTCGCGCCGCGATCCCAACAAGATCGTGGCCGTCCGCTCCGGCCCGCCGGCCGTCATCGGCCTGGGCGACAACGAGTACTTCGTGGCCTCCGACATCTCGGCCATCCTGCACCACACCCGCGACGTGTTCTTTCTGATGGACGGCGACATGGCCGTCCTGACCCCCGAGGGCGTCCGCCTCACCGACTTCGACGGCAAGCCCCTCAACCGCCGCGTGCAGCATATTCTGTGGGACCCCGTCATGGCCGAGAAGGGCGGGTATAAGCACTTCATGCTCAAGGAAATCTTCGAGCAACCCCGCGCCGTCCGCGACACCACCATCGGCCGCGTCAGCCGGGAGACCGGGCAGGTCTTTCTCGACGAGATGGACATCACCCCCTCCGAGTTCGCCAACTTCAAGCAGGTCAAGATCGTGGCCTGCGGCACCTCCTGGCACGCCGCCCTGGCCGGCAAGTTCATCCTGGAGCGCCTGGCCCGTATCCCGGTGGAGGTCGATTACGGCAGCGAGTTCCGCTACCGCGACCCCATCATCCCGCCCGACACCCTGACCGTGGTCATCTCGCAGTCCGGCGAAACCGCCGACACCCTGGCCGCCCAGCGCGAGGCCAAGCAAAAGGGCTCCAAGACCCTGGCCATCTGCAACGTGGTCGGCTCCATGC
>JBGOUV010000015.1:0-34834 GCA_041477815.1 Terriglobia bacterium | reverse complement strand
TAGATCTCCGGCTTGGCAAAAGCCGCATCGGCCCGCACCACCACCTCTTTGCCGTGCTGCTGCTGGCGCTCGATCTCGGGCAGCAGTAGCTCTTGCCACTCGTCGGCGCTGTGCACGTTGCCGGGTCGCAGCTTCGCCGCCAGACAGTCTCCCTCGCTGTTGAACAGCAGCAGCGGGTGATAGCAAGTGGACTCAAAATGCCCGTTGTAAGCGCTGTTCTCCTGTTGGCCGTAGACCGGAATCTCGGTGCTGTCGATGTCCAGAACCACGCGTTGCGTTGCCTCGAGGACTTCCGCCTTCGCAATCAGCTCACGGCTGATCGCCCCCAGACCGGCCAGGTTTTCTTCTTCGGCGAGCAGTTTCGTCTCGAACGACTGCAACCGCGAAGTCAGGGCCGCACCACGGTCCCAGATCTTCTCCGAACCGATCAGCCGGAAGGTCGGATCTGCCGACACCCGCTCGGCATCGTTCACGTCTTCGTAACCCGCCAAGCGGCTGTACACCGACTGCCGCAGCAGGTCGGCGAGGGGCCGCCGGGTGTTCGTCCCCCGTGGGTCGGTCAAGTGCTGCGCGATAAAGTTGGCTAAGGCCCAGGTGCTCGTCCAACTCGCGGACCAGAATCAAGCCTCCATCGGAAGTCACCCGCGACCCCTGGAAATCGACTTTCAGGAACCCGTTGAAACATAGCTGAAACGACGTGTTTTGTTTTTCACCCACTGGGTGTTGCCCTCCGTGGCATGTTCATCGCGTCGGAACCCGCATGGATAAGGGCGTCGAAGAGTATCGGAAGGTTAGGGCCGTCGCGTTGAAAATGGAAATCCGGGTTACTATCCTCGGTCCCGGAGCGGGGTGGTTTTCTATTGGGGGTGGTAGGGATTCATAACCGCCTGCCTAAGGGCATACGCCGTTAGCATTACAGAAGAAAGTACCAGTCCCCAGGACCCCAGGCCTAAGGTGAATCGGGCAACAAGAAGGGGGGGATAAGAACTTTCCCTAATTTCAGCAAGGCCCCCGGAGCATTAAAATCGCCACAGTGCCAATGAACATACGATTGCAGCCCGGCAAGTCCGAATACACCGAGGAAGAAGCGGCGCGCGCGCTAGGTCTATCGGCGGCGCAGTTTCGAGCGCTGGTGATGCACCATGTGCTGGAGGAGACCGAGGCGCTGAACAACCTCGGGCTCATGCGATTCCGGCCCTCCGACCTGCTGATGCTGAGTATGCTGACCGTGAACCGTGCGGGGTAGGGCGTCACCAGGCCACTAAGAGGCGCAGGTCGCGGACGTTATTGCCGGTGGCGTTGGTGATGAGGGTATCCCCCAGCCGGGAAAGAAATCCATAGGAGTCGGAGTTGCGATAGTAGGCCGCAGGGTCGAGGTTGAGCTCCCGGGCGCGGGGGACGGTCTGGCCGTCGGCCACGGCGCCGGCGGCGGGGGAGTTGCCGTCGATGCCGTCGGTGCCGGCGCTGATCACGGCGATGTTCTCACCGGCGATGCGCTGGGCGCAGGCCAGGACAAAGGCCTGGTTGCGGCCGCCTTGACCGTTGCCGGTGACGGGCGAGGAAAGCTCGCCGCCGGTGAGGATGGCCACGGTGCGGCCCCCGTGGCGGAGGCGCAGGTCGCGGAGGCGGCGGAGCAGGTGGTCGGCGGCTTCGATTACCGGACGGTCGTCGATGGAGAGGTCGCGCTCGACGATCCAGCGGCGGGCCCAGGCGGCGGACTCCAGGCGCTCCAGGCCGTGTTCGTTGGCGAGGAGGGCGTAGTAGCTGGACCGCCGGAAGCGCTCGCCGGGTTTCGGCGTCTCGGGGAGGGCGCCGGACTCGAACAGGACACGGTAAGAAGCCGGCAGGTGGTCGAACAGGCTCAAGCGCTCGAGGACGCGGCGGCAGTGCTCCAGGGTGAATTCATCCGGCATCGTGGGGCCGGAGGCGACCGTGGAGGCCCGGCCGGCAGGGACGTCGGAGACGTAGAGGGTGATCTGGCGGGCGGGGTACGCGGCCTCGCCGAGGCGGCCGCCCTTCACGGCGGAGAAGTGCTTCCGCAGGATGTTCATGTCCACGATGTTGGCGCCGCTCTGGTTGACCAGCAGCTCGTAGAAGGCCCGGAGGTCGTCGAAGGAGATGCTGGGGTCAAGGGGCTTTTCGAGGATGGCCGAGCCGCCCCCGGACAGCAGGTAGATCACCAGGTGGTGCTGCTTGAGCTGGGAGAGCAGCTCCAGCACGACCTCGGCGGCATGGACCGAGACTGGACTGGGAAGGGGATGTCCGCCCTGGTAGTAGAGCAGGTAGCGCAAAGAGGCAGGCGGGGGCACGGAGCTGACCACCACGCCCGACGCGACCAGGGGGTCGAGCATCTCTTGCAGGGTCCGGGCCATGGGCCAGGCGGCCTTGCCGATACCGATTAGGATGATCTTCTTGAAAGGCTTCAGGTCGGTGTGGTCGCCGTCGATGTCGAGGACGCCGTCGCGCACGCGGAGACGCTCGCGCATCACGCGGTCGAGCGAGAGCTCGTCCAGGGTGGCGAGGAAGAGCCGGCGCAGGGTTTCCTTCATGCCCCGGTCCAGAGCTCGCGGTTGACCAGATTCGGTGGACGGCGTCCCTGCAGGGCGGCGACGACGTTCTCGACGGCCATCAGACACATCTTGGTGCGGGTGGCGATGGAGGCGCTGGCGATGTGCGGGGCCAGGACCACGTTCTGAACCTGCAGCAGGCCGGGGTGGATCTCGGGTTCGCGCTCGTAGACGTCGAGTCCGGCGGCGGCGATGGTTCCGGCGGCGAGGGCCTGGGCCAGGGCGGCCTCGTCAACCACGGGGCCGCGGGAGGTGTTGATCAGGATCGCGGTTTTCTTCATCCTGGCGAGCTGCGCGGCGCCGATGAGGTGGCGGGTTTCCGGCAGCAGCGGGACATGCATGGTGACGAAGTCGCTCTCGGCGAGGAGGCGGTCGAAGTCGGCATACTCGAGGCCGAGGCTGCGCTCGACTTCGGGAGGCGGGCGGAAGGCGTCGTGATAGAGGACCCGCATGTCGAAGCCGCGCGCGCGGCGGGCCACCGCTTGGCCGATACGGCCCATCCCGCAAATACCTAGCGTGGCGTGGTGGACGTCGTAGCCGCACAGCAGGTTGATCCGCCACTGGCGCCACTGGCCGGCGCGGAGAAACGCTTCTCCCTCGGTAAGGCGGCGGGCGGTGGCCAGCAGGAGGGTCCAGGCGAAGTCGGCGGTGGTGTCGGTGAGGACATCGGGCGTGTTGGTGACCATGATCCGGCGCGCCGTCGCGGCCGGGAGGTCGATGTTGTCGTAGCCGACGGCGACGTTGGAGATCACTTTCAGGTTGGGGAGCTGGTCCATTACGGCCGCGGTGAACTTGTCGGTGAGCTGGCTGACCACGCCCTGCTTGTCGCGCAGTCTCTCGATGAGGAGGTTGGGGGGGTAGCCCTGGTCGGCGTCGTTGTAGTCGAGCTCGACTTGGGGGCGGAGGGATTCAATGGCTTCGTGGTAGACGCGCTTGGTGACCAAAACTTTGGGTTTCATAGGAAATGGGCATTGTGCCATAATCTTCGCTTATGGCAAAGCTCGGATTCCTTGGACTCGGTTTGATGGGGTACCCTATGGCGCGCAACTTGAGGCGCGCCGGTCATGACGTGGCGGTGTGGAGCCACACGGCGGAGAAGGCCCGGAAGCTGGCGGCTGAAGACGGGGCGACGGCGTGCGCCACCCCGAAGCAGGTGGGGGCGGCGGCGGATTGCATCTTCCTGTGCGTGGGCGATTCGGCCATGTCGGAGAAGGTGCTGACGGGGCCGGACGGGGTCATGGAGGGAGTGAAACGCGGGACGGTGGTGGCCGATTGCAGCACCATCGGACCGTCCACCAGCCGGAGGATCGGGGAGGCGTTTGCCGCCAAAGGGGTGCACTACCTGGACGCCCCGTGTACGGGGTCGACGCCCGGAGCCCAGGGCGGTACCCTGACCTTCATGGTGGGGGGGCCTCGGGACGTGTTTGAGCGGGTCAAGGAGAACTTCCTGCCCATGGGGAAGAAGCTGTTTTACTGCGGTGGCGCGGGGATGGGACTGCACGCTAAGTTGTCGCAAAATCTGGTCTTAGCCTGCATGATGCAGGGGTTCATCGAGGGCATGGTCCTGGCCACCAAGGCGGGGGTGGAGCCGGAGCTGATGTTTGAGGTCCTGGACAACAGCGCCGCCAAGGCGGGGCTGATCAGTTTCAAGGCCCCCTATATCTTCCGGCGGGACTTTACGACGAACTTCTCGCTGCGCTGGATGCACAAAGACATCACCCTCATGCTCGAAAGCGCCAGGGAACTAAACGTACCGTTACCGACCACCTCCCTAGTACACGAACTCTTCCAGGCCAGCATGTCCAAGGGTCACGCCGACGAGGACTTCGCGGCAGCCATTACCCTGGTGGAGGAATGGGCAGGGGTGGTAGTGAGCGGGCGGGAAAATACGTAGTTTGGTAGATAAGGTGGCCTAAGGCTCCAGATTTTAAAATTTTTTTGTTGCATTGGGGCTGGGATGTGATATATTGGATTTAAGCCGGGGAGGCAACTCCCACCAAAGCGAGACTAACCTCAATAAAGACCCCTGAAGCAACCTCCCCGGCGCCCCTTCCAAAAGAAGTTTCCCCTACATAAAATAGAAGACACCGCTCCCTGATGGTCGCGGTTCGTGTGCGGCGGAAGACTAGGCGTCGATGTGGTTTTGGAACTTGAGGTCGAGAGCCATCTTGTTGGCGTCGGCGAGGCGCTGGGAGAAATCCTTCATCTCGCTCTTGGACATGGGCTTGTAGGCCTTGGCCCAGGTGACGTTCTGGCGGATGAATTCGGGCTTGGGCATGCCGACAACCGCTGCTGAGATGGGGAGGCTGAGAGTGTATTGGAGGAGCTTGCTGGGGTCGCCTTTGGTGGCGCCGGTGCCTACCAGTTCTTCTTGGCCCATCACCTTCATGGCCAGGATGCCCAAGTTTTTCTTGCGGGCGGCGGGGAGGGCTACTTGTTCGAAGCTGGTCCTCATGGCGGGGTTGAGGATCATTTTGCCCCGGCCGTCTTGCATGCCCTGGAGGGCGGCGTTGAGGGCCATCTGGACGCAGTCGATGTCGTGGCGCTCGATGGCGGTCTTGAGAGTGGCGGGGTTGGTGTGGCTGGTCATGCCGACGAAGCGGGTGACCTTCTGGTCGCGGAGCTTGAAAAGATGCTCGAGGACGCCGCCCTTGGCTTCCACCTTGGCCAGGTCTTCGTCGCCCAGCAGGCTGTGGATGTGGATGAGGTCGAGGTGGTCGGTCTGGAGGCGTTTCAGGGAGGCCTCGAGAATGCGCTTGGCGTCTTCGGGCTCGCGGGCATTGATCTTGGTGACCAGGAAGATCTCCTTGCGGCGGTTCTTCAGGGCCTGGCCGACCCAGGTTTCACTCTTACCGTTGCCATAGCCGAAGGCGCTGTCGAAGTAGCGGATGCCGGAGTCGAAGGCGACGTTGAGGGCTTCGCCGGCTTTGTCGGCGGTCTCGTAAGAGAGCAGGCGGCTGCCGCAGCCCATGGCCAGCATGGTGACCCGTACTCCGGTGCGTCCGAGCACGCGGGTGGGGATGGCTTTGGCATTGTCATCGGTGGCAGCGGCCAGCGTAGTGGCAGTGGCGGCGGCTCCCAGAAACTCGCGGCGGGACAAACGGTCGGGCATGGGCAATCCTCCAGAAGAAGCTGTTAGCTATTAGCTCTTAGCCGATAGCAACCCTAGTATCGCACCACGGGAGTGATCCTGGTTGCCAGAAGCTATTATAGAATGGCCGGGTGAGCGAAATATTTCGGGTAGGGGTGACGCCGGATTTTCAAACCCAGGCGGCGGGGCTATTGGAGCCGGCGCTGGCGGAGGTGCTGCCGGGGGTGGCTTGGGAGTTCCTGCCGGATACGGGCGACGCGGCCACCCGGGAGGCGCTGGACCGCTACGATGCCGTGATCGCGCTGGGGCTGAAGTTCCCGGCGGCGGCGTTGCAGGGGGTGCGGCGGCTGGCGGTGATCGCGCGGTGGGGCGTGGGCTATGACCGGATCGATGTGCCCGCCTGTACGGCCAACGACGTGATGCTGGCCATTACGCCGGAGGGGGTGCGGCGGCCTGTGGCGGAGGGTATTATCACACTGGCGTTCGCTTTGGCCAAGAACCTGCGACACCTGGACCGGATTTGCCGGGCGGGCCACTGGCGGGAGAATATCCCGCGCCATAGCCAGAACCTGGAGGGTAAGACTCTGGGGTCCGTAGGGGCCGGAAACATCGCCGGGGAGATGTTTCGGATCGCGCGCGGGATCGGATTCGGGCGGCTGCTGGCCTGCGACCCTTACATTGGACAGGCTCCGGAAGGCGTGGAGATGGTGGAACTGGAAACCGTGATGCGGGAGAGCGATTTTGTGGCCGTCAACTGCCCGTTGAACGCGCAGACGCGGAAACTAGTCGGGGCGCGGGAGATCGGGTGGATGAAGCCCACCGCGTACCTGATCAATACGGCCCGGGGACCGATCGTGGACGAGGCCGCGCTGATCGAGGCGCTGGAGCAGGGGCGGATCGCCGGGGCGGGGCTGGATGTCTTCGAGAACGAGCCGGTGGAGCCGGGGAACCGGCTGCTCCGGATGGACAACGTGATTGTGACGCCGCATGCCGTGGCCTGGACCCAGGAGTCGTTTCGCGGCAACAGCCTGTACGCGTGCCGGAACGTGGCGGTGGTGGCCCGGGGGGAGGCTCCGAAGCACGTAGTGAACCGGGAAGTGCTGGAGCGGCCCGGCTGCCGGGAAAGACTTGCTAAATGGAGGACGACCAGTTGAAGCCAAATCTGCTGAGACAGAGGATCGCCGAAGGACGGGTGGCGGTGGGCCACATGGTGATGGAGTTCGGGACGCGGGGGATCGCCAAGATCCTGGAGTCGGCGGGGATCGATTTCGTGCTGCTGGATATGGAGCACGGGGGGCTCGAGCTGGAGCACCTGGCCGATCTGATCGCGTGGCTGAAGGCGACGCCCATCGCGCCGATCGTGCGGGTGCCGGGCGCGCATTACCATTTCATCGCGCGGGTGATGGACATGGGGGCGCTGGGGATCATGTGTCCGAACGTCGAGAGCGCGGAACAGGCCCGGGCGCTGGTGGACGCCGTGAAGTACGGGCCGGAGGGCAAGCGGGGCCTGGGTCTGGGGACGGCTCACAACGACTACGTCATGCCGCAGCCGGCAGAGTATCTGAAGCACGCCAACGCTAATACCACGGTCATCTGCCAGATTGAAAGCCTGAAGGGACTCGAAAACCTGGAGGCCATCGCAGCCGTGCCGGGGGTCGATATCTTATGGGTGGGGCACTTCGACCTGACGCAGTCGATGGGGATCGTGGCGCAGTTTCAGCACCCGCGGTTTCAGGAGGCGTTGCGCCGCGTAGCGACGGTGTCGCGGCGGAATGGGAAGGCGGCCGGGATCCAGCCGGGGAGCCGGGAGCAGTTGGCGGAGTGGAGTAAGGCGGGGTACAACGTGATTTCGTGGGGGTCGGATATCTCGGTGTATCGGGGAGCGCTGTCCGCGGCGGTGTCGGCGGTGCGGGAACTGTGAGGCCGGTTTAGATGCCTGCGAATAACTCGTCGACCGGGATCGCCGCGCCCGGCAGCAGCTCCGGCTCCTCGATCGCCTGGCCGGGTCCGTAGCCGTCAATCCGGCCGGAAAGGCGATAGACGACCACGTGCCGCGTCTCGAGGTAGATCACCCAAACCGAAATAGCGCCGGCGTGCAGATACTGCCGGATCTTGCGGTCGACGGCGACGGCGGTCTCGCTGGGGGATACTACCTCGACGGCCAGGTCCGGAGCGCCGACGTGAGAGCCCCAAACCACTCCCATGGTCGCCAGCCGGGTTCGGCGCACCAGGCATACGTCCGGCGCGCGGTCGGTGTTTTCGGTCAGCCGGAACCCGGTGTGCTGCGATAAGACAACATCGGCCCCGATCTGCCCGACCGCTTGCTTCAGCGAGGAGAATGTGTTTCCCTGTACTGTGCCGTGCTCGATGCTGGGTAGTGCCATCTCAACCAAGACTCCTTCATCCAACTCCCGCCACACCCCTTCCTGCTCGGGCAATTGGGCGTATTCCTCGAAGGTGACCAGCGTCTGAGTCTGGGTGGCCATAACGTCTGACTCATTGTATCACCGGGGGTGGCATATCAGAATTTGCTTGTCTGGAGCCGGCGAGGCGTTTATAATCAGTCCGGTTTTGGTTTCTGCTTACGCAAAGGGGGCAGGAAATGGTTCGTCTACTTGCAGTACTTGTGCTGTGCGCTGGTCTGGCTTGGGGACAGATCGGGACCTCCACCATCACGGGGCGAGTGACCGATCCGACCGGAGCCGTCGTGTCCGGGGTACAGGTGACGGTGGTGCAGACCGATACCAACTTCACGTTCACAGCGCCCACGAACAACGAGGGGCTTTTCCGGGTGCAGTCGTTGCAGCCGGGGACCTACCGCGTGACGTTCGAGTCCCAGGGGTTCAAGAAGCTGGTGCGGGAGGGGTTGGATCTGCGGACGGGCGACACGCTGCCGGTGGATGCGGTACTGCAGGTAGGGTCGGTGACCGAGTCGGTGGAGGTGAGGGCGTCGGCGACGATGCTGGAGACCGAGACGTCGGCGACGGGCGCGGTGGTGGAAGGCAGCGTTCTTTACCGCCTGCCGCTTTACCAGCGCTATATCAACTCGACGCTGAACATCATTCCGGGCATGACCTCGGGCGGCTACGCCTACGGCGGCGACCTGGGCTCCTATCACCTGGCGGGACAGCGCAACGGAGCGATCGGGATCGCCGACGATGGGGTTCCCGGCAACGATCCCCAGGGCGGGACCAGGACGATCAAGCCGCTGCAAAACGCGGTGGATGAAGTGAAGGTGCTGACCACCACCCTGCCGGCGGAGTACGGGCACTCGGCGGGCGGCGTGATCAGCGTGGTGAAGAAGAGCGGAACCAACGAGCTGCACGGGATGGCGTCCATGTTCGGCCGCTCGCGGAGAATGCAGCACCGGCTGTACTACGATCGATTCCGCACCAGCGACCCCACGCCGACTTCGCCCACCGGCGTGCCCACCTATTTCTTCCAGCCCGACTTCAACATGGGCGGGCCGGTCCGCATTCCCAAGGTCTATGACGGGCGCAACAAGACGTTCTTTTTCGTCGGCTACCAGCGCCTGATCGAGAAGAAGATCGCGCAGGTGTTCACCGCGGTGCCGACGGCGGCCATGAAGCAAGGCGACTTCTCCTTCGGCGGCGCGGGCTTCCCGATTTTCGATCCGTTGTCGACCGCCCAGGTGGCGGGCACGTGCCCGGCCGCTAACAACAACTGCTGGCAGCGCGCCCGGATGCCGAACAACCTCATTCCGCTGAGCCGCTTCGATCCGGTGGCCAGAAAAGTGCTGGAATACGATCCCTGGTTCGCCCCCAACACGGCGGGTACGGTGAACAGCTCCGGACCGCAGACCAACTACCTGGCCAACGAGTTTGCGCGCGTGTATTTCGACGACGTCAGCGTCCGCCTGGACCACCAATTCAGTCCGAACTTCAAGATTTTCGGAAGCTGGACCACCAATTACGGGAGCGACTACGGCCGCCCCTGGAACGTGCGGCTGGCGGATTTCGACGGGGAGGCGGGACGGGTGGCGCCCAGCCGCGTGCAAAACTGGGCTCTGGGAAAGACCTGGGTGATCAGCCCCAGTACGGTCAATGACGCGCGGATCGGATATTACCGCTTCCGCAATTTCCGCCAGGAGCCGGACTTCAACAAGGACTGGGGCAAGCAGTTGGGCATTCCCAACCTTTCTCCGCTTCTGATGCCGCAGCTCGGGTCGGGCGACCGCCTCAGTCCGGAGACGCTCTACGGCCTGACCGGCGGGAGCCAGTTCTATCAAGTGGACGAGACCCTCTCGTTCCGCGACGATCTCACGAAGATCCACGGCACCCACGCCTTCAAGATGGGATATGAGTGGTTGCGGTTTCGGTTGAACCGGAGGGACCTGGGCCTGCCCAGCGGGTCTTTCTCCTTCAGCGGCATGACCGCGGGACTGCAGGCCGACGGCCTCGGCGCCACCATGCCCAACACCGGCAACACGTTCGCCGGGTTCCTGTTCGGGTCCGTGCGGCAGGGGACGTTCACCTCCGAGCTGGCATCGTGGCTACCGCGGTCCTCGATGCACAGTTTCTACTTCCAGGACGACTGGAAGGTGACACCGACGTTGACCGCCAATCTCGGGGTCCGGTACTCCAACGAGGGCGCGTTCAACACCAAGTACGGCCAGATGAGCAACTTCTCGCCGACGGCCATCGACGACGTCCGGGCGGGCGCCGTGGGGGCGATCGTGCATCCGACTTCGGCTCTGAACAAGCGGGACAACAACAACTTCCAGCCCCGCATCGGTCTGGCCTGGCATCCCCGGCAGAAGTGGGTATTCCGCGGCGGGTTCGCGCTCAACACGGTGGACATCCGTTTTCCCACCACCCGCGGCCAGTTCGAGGAGTACACGGCGATCGTCGACCAACTGCGGCCGCCGGGCGACCCGCGTCCCATCTACCAGATCAGCCGCGGCCCCGATCCGGTCGCCTACCGGGTGCGGGCGGATGGGACCTCCGGTTTCTCCAGCACCAACTTCAGCGGACGCGCGTCGGAGTACTGGGATTCCAACATCCGCAGCCCCTACGTACTGAACTGGCACCTGAGTACCCAGTATGAGCTCGCGAAGGATTACTTGCTGGAGGTGAGCTACCAGGCGTCAGCGGGCGTCGGACTATTCGAGCGGTGGGAGGTCAATACCTTCCCCATCGATTACGCGTCCAACGATCCGGCGCTGCGCTCGCGCGTGTTTGCGGCCCAGCAGAACTTCCGGCCTTATCCACAGTTCGGCAGCGTGCGTCTGCGCTCGAATTTCGGGCATTCCACGTTCCACTCGGGGACGGTCAAGCTGGAGAAGCGCTTTTCGCGTTCCTTCTTCTTCACCACCTTCTACACGTTCTCGAAGGCGCTCGACAGCCAGGACAACGACAATGACGGCAGCGGCGTCGCGCCCCTGCAGAACCGCGGGCTCGAGAAAGGGCGAGCCGGGTTCGACCGCAACCACCGCTACATCGGTACGGTCACCTGGGAGCTGCCGTTCGGCAAAGGCAAGAAGTGGATGAACCACGGCCGCTGGAAGAACTACATTTTCGGCGGCTACGACATCGCCTGGATTCAGACCGTCGAGAGCGGCAATCCGCTGACGTTCGGCTTCGCCGGCAGCCCGTTCAACTACTACGACACGTTCGCCGGCAACCGGCGTCCCAATCTGGTGAGCCAGCCCGTGCTGCGGGAGGGCTGGAGCGACCAGGGGGGCGACCGGTTCAACAAGGAGAACGTCAACCCCATCATCGACATCAACCACTTCGCCTACCCGGCGGCATTCACTCCGGGCAACTCGGGACGGAACATCCTGACCGCCACACGGCTGCTGTGGTCGCAGGTCTCGGCGGCGAAGAACATCGCCCTCGGTGAGCGCTGGAACTTCCAGATCCGCTGGGATTTTCAGAACGCGCTGAAGACCTATAACTTCAACCCGCCGGACACGACGGTGAATTTCGCCACGCCGAAGCAGTTCGGTAAGCTGACCGGCGATCCGCGGACGGCGTCGCTGGGCGGGCAGCCGCTGATGAACCTGACCCTGAAGTTGAGCTGGTAAGTGTGAGGTGGCCCCCACGCTGATCACCAGGACCCCGGACGCGGCGCTCCAGAAGAAGGACCAGTGGGGGCAACAGTTCGAAGTTCAGTTTTCGATGTCCGGGCCGAAAGGGGCCGTGACGGAAGAAGATTTCCCCCGACTAATCACTTGCTACATTCGGAGGTCTGGACTAGTCTAGCAGCCCGCGACAGAAATAAGAACCCGCAGAATCAACGACTTGCCGTGGTACAAATTTGCACCACGAGACTCCAGGGCACTTTTCCCAGGGGCTAGCCGTCGCGTGGCTTCGGGGCCGCCTGCGGATCCAGCCGCACCAACGGATCGGATCGGAGAGTAGCGAGGGCATGCGTGTATCCTTCATCGTCCACAAACTCTACTTCGAAGGCATCTTGAGCAAGCGCCTCCACAACGGTTCCTGCCTCACCAGTTCGTAACCCCTCGAGTGGGTACATCCTCCATCAGAGCCACTGTATCCAGAAGCATGATTGGCATCCTCGCGGGCATCGCGCTCGCCATAGCCGGTCCTATGACCTCTATCGACAACCTCCCCCGAACGTCCCGACCTGCCCGGCCCAATCTGGTACGTTATCGGCAAGGGAGAACTTAAAAAATCAGAAAGACACGTGACCGGCGTTTTCGGCTACGCTAAATGAGCCGCTTTTTGGAATGATCACCGTTCATCGGGTCTCTAAGCTGTATCGCCTGTACGACCGCCCCTCGGACCGGATTGTGGAAGCGGTTTCGCTGGGCCGGGTGCAGCGCCACGCCGACTTCTGGGCGCTGCGGGACATCAGCCTGACGGTTCAAAAAGGCGAGACACTCGGGATCGTGGGACCGAACGGCTGCGGCAAAAGTACGCTGCTCCAGATCATCTGCGGGGTGCTGGAGCCGACCATGGGGCGAGTGACCACCGAGGGGCGAGTGGCGGCGCTATTGGAACTGGGGGCGGGCTTCAATCCGGAGTTCACCGGACGCGAGAACGTCTACCTGAACGGGGAGATTCTCGGGCTAAGCCGGGCGGAGGTGGAGCGCGCCTTACCCGAGATCGAGCGGTTCGCCGACATCGGAGAGTTCCTCGACCGTCCGGTGAAGACCTACTCGAGCGGCATGTACGTGCGACTCGCGTTTTCGACGGCCATCCACGTCCAGCCGGATGTCCTGGTAGTGGACGAGGCGCTGGCGGTGGGGGACGCGGTGTTCTCGAACCGCTGCGTCCGGAAGTTTGAGGAGATCAAGAAGCGCGGGGTTACGGTGGTCTTCGTGTCGCACGATTTGGGCCTGGTGAAGTTGATCTCGGACCGGGCGATCTTTCTGCTGAACGGGCGGATGGAAGCCGAGGGGGAACCGAGCGACGTCATCAACCGGTACATCGGAGTAGTGCTGGAGCGGCAGAAGGCGTTTGACGCCGGGGAGCGGGAGGGCCGTCCGGCGGTGCAGTATAGTTACCGGCACGGGGATCGGCTGGCCGAGGTGGTGGCGGTGGACCTGATGGGTAAGGAGGGCCGCCCGACGCGGGTAGTCGATTCGGGCGATCCGGTGGTGGTGCGGGTCCGGTCGCGGTTCCACGCCGAGCAGGCGGACCCTATGGTGGGAATCATGATCCGGACGCGCATCGGGATGGACGTGTTCGGGACCAACACCAAGCTCCAGAAGGTGTCGCTGGGACGGTGCGGGCCGGGGGACGAGCTGGAGGTGGAGTTTCATTTTCACTGCTGGCTGTCACCGCAGGAGTATACTTTGACGGTTGCGATGCAGCATCCCGACGGGTCGAGTCACGACTGGCTGGACGAAGTGTTGTCGTTCACGGTGGTGGCGGCGCGATACACGGCCGGGGTGGCGAACCTGCACGCGCGGGTGACGGCGCGGGTGAGCCACACCACATGACCGCACGGGCGTCGATCAAGGTGCAGCCGAAAGCGTCTCGAGAGGGGGTCGGCGGGCGGCTGGGCGAGGAATGGAAGATCCTGGTGCGCGCGCCGGCGATCGAGGGCCGCGCCAATGAAGCCTGTGTCGAGTTTTTCGCGCGGGGGCTGCGGGTGCCGCGCTCGGCGGTGCGGATCGCGAGCGGCGCCGCCAGCCGCCACAAGCGGATCGAGATCGAGGGCGTCGCGCAGGAGACGCTGGAGCGGTTTCTCGAAGGAAAGGCCCGGTAATGCTTTACGCCGTAGTGCTGTTGATCATCGTGGCCACGTTGCTAGGGGTGGCCTTGTACAAAGTCCGGTCGGTGAAGAAGCAAGCCGACTTCCTGGTAGCCGGGCGCTCGCTGAGTTGGCCGGTGCTGGTCTTTACGCTGCTCAGTTCCTGGATCGGCGCGGGCAGCCTGTTCGCCGGTGGAGAGAACGCCTACCAGATCGGCTTTGCCGCACTGTGGTCGCCCGCCGGCGGCTGGCTGGGACTTATCCTGATCGCGCTAATCGCCGGCCGGGCCCGCCGCTTCACCCAGTTAACTGTGCCCGACCTGTTGGAATCCCGCTACAACCCGACTGCCCGCCTGCTGGCCACCGTGGCCATCGTCGCCTCCTGCACCATGATCGTAAGCTACCAGCTCAAGGCCGGCGGCGACGTGCTGCACCTGATCTTTCCGGAGGTCGGTCGCACCCAGGGGATGTACATCATCGCGTCCTTTATCATTGCCCTGACGGCCATGGCGGGCATGGCTTCGGTCGCCTACGTGGACCTGGTGATCGGCCTGCTGGTCACCATCACCGCAATCATCGCGTTGCCGGTGGCCATCAAGAACTTAGGCGGCTGGGACGAGATTCGCCGGGCGCTGCCGGCCGACCATTTCACGGTTTTCGGCTCGATCACGCCGGCTACCGCGTGGGGCTATCTGCTCCCGACTTTCCTGCTGCTGGTCGGCAATCAGGGCATGTATCAGAAATTCTTTTCGGCCAGGAGCGAGCGGGACGCCCGGCTGGCGGTGTTCGGCTGGATCGCCGGTACCACCGTGCTGGAGGTGGTGATCGTCGCCATCGCCGTGGTGGGCAGCGCGAAATTCAAGCTCCAGAACGCCCGCGAGATCATTCCCATCACCGCTCGGCTCGGGTTGCCGCCGGTGCTGGGGGCGGTTCTGCTCGGGGGCATCTTCGCCAAGGTGATTTCCACCGGCAACAACTACCTGTTCTCACCGTCGAGCAACCTGATCCACGACGTGTATGCGCGCTTTATACGGCCGCAGGCGGGAGACCGGGAGTTGCTGTTGGTCTCGCGCCTGGTAGTGCTGGGGCTGGGAGTGTTCGCGCTGGTACAGGGCGCCTACCTGGAGTCGATCCTGCGGGCGTCGCTCTATGCCTACACCGTGTACGGCGCGGCGGTGACTCCGGCGGTGATGGCCGTATTCTTCTGGAAGCGCGCCACGGCGCCAGGCGCGGTCAGTTCGATTATCCTGGGTACGATCCTGACGATCGTGTGGAACCTGGTGCCCGGCTGGAAGGAAATGGTCGAGCCGGTTTATCCGGCGCTGATTGCATCGATCGTAGGTCTGGTAGCCGTGAGCCTGCTAACGAGGCCGCCAACGGAAGACAAACTGAGGCCCTTCGTATGAACCTAGCCGCAATCCAAGCCGAGCTGCGCGCCCAGAAGCTGGACGGATGGCTATTTTTTGATCATCACCGCCGGGACCCGATCGCCTACCGCGTCCTGGGGTTCGCGCCACGGTCGCACATCACGCGGCGCTGGCATTACCTGATCCCGGCCGAGGGCGAGCCGGTCAAGCTGGTCCACCGCATTGAATCTCGGATGCTGGACGCGCTGCCGGGCGAGCGCCGGGTCTATTCCGGCTGGCAGGAGCTGCGGTCGGCGCTGGGGGCGCTGCTGGCGGGACGCCGGCGCGTGGCTATGCAGTACTCGCCCGATTGCATGATCCCCTACATATCGCTGGTGGACGCCGGAACCGTGGAGCTGGTGCGCAGCCTGGGCGTGGAGGTGGCGAGTTCGGCAGGGTTAGTCCAGCACTTCGAAGCCCGCTGGTCGCCGGAGCAGCTCGAGATGCATCTCGAAGCGGGTCGGCGCGTCGACCAGGTGCGGGGCGAGGCGTTCGAGGAGATCGGAAGCAGGGTGCGGGCCCAGGGGTCGGTCGAGGAGGTGGCCATCCGCGACTTCGTCCGCCGCCGCTTCGCCGACCTGGGTGTGGCGGCCGAGGACGGCCCCATCGTCGGGGTGAACGCCAACAGCGGCAACCCGCACTATGAGCCGAGCGAGGAGATCACCTCGCCGATACACGCCGGCGACTTCGTCCTGCTCGACATGTGGGCCAAGCTGACCGTGCCCCGGTCTGTGTATTACGACATCACTTGGACCGGCTACGCAGGGGCCGAGCCGCCACAGCGCATCCAGGAAATCTTCGGGATCGTCACCGCGGCGCGGGACCGCGCGATAGAGTTCATCCGCGCGGCCATCGCCGGACGGCAGACGATCCACGGCTGGGAGGTGGACGACGTTGCCCGGGGGGTCATCACAGGCCGCGGGTTCGGGGAGTGGTTTACGCACCGGACGGGCCACTCCATCGGGGAAGACATCCACGGCAACGGGGCTAACATGGATAATCTGGAGACCCACGACGAGCGGCCCCTCGTGGCCGGAACCTGTTTCTCGATCGAGCCCGGGATCTACCTGCCGGAGTTCGGGGTGCGGTCCGAGGTGAACGTCTACGTGGGCGACAGCGAGGCGCGAGTAACGGGCGAAACGCAGCAGCATCTGGTACGGATTAGAGTCTAGGTTGGGGGCTGTGAAATAATCAAGGCATGCATCTGCTGCCCACGCCGGAAGAAATTGTACGGGTCTTGAACGACACCGGAGCCTTGCGTCACGGGCACTTCGAGCTGCCCAACGGCAAGCACACCGACCAGTTTCTGCAGTTACCCCTGGCCCTGCGCTACTACCAGCACAACCGCACCTTCGGCGTCGCCTTGAGCCGGCTGCTGCGGGCCAACCCGGAAATTTCGTCGCAAGTCTCGGAGCTGAGCGTGGTGGCGCCGGCGTCCGGGGGCCTTCCTGTGGCCTTCGGGGTGAGTGAGGCGCTGCGGTGCCGGCAGGCCTACTGGGCGGAAAACGAAGGAGGGCGGTTGCGCTTCCGCCAGTACATGGAAGATCATCAGGGGGAAAAGGTCGTCCTGGTGGACGACACGCTGCGTACCGGCGGGAAACTGCGGGAGCTTAAGACGCTGCTGGAGTCCCAGGGAGCCCGGATCCTGGCGGCGGCGGTGGTGATCTACCAGCCCTACGGCTCGGAGGTCGCCTTCGACGACATCCCGCTCTACTCGCTGGCCCGCCTGGACGCGGAGTTATTCGGCGACGCCGCGAGCTGCCGGCTGTGCCGGGCGGGGAACCTGGCGGAGAAGGTTCGCGTGTGAACTAAGGAGGGTGAAATGAAGACCTTGACATTGGCGCTGGCCTTGGCCGCCTCCGCCGGGGCGACCCAGGCGAATCGGCCCCCTTCCGAACGGGCCCGCGAGCGACTCCTCAAAGAAGTGCGGCACGAGTTGGTCATGCTGCCGTACTACGGGGTATTCGACAACCTGGCGTATCAAGTGAACGGCTACACGGTGACACTCTCGGGCCAAGTCACCCGCCCGACTCTCAAGGCCGACGCCGAGCGCGCGGTCAAGCAGATTGAGGGCGTGGAGAAGATCGTCAACAACATCGAGGCGCTGCCCCTATCGCCGAACGACGATCGCCTCCGGCTCGCCGTCTACCGGGCCATTTACGGCCACTCCAACCTGAACCGCTACGCCCTCCAGGCGGTGCCGCCGATTCATATCCTCGTTAAGAACGGCAACGTCGCCCTGGAAGGCGTGGTGGCGAACGAGGCGGACCGCAACGTGGCGAACATTCAAGCGCGGTCGGTGTCCGGGGTGTTTGAAGTGACCAACAACCTGAAAGTGGAGAAATGAGTTTCGCGCCTCGGGCTGGGGTCGAGTTACGGCCTGGGGGCGGCCGGGGTGGAGCGGGCCTACCGGGGCACCTTGCGGCGGGAGGCGTTTGGCCGCGGTCTCCGCAACCTGTCCCGCCGGGGGAGCAGTCTGTCCTGGTAGTATAGTCCTGCTCGCGGCTGGCGAGCCCGCTGTGCTGGAGCCGGAAGCGGGCGCTGGGACTGGCTCGTGATACCCTGAGCTACATGATCCGAGTATGGCTGTTTTCGCTGCTCCTGGCCGCCGCCGGAGTGGCTCAGCAGACCCACGGAGGCGATTACCACCAGCATCAGGTGCCGCGGTCGGCGGAGGACTACGCCAGGATCCTCGACGATCCCCAGCGAGACGCCTGGCAGAAGCCGCACGAGGTGGTCATGGCCCTCGACCTGAGGCCCAGCGATACCGTGGCCGATATCGGGGCGGGCAGCGGATATTTTGCCGTCCGGTTCGCGCGGCACGCCGGCAAAGTGCTGGCGGTGGACATCGATCCGAAACTGCTCGAAATGGTGACCACGCGCGCCGGGGAGCAAAAGCTGGCCAACGTGGAGACGGTAGTCGCGGCTGCGGACGATCCGCACCTCCGGGCCGAGTCGTTGGACGTCATCTTCATCTGCGACGTGATCCACCACATTGAGAAGCGGGATGCCTACTACCAGCTCCTGGCACGGGCCTTGAAACCGGGCGGGCGGCTGGTCATCGTGGACTTCCACAAGAAGCCCCTGCCGGTGGGTCCGCCGCCGGAGATGAAGATCGCCCGCGAAGCCCTGATCGCCGAGGTGCGGGCGGCGGGATTCCGGCTGGCCCAGGAGCATACCTTCCTGCCCTATCAGTACTTCCTGGTATTCCAGGCCGCTGGGGTCCGGACCGCCGGCCTGGTGCTCTACAACGCCAACATCCTTACCGTCAACGACCGGCAGCCCCGCGCCGAGGCGGTGGCGGCGAGCGGAGGAAAGATCGTGTTTGTGGGTTCGACGGCCGACGCGAAGAAATACATTGGTCCCCAGACCCTCGCCATCGACCTGCAAGGCCTGACGGTGGTACCGGGCTTGGCCGACTCCCACTACCACCTGAGCGGCGTGGGGGCCCGCGAGATGCGCTTGAACCTGGAGGGGACCACCAGTCTGGCGGCGTTTCTGGCGGCGGTCAAGACGCGGGTCGCGGGAGCCCAGCCGGGGGAGTGGATCACCGGAGGCGGCTGGAACGAAGGGACCTGGAAGCCGCAGGTCTTCCCCACCCGCTACGACCTGGACAAGATCGCCCCCCGCAACCCCGTATGGCTCACCAGGACTGACGGCCACGGCTCGGTGGCCAATTCGGCGGCCATCCGGATCGCGGGGCTCGCCGCCGGCGCCAAGGATCCCTTCGGCGGCGAGATCATGCGCGACCCCCAGACGCGCGAGCCGACCGGGATGTTCCTGGACAACGCCCAGGGACTGGTCGCGCGGCACATTCCGCCCGAGCCGCCGGGGACGCTGCGCCGCGAGTTGATCCTGGGCGTCGAGCGCAGCCTCAAGCTGGGCTGGACCCAGGTGGGGATCCCGGGCAACTCCTACCGCGAGGTGGACGAGATCCGCGAGCTGTACCAGGAGGGGCGGATCAAGCTGCGCATCTACAACGCGGTGCGCGGTCCCAGCGACGACACCCGCCGCCTGCTGCAAGAAGGTCCGACCATCGGGGCCTACGACGGGCGGTTCAACCTACGGGGGATCAAGGTCAGTTTCGACGGCGCTATCGGATCGAAGGGCGCGGCGCTGCTCGCTCCTTACAACGACCACAGCACCGCCGGCTTCCTGAAGTGGAAAGAGGAAGACCTGCTGCCGATGTTCGAGCAGTCGCTGCGGAAGGGCGTTCAGATACAGGTACACGCCATCGGCGACCGGGCCAACCGCGAGATCCTGGGCATCTACGAGAAGGCCCTCCAGCGCGTGCCGTCGGCGGAGCGCCAGGTGGCCGAGCCGCGCTGGCGCGTGGAGCACGCCCAGCACGTCAGCGCGGCCGACATCCCGCGTTTCGCCGAGTTGAAGATCATCCCGTCGATGCAGCCTTCGCACGCCATCAGCGATCTGCTGTTTCTGAAGAGCCGCCTGGGCCTGGAGCGCATGGGGGACGCCTACGCCTGGCAGAGCTTCTTGAAGTCGGGATCGGTCATCGCCGGCGGGAGCGATGCGCCCGTCGAGCGCGGCGAGCCGATGATCGAGTTCTATGCCGCGGTGGCGCGTAAGGCGCTGGACGGGAAGTCGGGCGAGGGCTGGCATCCCGAGCAGGCCGTCTCGCGCGAGCAGGCTCTGAAGATGCTTACCATCTGGCCGGCCTACGCGATGTTCGAGGAGAACGTGCGCGGGTCGATCGAGCCGGGCAAGTGGGCGGACTTCACGGTGCTGTCCCAGGACATCCTAAAGATCCCCGAGAGCCAGATTCTCAAGACTACGTGCCGCATGACGGTGATCGGCGGCGAAGTGGTCTTTACTCTTCCGCCTTCCCGACCACGATAATCCCGAATTCCACGGCGGCATTCTTGAACCACACCACCTGCAGCCTGGGACGCTGCTCCTTCGTAGCGGTCAGGAACAGGATGGCGGGATGGCTCGAGCCGCTGGCTTTGCGGCTCATCTCCACCAGCGCCTCATAGCTCGGGCGGGCGGCGGCATCGCGGTCCGCCGCCGCCGGACTGAGCAGGACGAAGTCTCGGCGAGGGGCGACGCCCTGGTGGGCGCCATCCTCGGGCAGCAAGCCATACCGCATGGTGTAAGAGCCGGGCGGGATGGGTTTGCCGCAGAAGTCGCCGCCTGGCTGGAGGTAACGGATCGTGCCGAGGAGCGCCCCGGGAGGAATCTGCGGGAAGTCGGCGCCGCGGGGCGGGTCGGCCACCTTCTCGATGGGGATGGTCTTATTAATCTGGACCTCCATCCACACGTCGCCGTTCGGGTCTTTGACGATTTGCGTGTCCGGGAGGCTCAGGAGTGCGAAGCAGGCAACCAGGCGTTTCATGCTTCGGTGGGAAGCACGCCGGGTTCCAATTACTCTTCCGCTTTGCCGACGAAGACGATACCCATCTCGACCGCGCCACTCTTCAATTGAAGCTGCTGGCGCGAGCCGTGTTGCTGGACGCTGGGGAACTTCGCGCCCGACTCGGGCGCAGCCATAAACAACACCGCCGGATGCCGCGTACCGCTCACCTTGCGGCTGAGGTCGACGGCAGCGTCGAAGTTGTAGGGAGCGTTGGGGTCCTGGTCGGCCGCCGCGGGACTGAGCAAGAGGTGGTCACGACGGGGCGAAGCACCCTGGTGGTCGCCGTCCTCGGGCTGGAGGTTGAAGCGCATCACGTACGCACCCGCCGCAATCGGCTGGGCCCGGAAGTCCGCGCCGTTCTTGGCGTAGCGGATGACCCCCACCACGGTCGCGGGCGCGAGGGTCGAAAAGTCCGACCCGCGGGACGCCTCGGCGGCCTTTTGGGTGGGGATGTCTTTGCGCAGCCAGACCTCGACAAACGGGCTACCGCTCGAATCCTTGACCCGCTGGCCATCGGCTTCGAGCAGCCCCTTCACCGCGGCCGAGACACCCTCCGCGTTACAGGGACCAGCGGGCTCGACCGTGTATTGGGCCAGGGCGGGGTAGACCAATAGAACTGCGAACAGGGAAGAGGTTCGTAGGATCATTCTATTCCATGGACGTAAAAAGACACAGGGCGGGTTTCATCCCGCCCTGCATCAGGAGCTTGACGATCCGGTTAGTCGGATCCGAGGTTGAAGCTGCCCAGGAACGCGCTGTTCTTGTCGGGGCTGGACCAGGATACGTTCAGACCCTCGCCATTGAACCGGTTGTCCACGGTACGGGCCGGCATGGAATGATCCAGCTTGCCCGACAGCGGCGGGTAGTAGGCGAACGCGTTGTGGCAAACCGCGTCCCCATCCTTCAGAGACCGGGTCTCGAGCCGGGCCAGGTTACCCGCAGTCATCCGGACCGTGCCGGCATGCAGGTTACCGCCGAAATCGAACTCGACCGGAGCGGCTTCCACGCGAGCCACCGTCTGGGCCAAGTCGCCCGCCATATTCTGTGCGAAGGCCTGTAGGGCCTGGCGCTGCTCCATGTTGGCGCGCTCATCGACGATGAGAACTGCCTTGGCCGGATACGCGCTCTTGAACGGATCGCCCAGGGTGTGGCTGGCCTTGACCACCGCCACTACGCCCAAGCCGTCGAGCGACACATTGTTCCAGGAACCCTGGTCCACTTTCCAGGCCATCAGGGCAAGCTGGCCAACCAAGCCGACCTCGGAGTTGGCAAAGCACTGCGCCACCCACACGTCGGCGTTTCGGGCTTCCACGTAGCTGCCGCGAATCCCGGCAGCCGTCGCCAGAGAGGTGCATACCACCAGCAACACTACCGCAAACAGAACCTTCTTCATCGGATACCTCCAAAATTCGATTATACCACTCCTTACAGCCTCCGATAGTTCTTACAGCGTCCGATAGCAGGAGCGGAGCGAGGTACAAACCTCTTCGTCGACCACCTGGCCGTCCGGACCCATACAGTTCTGGGTGTGGAGGCACCAATAGACATGCGGTTCGGTCGACTCGGGTTCGCTAGTGTCCCGCTGGCTGATGTCCACAAACAGACCCTTCCAGCGGATAAACTCACACCGCTCGCGTTGGGTTCCTTGCATAGCTTCGTTTAGGCTTTTCCAGCAGCCGCCAGCAGAGCCCGCTTCACGGCCACTTTGGCCAATTGCACCTTATAGGCGTTCTGGCTCAGCGGGGTGGCCTTCGACAGGGCCGCGTTGGCAGCGGCTTGGGCGGTCGACTCGTCGATCGACTTGCCGGCCAGCGCCTGGGCGGCCTCGGTCGAGTTCCAGGGCGTGGGTGCCACGTGGCCCAGCACCACCCGGGCGCTCTGCACCGTTGCGCCGCTCATCTTCAGCGCCACCGAGGCCGTCGCCAGAGGCCAGTCCAGCGCCTCCTTCTGACGAACCTCGTAGGTGGCGTTCTTAGCGCCACCCGATGCCGGGATGACCACCTCGGTCAGGATCTCGTTGGGCTTCAGGTCCACCTCCCGGCTATGGGGGTCGCTCGGGGTGACGAAGAATTTCTCCACGTCCACCGAACGATTGCCCGACGCCGAGGCGATGGTGACCTTGGCCCCCAGGGCGATCAAGGCCGGACCCAGGCTGGAGGCGCTCACGAACTTCGCCGGACCGCTGTTGCCCAGGATGGCGTGATACCGATTCTCGCCGTTGGGCACCAGCTCCCGGCCGTTCGAGTCGCGCCCGAACAGTCCGAAGCCCTTCCGGTAATACCAGCAGCGGGGGCGCTGGCAGAGATCGCCGCCGACCGTCCCCATGGCCCGGATCTGGGGGCTCGAAACCCCGCGGATCGCGGCCACCAGGGAGGCGTACTCCTTGCGGACGGTACCGTTCTCAACCAGGTCTTCCAGCACGACCATGGCCCCGATGTGGAGCCCCGCGCCGGACGACTTCACGCCCTTCAGTTCCTTGATCCCGCTCAGGCTGACCACCCGTTTGGGGCTTTCCACGTAGTCCTTCATCAGGCTGAGCAGATCGGTGCCGCCGGCCAGCAGGCCGGCTTCACCCCACTGGCTTCCCAGCAGCCCGAGAGCTTCCTTCACCGTCTTGGGATTGGCGTATTCGAAGGTTTGCATTTAAGCCCTCCCTCCCTGCCCGAGAGCAGCAAGCACTTTGTCCGGGGTCATTGGAATGGTGGTGACCCGCACGCCGAGCGCGTTGGCGACGGCGTTGTAAATCGCCGCCGGCGGCGAGATGGCCGGGGGTTCGCCCAGGCCGATGACGCCGCGGCCATCGTAAACACCGGTCATCATGTGGACCACGATTTCCCCGACGTCTCCGATGCCGCTCAGCTTGTAGAACTCCATGTCGGCGTTGAGCATTTTGCCGACCTGCTGGTCGTAGATGCGCTCCTCGTAAAGAGCCGAGCAGATGCCCATGATGACGGCGCCGAGCACCTGGCTTTCGGCGGTCTTCGGGGCGATGACCAGACCGCAGTCCTGCACGGCCACGGTCTTCTTCACCGCGACGATGCCGGTTTCGGTGTCGATCTCGACCTCGGCCATCTGGACCCCGCCGACGCCGTTGTCGTTGAGATTGCCTTCATCCTTGGCGGGTTGACGGCCGATCTCCTCGATCTTGCGGGTGCCGAGCTTGGCGCAGGCGGCCTTCCAGGTGAGGCTCTTGGAAGCATCACCGGCCACCTGGACCCGCCCGTCCACCGCCACCAGCTTATCGGCCGTGGTCCCCAAGCTGGGAGCCACCGCCTCGAGCAGCTTGTCGAGGGCTTTGATCGACGCCCGGCGGGTCGAGCTCGAGACGCCGCCCACCGTAGTGGACCCGCCCGAAGCGCCCGACGCCGGGTAGTTGCTGTCGCCGATCTGGACCTGCACCCCGCTCAGCGGCAGGCCTAAGGTTTCGGCGGCGACGATCCCGATCACCGTCCGGGTGCCAGTACCGAGATCCTGACTGCCGAGCTGTGCCTGGACGCTGCCATCCGGGTTAATGATGATCCGGCAATCGCTGTCGTGGGCCCGGCCGCCCCAGGTATGGAGCGAGATACCCACGCCGCGCTTGATGTGGCCGCTGCCACCCTGGCTCCGCGGATGCCACTTGGCCTTCCAGTCCATCAATTCGGCGGCCTTGAGCAGCTCGGCGCGATAGACGTCGCCGCGCGGCGTCAGGCCGACGTTCTTGAGGAAGAAGTCCAGCGGGTTCATCCCCAGCTTGTGGGCCGTATCATCCAGGGCTCCCATGGTGAGGACGGCGGCCTGCTGGTGGTTCGGAGCCCGCCAGGCGCGTTGCGGACCCGTGTGGGTCGATACGGCGATGTGGCGCATCCGCCGGTTGGGGATTTCGGTGAACACGTACGGGATCGGAGGCATGCCGCCGCCGGTCGGCCCACCGGTCGACCACGACTCCGACTGCCAGCCCACGATCGAGCCGTCCCGCTTGGCCGCGACCTTGATCTTGCCGTAGTCGGACGGCCGGGCGCCGCCCATCAGCAACTCGGCGTCGCGCTCCAGCAGCAGCTTCACCGGCTTGCCGGTTTGCTTGGAGAGCCGGGCGCTCTCGATGTCCCAGCGATCGGCGGAGAACTTCGAGCCGAAGCCGCCGCCCATGTACTGGGTGATGACCCGGACGTTGGCCGGCTTGATGTTGGCCGTGCCGGGATCGGCGGCCAGCACCTTGGCCAGGTCGCCGCCCACGCGGCCGACGGCCTGCGTGGAAGAGTGGAGGGTGCAGTTGTCGCCGTCCCACTCCGCTGCCAGGCCGTGCGGCTCCAGGCAGCAATGCGTGATCGTGTTGATACCGTAGTAGCCCTCGCTCACCACCACGTCGGAGGCGGCGAAAGCCTGCTCCACGTTGCCCTGGTTCTGCTCGGCCGACGGCTTGGTGAAGCCGCCCGCCTTGTTCAGGTCCTCTTCTTTCACCAGGTGGGGCAGGACCTCGTAGTTGACCTTGATCTTGCGCACGCCGTCGCGGGCGACTTCCTCGGTTTCGGCGGCAACCACCGCTACCGGGCTGCCTTGCCACATGAGCTCGGTTCCGGCGGCGGCGATGACCCGCACCGCCTTCACGCCCGCCAGCTTCTCGGCCTCGCTGGTATCAATGCTGACAACCTTGGCGTGGGCATGGGGCGAGATCAGCAGTTTGCCGTGCAGCAGGCCCGGGGCATTTCTGTCCAGGGCATACTTGGCGGCGCCGGTGGCCTTGTGGGGACCGTCCAGCCGGTTGTGACGCTTGCCGATCAGGCTGCGCTTTTCAGCGGGAGGCCAATCGTATTTGCTAGGCACGTTTCCCTCCTTTAAGCTCGCGGGACGCATCCAGGGCTGCCTGGCGGACACCGATGTAGGTGCCGCAGCGGCAGAGGTTGCCGCCGAGGCCCTTCTTCACGTCGTCCATGGTGGGGTTCGCATGCTTGTCCAGGAAGGCCTTAACTGCCATGACGAAGCCCGGTGTGCAGAAGCCGCACTGCTGGGCGTCGTTGTCGACGAAGGCCTTCTGCACCGGATGCATCTTCTCGGGGGTGCCCAGGCCTTCGATGGTCTGAATGTCCTTGCCCTGCGCCTCGACGGCCAGGACGCTGCAGGCGTAAACCGGCCTGCCGGCCAGGATCACCGTGCAAGCGCCGCAGGTGGCCCGGTCGCAGACTTTCTTGGCGCCGGTCATGTCCAGGTGGTTGCGGAGCGCGTCGAGCAGCGTGACGCGGGGCTCCACCTTCAGGTTGTGGACTTTGCCGTTGATGCGTAGGGCCACCGGGATCGGCCCGGGGCCCAGGACCCGGCCGCCGGCCGCGCCTTGCGCCGCCGCGGCACTGCTGGGCAGAGTGGCCACCGCGCCGCCGGCCACTCCTGCTCCCAGGAATGAGCGTCGCGAGAACCCTTTCTTGCCCGGCTGTCCGTTTTTGTTCTGGCCATCAGAGTCGATCTTGCTCATCAGGCACCTTCCTTTCCGGGATCTGAGGTCTATGGGAAAAACCGCTGGTAGGCTACCAATATACTACAAGTCCGGGCGGGCACAAGGGGGGTGCCCCCCCCGCTTGTCAAAAAGTTGTGGAGGCCACCTCCGGGTAGGGCGGGCAGCAGCAGGCGTGCTATGGCGTGCTATAGTGGGGCTGAAACCGAATCGGACATCCGAGAAGCGGGAGTAGTTCAGCGGTAGAACGTCAGCTTCCCAAGCTGAATGTCGCCGGTTCGATCCCGGTCTCCCGCTCCAACCCCGGGGGGAGGGACGTTCGTACCCGTGCGGACCCGATTGCCTTCACCACCCGGGCCAGAAACTTCGCGCCATCGATCAGGGCCCCAGAACAACGGCTGGCGCGGCAAGATCATCTAATAGGTACGGCGAGAGACTAAGTTTCCGATCGTACCACCGCGCCGGCGGCATGTAGAAAGTTCTCCCGCCGGTGTGTAGAAGTTCCTTCCCCGGAACGGCGTAAGAGCGCGCAAATCAAGCCTTTTCATATCGTTGGGGAGCCTGGCAGGCGGGCTGCATACACCCCCACCGGCAGAGCACTTTCCGAGGTGAGGCGTATGCGTATCTCTTTCATTTTGCCGATCGGGCTACTCGGGAGTCTCTTGTTTGCGGATGCCGGGAACAAAAAGACCACCGTCACGTTCCGCGAGCCGGTGGAGGTTCCCGGCGCCGTCCTGCCGCCGGGCAAGTACGTCATGAAGCTGCTCGACTCGCCGTCGAATCGGCACGTGGTTCAAATCGCCGGTGAGGACGAGAAACGAATCTACTCCACCATCCTGGCGATACCGGACTACCGGCCGCGGCCGGCCGACCGAACGGTCCTCACGTTTTACGAGATGCCCGCCGGCCAGCCACAGGTGTTGAGAGCCTGGTTTTACCCGGGCGACACCTACGGACAGGGGTTCGCTTATCCGAGACGGCGGGCGATCGAGATCGCGCAAGCGAGCCGGCAACGCGTGGCCGTCGCCGCCGTGGAGCGCCCACGAGTCCCGGCCAAACCAGAGCCCAGAGCGGAGACCCCTCTTCAGACCGCTGCGGAAGCCGCTACGGAGCCCGCGCCGGTTACAGCGGCTGAGGACCATCCGGAACCCGGCGCCGGCAGTACGAAGATGCCGCTCCTGGGACTGGCCGGAGCCGGCGCGCTGGCGATCGCAGCCGGGTTGCGAATTCTGGTCAAAAGGCTAGCTTAAGGAGAAGGAAAAATGAAACAACCACTGGCTATTGGATTCCTGGTGCTGGGATGCGGCCTCGCGCTCGCCCAGTCGGGTGGCGACGGAGTGCCGCTCTACCGCGTCACCGTCGTCGGCCGGACGGCGAAAGCGGTCAACTATCTGCATCGCGGCGGTCCCACCAAACTCGATTTCAAGGGAACCGTGCTGCTGAGCGAGGGGCGCGGCGAGGCGACCATGGAAAGCAAACAGGGCGCCGTCCAAATCGACGCGAAATTCGAGCGGCTGGAGCCGCCCACCCGGTTCGGCCACGAGTATCTCACCTATGTCCTGTGGGCCATCACGCCGGAAGGCCGCGCGGTAAATCTCGGCGAAGTGGTGGGCGGCCATTCCAACAAGGCGAGGTTGAAGACGGCGGCGGAGCTGCAGGCTTTCGCGCTGGTCCTGACCGCGGAGCCCTACTTTGCCGTAACCCAACCGAGCGACGTGGTGGTGATGGAAAACATGGTTCGGCCGGACACGGCTGGAAGAAGCGAGGAAATTGAGGCCAAGTACGAGCTGCTGCCTAGAGGCCACTACACGTTTGACAAAGAGAGGGTGGTCGCGGCCGGCGGCCCCAAGGTATCACTGGATCAATACGAAGCCTTGCTGGAGCTCTACCAGGCCCGCAACGCCGTCCAGATCGCCAGGGCGGCCTCCGCCGACCGGTACGCGGGGGCCACCCTCCGCAAGGCCGAGCAGCTTCTCAGGCAGGCCGAGGATTCCTATGCCGGCCGGACCGGCGTCAAGACCGTGGTCATGAATGCACGACAGGCGGCGCAAACGGCCGAGGATGCCCGCCTGATCGCCGTCCGGCGGCAGGAGGAAGAGCGCGAGGCGGCGGCGCGCCAGGCCCGGCTGGAGCAGCCGTGAACCCAAAAGTTACGATCTATACATAGGAGGGTACCATGCGTAAACTGTCCTTGCTGGGAGTTCCCCTGGCGGCCGTGCTGCTGGTCGGCGCAGCGGGCAAGAAGAGCGCTAAACCGGCCGAGGAACCGGCCGCGGTCGTGATTCCAACGGGTACGACGATTCCGGTCCGCACCGCGCAGACGCTGGACACGGCCCGGAACCGCGCGGGCGACCGGTTTGTGGCGGACCTCGCCGAGCCTGTAGCGGTGGGCCACGCCGTGGTGCTGCCGAAGGGCGCCCGCTTCTCGGGGAGAATCACCGAGTCGAAGCCTTCCGGCCGTCTGAAGGGCCGCGGCGTGCTGTCGATCCGGCTGGAATCTTTTACGTTCGACGGAAAAACCTACCGGGTCCAGACCCTGCGGCAGAGCTGGCTGACCAAATCGCATCGCAATCGAAACCTGGCCTGGATCGGAGGCGGGGCCGGCGGCGGATCCTTGATCGCGGGACTGGCCGCCGGCGGGCCGTGGACGCTGGCCGGAGCGGGTATCGGCGCGGGCGCCGGGCTGACCACGGCGGTGATTACCGGCAGGAAGCAAGTGTCCATTCCGGCCGAGAGTATCATCCGCTTTACCTTGCAGGAACCGGTGCGCGTGGAGCCCGCGCGCCGGGTGGTGAGTGTGAGCTGATATCCAGTACAGCGGATTGGCAAGCGACTTGCAAGATCCGCTGCGGGAGGCAAGATCATGAGTGATGCGACTACGAACAAACCGAACGGGCTGGTCTGGATGGCCCTGGCCGGAGTGCTGGCCTGGGTGGCGTCTAACGGCTTCCTCTTGTGGAAGCTGGAACAACAACGGAAGGATCTGAGCGCCGAGATCTCCGCGCTGCAGGAAAGCACGGCGGGCGAACTCTCGAGCGTACGCAAGACTACCAATGCGTTTTCGGCGACCAACCGCGAAACCGAGGAGACCCTGCGCCAGCAACTGGACGCGGCCCGCCGGCAAGCGGCCGCCGCCGCCGGTAAAGCCAGGACCGACGCCGTGAGTCATGCCGAGGAGCTGGCCGCGCGCCTGGCCGCGGAGCAGCAGAAACAGCAACAAGAGATAGCCGGCGAGCTGACCGGGCTGAAGGACGCCACCAGCGCCGTTAACGCCAAGACCACCGAGATCAGCGGCGAGGTCAAGAGCGTGAAGACGGAGCTGGACAGTACCTCGGCCGAGTTGAAGAGCATGAAGGGGGATCTGGGCGTCCAGAGCGGCCTGATCGCCACCAACGGCAAGGAGCTGGCCGCGCTCAAGGCCCGGGGTGAACGCGGGTATTTCGAATTCAACCTGACCCGCTCCGGCCAGCCGCAGGCGGTCGGTAATATCCGTCTCGCCTTGCAGAAGGCCGATCCGAAGCGGAACCGCTACACCGTGACCGTGCTCGCCGACGACAAGAAGATCGAGAAGCGGGACAAGACGATCAATGAGCCGGTCCAGTTCTACGTGCTCGGCGCCCGCCAGCCCTATGAGATCGTGGTCAACGAAGTGCGCAAGGACCGCGTGATCGGCTATCTGGCCGCGCCCAAAGCAATGGAAGTGGCCAGCCGGTAGATTGTGAAGGGTTGACGCCCCGCTGGGCCGGACGCCCGGCGGGGCGCCTGCCTATTCCTATTGCACCAGCGCAGAAAGCCAGGCCAGCACTTGCCGGACTTCACCGCAATCCGCCACCCCGTACCTGGCCCGGGTCTCCGTAGACTGTCCTACTCGTACTGTGATCCCCTCGGGGAGCTCGGAGAAGGCCTCCTGGTCGCTGTCGTCACAACCGATGTAGAAGGCCAGGGTCCGGGGGCCTCCCAAGGCCTCTCGGACCAGCGCCACCGTGGCGCCCCGGTGCCAGTCGACCGACGGACGGATCTCGCAAACGTAGTTGCGCTCCGCCAGCAGGAGCAGGCCGGCCACGGGGCGGAGAGCCTGATCCACAATCTGCCGGACCTGCAGCCCGAACCCGGCCGGAGCCTGAAGGAAATTGACGCTGGCGGCGAGACCATGGAGTTCCACGCCGACGCCGGGCAGGTGCTGGAGCTGGGAGGCGATCTCACGGGCTACGTTCTCCAGCGCGCAGCGCCGCGCCGCCGCCGCCGGCTCGAGAAACTGCAGCCCCGGTCCACGGATCTCCAGCCCGTTGTTTCCCGCGTAGGTCAGGCCGTGGAGACCAAGCTGCCCGCGCAGGTCGGCCGCCGACCGGCCGCTGATGACCACCACGGAGACGCGGGGATTGTCCGCCAGCAGGTGCAGGAGGAGTCGCGTGGCCAGCGGCACGCGAGGCGGCGCGCCCCGTCCGGCCGGCGTCACCAAAGCGCCCTCAAAACTCAGAAACAAGAGCACCCGGGACGCCGCGGAGACACGGGCGCCGACCTCCGCCAGGTCGTCGAAGAAGCGGATGGGATCAGTCATGCGGCGGGGTCAGGCGCGAAAGCGGGGTCCCCTCCGGCTGCGCTCCGCGGGGCGCGAGCAGGTAACCGGCGACGGATTTGCCGGCCACGCTGGTAATCACCAGTTCATACGGTCGGCGATCGCGCTTGCTGTAAAAGACCACCGGTTGCTGGGCGCCCTGTCCGCGCACCCACACGGTGCGGCGGTCCGGCAGGAGCCACACCCAGCCGTCGAACCGGCGATAGCGCACGTCGGTGCGGGTGACTCCTAGGGAGATTCCCGGAACCAGCTCGCGGCTGTGATTCTTGGACACCTCGAAGGGCACCCGTTCGCGGTCCGATTCGCCGCGCACGGAGTCCAGATCGCGCTGGTGGCGGTCCAGTTGCCGGCCCAGACCGGCCACTTTCTGGTCCACCCGGACCTGATCGGAGCTTCTCTCCTCGCGGACGGTGGCGATCTGGCGCGTAGAGTCCTGCCGGAGGGCGGCGATTTCCTGCTCCATCCGCGCCAGGCGGGCGCTGTCCTGTTCCCGGGCAGCTTCGTGCTCGCCGTCCAGCCGCTCGACGCGCGACTCCACCGCGTGGAGCCGCTGATTCGTCCGGGCCTCGAGACGGCGCTCGATCGCGCCGGCGGTATCCGAGGCCTGTTTCCGCGCGGCCCGCAGGGCCTGACCGGCCCCGCTCTCCAGCTTGGCCAGGCGCTCTTCGAGGGCCTTCCGATCGCCGGCCCCAGCGCGGAGATTTTCTTCGAGCGAGTTCACCCGCGCACTCATGGCCGACACGGACTCCTGCACGCCGGGCCACTGGACGAGGACGCTCTTGTACTTTTCCTGAAGGGGACGGCTGTAATAGTACCCGGCAGCCACTGCTCCGGCCAGCAGCACGACAGCGATGCTTCGCCCCCAGTGCGTGCGCGATCGGGAACTCGCCGGCTCGAGCGGCGGCAGACTCTGCTTACGCTCCTCCTGCATAAGGTCCTCCCTTGTAAATGTGGGGCGGCCCCCCTGGGCCGCGCCGGGTCCCCCGGCCCGGCCTGCCAAAGTCCAGTAGAGGCGCCAGGCCACCCGGGGGCCGGCTGCGGCCCAGGGGGGCCGCCCCACCGATGGGCAATCCCCGGGCCAGTCCATTGCGAAGAACAACTTCCGCCCTCAAGTGCGGTGAAATACCCCGCCCGGAGTGTAAATTCTGCCCGCGCCGCAGCAGGAATTTCCCACCCGGCGCTCGACTCGCGCCTTGACACTCGGCTGGCGGCTTCGGTAATCTGAGGCCGCCATGCTCTCTCGCCGCACCTTCCTGGCCGGAGCCGGAGCCGGAGCCGCGCTTCCGCTGGCCGGCGCCAACAACAAACTCAAGCTCTCGGTTTTCTCCAAACACTTTCAATGGACCGACTGGCAGGGGACGGCCGCCATCGCCGCCGAGGTTGGTTTCGACGGCGTGGATCTGACGCTCCGCGCCGGCGGCCACGTCCTGCCCGAGCGGGTGGCGGAGGATTTGCCCCGGGCGGTCGAAGTCATGCGGAAGGCGGGGCTGGCCGTCGAGATGGTAACGGCAGGCATCGTGGACGTCGCCTCGCCCCACACCGCGACCATCCTGAAAACCCTGCAGGGTCTGGGTATCCGGTATTACCGCTGGGGAGGTTTCCGCTACGCCGACAAGCGCGGCATTGCCGAGCAGCTGGCCGAGTTCGAAGTGCGGTCGCGGGAACTGGCGGCCCTGAACCGGGAGTACGGCGTCTGCGCCATGTACCATACGCACTCCGGTCCCGGACAGGTGGGGGCCTCCATCTGGGATATCTGGTATATCCTGCGGCAGCTCGATTCCCGGTACATCGGCGTGAACTACGACATCGGACACGCCACCGTGGAGGGCGGTTTGGGCGGCTGGCTCCACACCACGCGTCTGGCGGCGCCGATGATGCGGGGGATCGCGCTAAAGGACTTCTATTGGGCCAAGGACAAGAAGGGCGCGTGGACCGCGGAGTGGTGCGCCCCCGGCCAGGGCATGGTCAACTTCCGGCGCTTCTTTGGGATGGTCCGGGAGGCCGGATTCCAGGGGCCGCTGCAGGTGCACTTCGAGTATCCCGAGTTGGGACAGGCGCACGCGGGGAGCACCAAGCTGGATATCGAGAAGACGAAGTTCATCGCCATCCTGCGCCGCGATCTGGCGTTCTACCGGGAGCAGTTGCGGGCGGTGTAGGGCAGGGCCGACAATCTGACCATGCGTGCCACTCTCCTTATCCTGGCGCCGGCCCTCTGCCTGGCCGCCCGGCTTCTGACCCCCGCCGACCTCACCGCCTTCCCCGAAATGTCCGAATGCGCCCTCTCCCCGGACGGCCGCACGGTCGCCGTGGTCACCGGGCCAGGGAACATCGCCCTCTACCCGGGCGGCCGGCTGCTCACCTCCGGCAAATTCAAGGACTCCTCTCTCCGCTGGTCCCCGGACGGCGCCCGGATCGCTTTTTTCTCCGGCCGTCCGGAAGCCGGCCTCTGGGTCGTCGAGATCGCGACCGGCCGTCTCACGCCTATCACCAAGATCGTTCACAGTAACTTCTGGCTGCCCATGCGCGGGTCGAGCCTCTCCTGGAGCCCGGATTCCCAGCGCCTCGCCTTCGTTGCCGCCGACCCTTCCATCCCCGCTCCTGCCGCCGACCCCCGGGTGATCACCCGCCTCCAGTTCAAGAGCCGCACCGATTTCAGCGATGATCGCCGCGAGCACGTCTGGCTCGTGGACGCCGCCGCGGGCGCCCGGCCCCGCCCTCTCACCGCCGGTAACTTTCACGAGCACTCCATCGACTGGCGCGGCAGCCAGATCGTTTTCGTCTCCAACCGCCGGCCCGATCCTGACGCCGTTCATAACTACGACCTGTTCACGGTCGACGCCGGCTCCGGCTCGATCCGCCGCCTCACCGAGACCCCCGGCTGCGAGTACACGCCCGTCTTCTCCCCCGACGGCCGCTCCATCGCCTACACCGCCACCACCCGCCCCGTTACCACCATCGACAGCGTTGCCGAAGACACCCACGTCTGGACCATCCCCAGCGCCGGGGGACCACCCCGCGAGTGGAACCGTGCTGTGGACCGCCGGTCCACTTCGCCGAGCTGGTCTCCCGACGGCCGCAGCGTTTACTACCTGGCCGGCGACCGCGGCCGCCAGCTCCTCTATCGCGATTCGCACCCCGTCTTCGACAGAAACGTTACCGTCTCCGCCTACTCCGTGGGCCCCCGGCTGGCCTACCTGATGGGCGATGCTCTGAGTCTGTCCGAGTTGTATCTGGGCGAGGAGCGCCTCACCGAGAACAACCGCGCCCTGGCCGGCGTTCGCCTCATCGAGCCTATCCGGATCGAATATCAGAGCTTCGACGGCCACCCCATGGAAGGCTGGTTCGTGCCGCCGGCCGACCGCGACTTCGACGACGGGAACCCGCTCCTGCTGAGCGTCCACGGCGGGCCCCACGGCATGTACGGCTATTCGCTGGCCCGCAACCTTGCCTTGCAGATCCTCGCCGCCCGCGGCTACGCCGTCCTGTACCTCAACCCCCGCGGCTCCTCCGGCTACGGCCAGAAGTTCTCCGACGGCTGCGTGAACGATTGGGGCGGGGGCGACCACAAAGACTTGATGGCCGGAGTCGACCACATCCTAAAGCGCTTCCCTTGGCTCGATCCCGACCGCCTCGGCGTCCTCGGCAGCAGCTACGGCGGCTACATGACCAACTGGATCATCACCCAAACCCCGCGCTTCCGCGCCGCCGTCGCCACCGCCGGCCTCTCGAACCTGATCAGTTTCTACGCCACTTCCCTCTACCAGGACCTGGTCCACGCCGACTTCCAGGGTTTCCCCTGGGAAGGCGACAACTACGAACGTCTCTGGGACCGGTCTCCCCTGAAACACGCCGCCAAGGTTCGGACCCCGACGCTGTTTCTCCACGGCGAGCAGGATCACGATGTCCACATGAGCGATGCCGAGCAGATGTACGTGGCCCTGCGCCGCCGCGGCATCGACGCGCAACTGGTCCGTTATCCCCGCGAGGGACACGGCTTCCAGGAGCCCCGTCACAGGATCGACGCCCTGGAGCGCACCATAGAATGGCTGGACCGCTACCTTGAGGAGGCGCCGAACCGCGACCGTTAGGGAGGGCCCCATGGGCCTGCGGCCCACCAAAGGTGATGAAAATGGGCGCCAGTGGCGTTAGCCTGTAGGGTGGCGGGGAATGGAAGAGGTCGTTTCCGCTCTGGATAAGTTGAGGCCGTAAGG
>JBGOUV010000048.1:0-24829 GCA_041477815.1 Terriglobia bacterium | reverse complement strand
TGGATGTAGCTCTCATACAGGATCCCCAGGACGATGTAGACCACGCCTACCGCCAGGATGAGGAGAGCGCCGAGGTTGCGGAGCGAGTCCTGGAAGAGCTTGGCGGAGCCGGCGAAGCTGGCGCGGATGTTATCGGGGAGCGTTTGGGCGGCCAGATTTTCCACCTGCGACACGGCGTCACCGAGAGCCGCCCCCGGCTTCAGATTGAAGGACAGGGTGACGGAGGGAAGCTGGCCGGAGTGGTTCACGCTGAGGGGGCCGGCATCGGTGGTGAGGCTGGCGAAGGATTCCAGGGGGATCAGGCGGCCGTCGTTGTTGCGAAAGTAGAGCATGGCGAGCGAGTCCGCGTGGGCCTGGTATTCGGGGAGCAGCTCCAGCACCACGCGGTACTGGGCGTTGGGGGTATAGATGGTGGAGGCCCAGCGGGGGCCGTAGAAGCTGTAGAGCGCGGACTCGATCTGGAGCGTGTTCAGTCCCAGGGCCGCCGCCTTGTCGCGGTCGATGGCGATGTTGATGCGAGGACTCTTGACCTGCAGGTCCGAGCTGATGTCGGTGATGGCGGGCAGGCGAGTCATCTCCCGCTCGAAACGCTGGGCCTGGAAGTACAAGTCGGCGGTGTCGGGGCCCTGCAGGGTGTATTGGTACTGGCTGCGGGACATGCGGCCGCCGATGCGGATCGCCGAAGGGGCGGTGAGGAAGACGCGCATGCCGGTAAAGGCCGCAAACTTGGGCCGGAGCTTTTCGATGATCTCGGTGACGTGCAGCTTCCGCTCTTTGCGCGGCTTGAGCTGCACGAACATGCGGCCGGTGTTGGCGCCGGTATTGAAGTTGCCGCCGATGCTGGACTGAAACCCTTCCACATTGGGATCCTGCCGCAGGATTTCGGAGATTTGCTGCTGATACTTAGCCATCTGGTAGTAGGAGGTTCCCTGGGAGGCCTCGGTGGAGACGTACATCTGGTCGGTATCGGTCTCGGGAATCAGGCCCTTGGGAACCTTACCGAACAGCCAGATGGTGGCGCAAACGGTGAGCACGAAGACCGTCATCATCACCGGGCGATGGCGCAGCACCCAGCGCAGGCTCAAGTCGTAGGTGTGCAGCATGCCGTCGAAGAAGCGCTCGGTGGCGTTGAAAAAGGCGCCATGCTTTTCCTCCGAGCGCCGGCGGAGCAGACGGCTGCAGAGCATGGGGGTGAGGGTGATGGAAACCAGGCCGGAGATGAGGATCGCGGCGCAAATGGTGACGGCGAATTCGCGGAACAGGCGCCCCAGGACCCCGCCCAGGAACAGCACCGGGATAAACACGGCGGCCAGCGACAGGGTCATGGAGACAATGGTAAAGCCAATCTCCTTGGACCCCAGGAAAGCGGCCTGCATGGGCGTGGCGCCGCGCTCCAGGTGCCGTACGATGTTCTCCAGCATGACGATGGCGTCATCCACCACAAAGCCGACGCACAGGATCAGCGCCATCATCGAAAGGTTGTCCAGGCTGAAGTCGAACAGGTACATCACGGCGAAGGTGCCGATGATGGAGAAAGGCAGGGCCAGCCCGGGGATGAGGGTGGCCGAGGCGTTGCGGAGGAACAGAAAGATGACGGTGATGACCAACGACAGAGCCACGGCCATGGTGAACTGGACGTCGTGGAAGGACTCGCGGATGGTCTTGGCCCGGTCGCCGCGGGTGCCGAACTGAACCGAAGGGGGGAGTTGCGCCTGAATCTCGGGGAAGAGCTTCTTGACGTTGTCGGTAACCTCGATGATGTTGCTGTTGGGCTGGCGCATGATCATGAGGTTGATCGCCGGCTGGCCGGGGCCATCGCGGGTGTAAAGCCAGGAGATCTGTTTGTCGTCCTCCACGCCGTCCAGGACGTTGCCGAGCTGTCCCAGCCGCACCGGCGCGCCGTTGCGGTAGGCCACGGTCAGGGGACGGTAGGCATCGGCGTTGGAGAGCTGGCCGGAGGCCTGAATGCTGTAGGCCTGCCGGGGACCATAGAGCGTACCGGTAGGTAGGTTGACGTTCCCGTTCTGGATGGCGTTTTGTACTTCGTTGACGCCGATCTGGTAGGCGGCGAGTTTGCTGGGATCCACCTGGACGCGGACGGCGTACCGCGCGGAGCCCCACAGATTGACTTGGGCCACCCCGCTAACCATCGAGAGCCGCTGGGCGATACGGGTTTCGGCGAACTCGTTCAGCTCCCACATCGGCATTGTCTGCGAGGTGAGGCTGATGTGCATCATGGGGCCGTCGCCGGGATTCTCCTTGCGAAACGACGGAGGATTGGGCATGCCCGCAGGCAGCAGGGGCATGGCCTCGGCGATGGCGGTTTGGACATCCACGGCGGCGCCGTCGAGGCCGCGGCTGAGGTCGAACTGGAGGGTAATCCGGGTGCTCCCCGTGGAGCTGACCGAGACCATGGAGTCGAGTCCGGCGATGCCGGTGAACTGGCGCTCGAGTGGCGTGGCCACGGCGGAGGCCATGGTGTCGGGATTGGCGCCGGGAAGGTTCGCCGAGACGTTTAGGGTCGCGAGCTCGATGTTGGGGAGGTCGGCCACCGGCAGAGCATGGTAAGCCAGGACTCCGAACAGGGCCACCGCGAACATCAGGAGGCTGGTGGCCACCGGGCGCTTGATGAAAGTCTCGGAGATGTTCATAGCGTCAGGTTCCTTCTTTTTTGGCCTTGCCGCGGCCGCCTTTCTCGCCAGCGCCGCCGCGGACTTGAATGCGCATGCCGGGGGCCAGACGGAGGTGACCCTCGGTGACGATGGTTTCACCGGCCTGGAGGCCGCGGTCGATCACGATGTCCTCGTTGATGCGGGACCCCGACGTCACCGGACGGGCTTCTACGGTGCGGTCCTGCTTGACGACGTACACAAACGGCCCGTCCTGGCCGGCCTGTACGGCCTGGTTGGGGACCAGCAGGGCGTTGGATTGGGTGGCCAGCCGGAGAGTGACTCGGACGAACTGGCCGGGCCACAGCTTGCGTTCCCGGTTGGCGAAGGTGCCTTTGAGCTTGATGGTGCCGGTGGTGGGATCGACGGTGTTGTCTACAAATGTCAACTCGCCGGTTTCGGGGGCGGAGGAGCCGTCCTGGGGGGCCGACAGGACCGGCAGCTTCCGATCGATCATGTAGCGCTTGATGTCGGGAAGGTAGGATTCCGGAACCGAGAAGGTGACATAAATCGGCTGGACCTGGTTGATGGTGATGAGATCGGAGGAGTTGGAGGTGACCAAGTTGCCTTCCTTCACGGCGAGGTTGCCGGTGCGGCCGTCGATGGGGGAGCGGATGGTGGTGTAAGAGAGCCGGACCTTGGCGTTGGCCACGGCGGCGCGGCCGGCCGTGACGGCGGCTTCGGCGCTCTTGATAGCGGCGCGGTCGGCGTTGACCACCTGGGCGACCGCGTTGGCGGAGGCCCGCTGCTGCTCGGCCTGGTCCTTGGAGATGATGCCTTCCTGGAAGAGGCGCGCGTAGCGGGCGGCCTGGGCTTCGAGGTACTGTTCCTGGGCCATGTCCCGGCTGAGGTTGGCCTGGGCCTGGTTGAGTTGGGCCTCGTCGCGGGCGAGGTTGGCTTCGGCCTGGTTCAGATCTGCGTCGTAGGCGCGGGTGTCGATGGTGAACAGCAGATCGTCCTTCTTAACGTAATCGCCTTCCTGGAAGGAGACCTTGGTGAGCTGGCCGGTAACCTGGGCCTTGACCGTGATGACCGAGTAGGCCTCCACATTGCCGATGACCTGGAGGTCCAGCGGGACGTCTTTCTGGATGACGTTGGTAACGGCTACAGGGACGCCGTCGCCCTTCTTGGAGGCGGCGGCCGGTTGCCCACCCTTGCTGGTACATCCGGCCGCGAGGAGGGCTAGAGCGGCCAAGCCTGCTATTCCTTGGTTCGGCATCCCTGATCTCGATTGTAAACCACCCACTCCCTTCAGGGCGTTCTACAAGGGATACAAGGTTACCATTATTGGTGGCCGCGCTTCACCTCTGCACTCAAAACAATGGCTTCAGCCACCTCCTTCATGGTCCGGCGGCGCTGCCGGCTCTGGCGCTGGAGGGCCAGGTAGGCCTCTTCTTCGGTGAGGCCCAAGTCGCGCTGCAAGAGCCCTTTGGCCCGTTCCACGAGCTTGCGGGTCTCGAGCTGGCCGGCCAACTGGGAGACCTCGCCTTCCAGGCGCGCCATCTCGATTTCGGCGCCCACCAGGAAGCCAATGGTCGAGATCAACTGGATCTCCCGTGGGCTGTGGGTGTGGGGCAGGCGGTGTTGTACGTTGACCACCCCCACCAGCCGCCCGCGGCACAGGATGGGGACCGACAGGAACGCCTCGTAGCGATCCTCCGGCAGCTCCGTGAACTGGCGAAAGCGGGGGTCCTGGGAGGCGTTGCGGGCCACCGCCACCGGCTCGTGGTGCTCGGCCACCCAGCCGGTGATCCCCTGTCCCACGTGGAGCTTCAGCCGGCCCACTACCTCCGGGTGGGGGTTCTTGGACGCCCGCAGCACTAGTCCCTCGCTTTCCAGGACATAGAGGAAGCACGAGTCGCACTTCACCACGGCGGAAACGAACTGGATGACCCGTTCGAGCACCTGCTGGAGGGGGTCGGAGGCCGCCATGCGGCTTCCAATCTCATGCAGGAAATCGAGATCGGGACTCTCCGCCGTTGCAGGAAGCGCTTCCATACTTCCACGCTATACCGTGACGCCGCGGTTGTCCAATTCAACGTTTTTATATGGCCGATACAGAGACAAGGCGGCTGGCTCGGGTTCGAGCTCGGCAATGGAATCGACCACCTGAGAGGGTGAGAAAGGATACCGTTGCAGGGTCTCCTCGGTGCTGGATCCGGTGAGCACCAGGATGCTGTGATAGCCGAGCTCGACGGCGCCTTGGATGTCGGTTTCCATGGTATCGCCGATCATGATGATCTCGTCGGTGCGGAGGCCGAGGCGTTTACGGGCGGCGCGCATCATGAAGGGGTTAGGCTTGCCTACGTGATAAGCCTTACGACCGGAGGCCGCCTCCAGCAAGGCCACGATGGCGCCGCAGCCGGGCCGGGGCCCGGAATCGGTGGGACACCAGGTATCGGCGTTGGTCGAGACCAAGTGGGCGCCCAGGACGATGAGGCGGTGCGCCTGCTCGACCAGCTCGAAATTGAGGACGCGTCCCTCGCCGACGATCACGTAGTCGGGGGAATCGCGGCTGATGGCGTAGCGTACGGCGTTCAGAGCGCCCAGCAGGCCTCCTTCGCCGATCACAAACGCGGTGCCGTTGGGCTTTTGATGATGCACGAACTCGGCGGTGGCCAGGGCCGCGGTATAAACGTGCTCCTCGGAAGTTTCGATCCCGAATTTCCGCAGCTTGACCACCACATCGAGCTGCGTATAGGCGGAGTTGTTGGTGAGAAACAGGTAGGGGACGTCGTTCCGCTGGAGTCGCCGGATGAAGTCGGCGGCGCCGGGGATGGGCTCGGAGCCTCGATAGATTACACCGTCCATGTCAATCAGGTAGCCGTGTCTCATGGTCTCCTTTCTTGTGGCGCAGGCTCTTAGCCTGCCGGGCCGAGACTCGTCTCGGCGGGCAGACAAACTCCCATAGCGATTTCCTCAAAGAGGAAACGACGGTGTTTCCGGACACACTTGGCGGGAGGAGAGGAACAACGTGGTTCGGATCAGACGCTGCTACGCGGCAATCGCTCGGGACTTGAGGGCGCCGCTGACCATCCACTGCAGGTGGCGGCGCTCAAACGGCGGCGCGCAGTAATCCGACGCGCCCGCTTCGAGGGCGTCCAGCCAGTCGGCGGTTTCGGGAAAGCGGCCGACGACGATCACCGGCAGACCTGGCGTTTGGCGCTTGACCTGTTCGAGCAGGGGCAGGTAACGTGCCGGCTCCGCGCCGCAAAAGATCAGGTCCGGAGCCGGTTCGGCGGGGTCCAGCCGCTGCGGCTGGGAACGGACCTCCCAGCTCTGCTGCCGCAGGGCGGCCTGTAAGTCGCCGGCCAGAGTATCGGCCAACCCTAACAAAAGTATACTCCTCGGGTTTTGCTCCAACATAGTCCCTCCAGCACACGCACGCTCTCGTTCACTGTTCTCAACGGGGAGAGAATAGGTCGGCTAGGACTACATCCAGAGTAAGGCAGGGCGGCCGCGAAGTCCAATTCAAAATCTTTATGGGAGGTATGGGATACTAAACGGCAGGATATACGGTCGAATACGTCGAGCAGCGGAATGGCGGGTACTACGTCGCGGGGACGCGGATCTCGCTGGACTCTGTCGTGCACGAGTTCCGACGCGGGGCGTCGCCGGAGAGCATCCTGCGCGGGTTTCCGCTGATCGGGTCGCTGGAGCGGGTCTATGGCGCGATCACGTACTACTTGGCCCACAAAGACCAAGTCGACGCGTATCTCGTGGAGCAGCAAAAGCTGTGGGAGCAGATGCGCGCGCAACAATCGCTGCCGCCGGGTCTCAAAGAGCGGCTGGAGCAGGCCCGGAGTGACTTGGCGGCACGACGACGGTGAAGCCGCAATTCCTGGCGGATGCCGACCTGCACTTCGATATCGTAACGGGCGTGCTTCGGCGAGAGCCCGCCATTGACTTCGAGAGCGCCCAAGAGTTGCTGGAGGAGGGACTGCAGGACCCCGATGTACTGGCCGTTGCGGCTCAGGATGAGGGCATTGTGGTATCACATGACGTCAACACCATGCCGGATCACTTTCAGCGTTTTCTGGCCGAGAATGGGAGTTCACCGGGATTGTTCCTGATACCGCAGTCGGTACCTGTCTCCGAGGCCATCGAAGAGCTGGTTCTGATTGGGGTCACGTCGGAAGCAGCGGAATGGCGCAACCGGATGGTCTGGCTGCCGCTGTAGCACTCAGTTCAGCCGCGCCGCGAACTCCCGAGCCAGGGGTTCCGCCTCCTTGTCCGTCAGCCCCACGTAGCCGGCCAGCCACACCCCTTTCTGGAGCACGTAGACCGGCTGGTCGCCGTCCCGCCCGTAGAACGCGCCCATGTGAGGGACGAACCTGGCGTCGGTCAGGACGTTCTTGAAGTCCAGGAGCAGGAAGGCAGCCTTGTCCGGGGTCTGGGCGCGGATCAGGAACTGTTGATAGGTTTTCCCTTTCAGCTTGTACTCGGCCAGGTTGCCGCCAGGCAGGAAGTCCTTTCCCAGCAGCTTCTGGTCCACCAGCTCGATCTTTACCTGGTCTTTCGACGGGAAGCGGCGGCTCTCGTCCGACACCTTTACCGCCGCCGGGACAATCTTTTTGGGCGGAGGCTGGGGCCCGCTACACCCCGCCAGAACCGCTCCCAGCGCCAGCCACCCTGCCCGTGGTCTCATCCGTCCCTCTCCGTTCGAGCCGCAGCGCCACCAGCGGTCCGGTGATTTCCACCCGGGCCGGGGCTTGACGGCCGGACACGCGATCCATTGCTACCAGGCCCCAGGGATCGCCGAACTGGGGCTTCGTATTCTTCGCCACCGACGCCAGTTGCCGGGCCAGGTCCTCGCGCAGCTTGCGGAACTCCGGGTCGTCGGGGCTGGGCGGCGCCGGTCCGGCGAAGAACCGGCGTACCTCCGCCAGCTTCTCGGCCGTCTGGCGCATGGTCTCGGCCCACCAGATTATCAGAGTGTAGTCGGCGATCACGGCCCCCAACTGCGTAGGGGAAAACAGCGATGCGAAGTTGGCCTGACCGAGCGACTGCATGCGCCCCCACAGATCGTCGTCGATGGCCGGCCGGCGCCGGAAAGCGTCGGGGTCGTCCGGCTGCACCAGCAGTTGCAAGGCCTCCCGTCCGGCTCGCTCGAACTCGGCCTGGTCGCGCGGCTCTCCGCGGTCGTCGAGGAACAACCGCTCGGTCCGCTGGTCGTTGTAGCGCGTCTCGGCGAAAAGAGTGGTGGCGCCGAACCGGGCCGACTGTCCCAGCTTCTCCTGCTTGGCTGCATTCGACAGCAGACCGAGCGCCTGAGCGACATCCAGGTTGTTCTTCATGTCCTGGCGCTCGGCAGCGGCGTTTAATTCGAAGTAGGTATGCGAGGTTTCGAGCTGGGGGGCCTCGACTACCAGTTTGCTGGCCCGGTAGGCGGCGGTAATCAGGAAGGTGTCGGCCAGGAGCTTGCGGAGCTTCTGGCTGTCGGCGCCGAAGTTCACCCGCGCCGTCAGCAGCTCCGACGCGGTCGCCCGGTCGGTCAGCACGAGATCGCCGCTGGCGGGATCGTAGAGAACCTGGCCCACCCGGGTCAGTTCGCTGACCGACCGCAGGTTGTAGATCCCCAGCAGGTTCACCCGGAAGGTGTGCCGCGTTTGCCGGACCGCGGTGAAGATGCTCTGCACCAGGCGAATGCCGGCGGGCAAAGCGTCCTCGGCGGCGGTAAGCGCCGAGAGGTCTCCCCGCAACGCCTGGCGCAGCGCTTGAGCGCCGGAATCGTCCAGCCCGCCGAGATCCACCTCGTATAGGAAGGCCGCGTCGTCCGTACGAAGGGCCCCCAGCTCGAAACCGACCGCCAGGTCCAGCCTCCGCTCCACCCCCGCCTTGACTGCGGCATCGAGATCGTCGATCTGCTGCCGGCTCAGTCCGGTGTCACGCAGGAAGTCCCCCGACGGCGGCTCCGCCATCAGCCCTCCCAACACCTGTCCTGCCAACGCCCCCGCTCCGCCGCCCCCGCCGCCGAGCAGCCCGGCCTTCGCCGTCACCGAGACCACAAACTCGGCGCCCTTCCGGCGATGCCAGCCTACCCGCACCCGGCGGCCGGCGAGTTTCTCGACTCGTACCTCGTACTCGGTCGACAGCTCGACCGACGCCGCCACCTCCAGGGCCCCGCCGGTCTGGATCTCCGGCAACCCCTGTGGGAGCGGGAGATGCAGTGAGGCCAGGGGGTTCACCGCGGTCAGCAGGCTGGCGGTACCCGAGAACTTCAGGCTGCCGCGTCCTCCGACCGTGGAGATGACGCCGGTATCCAGGGCGGCCAGATCCTCGGCGTCTCGCGGCAACGTGTAACCCGCTACCAGCACGCGCAGCGCCTCCCCGAACGCGGTGGCCGCCGGGAACGGACGGGAATTCGCCACCTCGAACGACGTCCCGGCGGCGAAACCAAAGGCCCCGGCGGACACCTGGGCGGTCACGGACAACGAAAGCAAAGGGTCGGCAGCCGCAGACGGTCGGACCACGGCCAGCCCCGCCGCGGCTCCTAGGGTCAGATCGGTGGGGCCGGCCTCGACATCGGTGGTCAGGCCGGCCTGCACGCGCTGCACCGGAAGATTGCCCAGACTGGTGTCGCGCAACTCGGCCGCGTTCAGGTCCGAGAAGCGGAACCGGGTCAAATTGCGGAAATACCGGGCAAAGGCGGAAGAGGAATTGGGCTGAATATCCAGATCCAGCCCGAACTGGTCGGTCAGGCGGATGTTAGGCATGAGCAATTATAGCCCCGTCCGCTGTTACAATGTCCTTCTAAATGGCCGACGTCCCCGCAAAGCCCGCCTCCTTCGAAGCCGCTCTCGACCAGTTGGAAAAGATCGTCAAAGAGCTGGAGAGCGGCGACCTGGCCCTGGAGCGGTCGATCGAGCTGTTTGAGAAAGCGACGGAGTTGAGCGAGAGCTGCCGCCAGCAGCTTAGCGCGGCGGAAATGCGCGTGGAGGTCTTGCTCAAGCGCCAGGGCAAGATGGAGGCGCAGCCGTTCGAGTTGGAAGAGGGAGAACGCTAGGTTGAGCTTGCTTGAAACCGGGAATTTCACCGCACAGTACGCCGAGGTCACAGAGAACCCCCTTTTTCTTCCTCTGTGTACTCGGCGTCCTCTGCGGTGCATTCTGGGGTTTTAGCCGGTGCCCACGTTCCAGGATCATCTCCGCCGGCAGCAGGCCCGTATAGACCGGGCCCTGGACTGCCTGACTCCTCCCGAAACCGCCTATCCCGCTACGATCCACCGGGCCATGCGTTACAGCCTGTTCGCCGGCGGCAAGCGGATCCGGCCGATGCTTTGTCTGGAGGCCGCCGCCGCCGTCTCGGGCGCCGCGCGGGGCATCGAGACGCCCGCTTGCGCGCTGGAGATGATCCATACCTACTCGCTGATCCACGACGACCTGCCCGCCCTCGACAACGACGACACCCGCCGGGGTAAGCCCACCTGTCACAAGGTGTTCGGAGAAGCCATGGCCATCCTGGCCGGCGACGCCCTGCTGACGCGCGCCTTCCAGATCGTGGCCGAGATGGAAGGCGTCGACCCGGCGCGGCAGGCGGCGATCCTCCGGGAGCTGGCCCAAGGCGCCGGCACCGTCGACGGCATGATCGGCGGCCAGGTGGCCGACCTGGAGGCGGAAGGCCAACCGGTGGTGGCTGAGCGCCTTCATTACATCCACCGCGCCAAGACCGCGGCCATGATCCGGGCGTCGGTGCGGGTCGGTGGCCTCTTCGCCGGCGCCACCGCCCCCCAGTTGCAGGGTCTGGGCGACTTCGGCGCGCAAATCGGCCTGGCCTTCCAGATCGTCGATGACGTGCTGGACGTGACCGAGTCGAGCGCCGGTCTGGGGAAGACGGCCGGCAAAGACGCCCAACAGCAGAAGGCCACCTTTCCGGCGCTTTACGGAGTGGAGCGCTCCCGCGAGTTGGCGGGCGAGGCCCACGAGCGGGCCGTGGACGCTTTGGCCGTCTTCGGGGACCGCGCCGAGGGGCTGCGGCAACTGGCCCGTCTGATCGTGGACCGGCACACATGAATCCGGCTGACACCGGTGGGGCGGCCCCCCCGGGTCGCAGCCGGCCCCCTGGCCGGCTCCCTCCCGCCAAGCACGCGAGCAAGATCCGCGTCGATCGGCTCCTCGTCGAGCGTGGTCTGGCCGAGTCCCGCGAGAAGGCCCAAGCCCTGCTCCTGGCCGGTCAAATTCTGGTGGGTGGCCAGAAGGCGGCTAAGCCGGGGCAGTTGGTTCCGGCGGACGCCGTAGTAGCGGTAGTCGGCCCCGCCCTCCAGTACGTGGGCCGGGGCGGCCTGAAACTCGAAGCCGCGCTGGACCGGTACGCCGTGGACGTGCGCGAGGCGGTGTGCCTGGATGTCGGCTCCTCGACCGGTGGCTTCACCGACTGCCTGCTCCAGCGTGGCGCCTGCCGGGTCTACGCGGTCGACGTCGGGACCGGCCAGCTCGACTGGCGTTTGCGCCAGGACCCCCGGGTGGCGGTCCGGGAGCGGACCAACGCCCGGTATCTGGCCTGGGACGCCGTCGGCGAGGCGGTGGATCTGGTAACCTGTGATGTCAGCTTCATCTCGGTGACGTTGATATTGCCCGCGTTGGCCCAATTCCTGCACCCCGGCAGCCGCATGGTCGTGCTCGCCAAACCCCAGTTCGAGGCCGGTCGGGAGCAGGTTGGAAAGGGAGGGATCGTGCGCGACCCGCGGGTCCACCAGGAGGTGGTGGAGAAGGTGAGCCGGGCCGTTCAAAGCCTGGGGTTTGAGCAGGTGGAGGCGATGGAGTCCCCGGTGCCGGGCGCGGAAGGCAACCGGGAGTTCCTGGTATACGGATGCCGGTTCCGGAAACAGTAAGATTCGGGCGGATCGGGCTGGTGTCGAAGCCGCGCCAGCCTGACATTAAGGACCTCGCCCCGGGGGTCCTCGAATGGCTGGCCGCCCGGGGCTTGGCGTGTCGCTACGACCTGCAAACGGCAGGGTATCTCGGCTCCGGCGAGGGCCTCCGGCGCGAGGAGCTGGCAAGCTGGGCGGACCTGCTGATCGTACTCGGGGGCGACGGGACCCTGCTCGCCGCCGCCCGCGCCGCCGGCGGGCACAATATTCCTCTCTTAGCGGTCAACCTGGGCGGCCTCGGCTTCCTCATGACCACCGGTACCCACGAGCTGTATGCGGTGCTCGAAGGCGTCCTCCGCGGGGAGTACCACCTCCAGTGCCGCACCATGCTGCGCGGGCAGTTGGTGCGCGACGGCGCGGTGATCGCCTCCTGGGACGCCCTCAACGACCTGGTGGTCAACAAGGCGGCCATGGCCCGCGTGATCGACCTGGATGCCTACGTGGACGAGGAGTTTGTGTGCAGCTACCGCGCCGACGGCCTGATCGTGTCGACCCCCACCGGCTCCACGGCGTACTCGCTTTCGGCCGGCGGACCGGTAATCTTCCCCTCGGTCTCGGCGATGGTGGTGACCCCCATCTGCCCCCACACCCTGACCAACCGGCCGGTGGTGCTTCCCGACACCGCCCAGGTGGAGATCGTCCTGAACAGCGCCAACGACTCCTCCTACCTAACGGTGGACGGCCAGGTGGGCAGGGAGTTGCACAGCCGCGACCGCGTTCGCTGCTCGGTATCTCCACATAAGGTCCATCTGATCCAGCCGCAGCGGGTGCGCTTTTTCGAGGTCTTGCGCAACAAGATGAAGTGGGGCGAAAGCTGAGATGCTGCTGCTCGGCTTACTCGCCTTGGTCGCAGCGCCCCTCCAGCCCGACCTGGTCATCCGCAACGCCCGCCTCCTCGACGGCACCGGCAACCCCTGGTACCGGGCCGACATCGCCATCGCCGGCGGCAAGATCATCGCCATCGGGCGGATCGGCGAAGCCCCGGCTGCGCGCGTGATCGACGCCCAGGAGCGCATCGTCGCCCCCGGGTTCATCGACGTCCACACGCACATCGAAGGGGCCATCCTGGAGCGTCCCGCCGCCCGCAACTTCCTCGCCGACGGCGTTACCACCCTGGTCACCGGCAACTGCGGCGGCTCGCGCACCGACCTGGCCCGCTACTTCACCGAGATCGAGCAGAAGGGCGCGGCCATCAACCTGGCGTCGCTCATCGGCCACAACAGCGTGCGCGCGGCAGTGATGGGTACGGCCAACCGGGCCCCCACCCCCGAGGAGCTGGAGAAGATGCGGGTCCTGGTGGATCGCGCCATGCAGGAGGGCGCCGTAGGCTTCTCCACCGGCCTCATCTATATTCCTGGAACTTATGCATCGAGTGACGAGGTAGTAGAGCTGGCCAAGGTAGCCGGACGCCACGGAGGGGTCTACGCGAGCCACATGCGCGACGAGGGCGAGCAGGTGCTGGAGGCCATCGCCGAAGCGATCCGGGTGGGCCGCGAAGCCCATATGCCGGTCGAGCTCTCGCATTTCAAGATCGACAACCGCCGCCTGTGGGGCCGGAGCGAGAAGACCCTGGCCGCCGTGGAGGCCGCCCGCCGCGAGGGCATCGACGTGGTGGTCGACCAGTATCCCTACACCTCCTCGTCGACCGGCATCGGCATGCTGATCCCAAGCTGGGCCCTGGCCGACGGCGCCGAGGCGATCCGCAAGCGCCTCACCGACCCCGCCACCCGCGCCAAGGTCCTCGGCGAGATGAAGGACCGCTGGGGCCGTCATCACGGCCGCAAGCATCTCGACTTCGCCCACGTCGCCCGCTGCGCCCACGACCCCAAGCTGGAGGGTAAGACCATCTACCAGATCGCCCGCGAGAAGGGCCGCCAGCCGAAGCTCATGCAGGAATTCGAGACGGTGCTGGAGATCCAGCTTGCCGGCGGCGCCCAGATGGTCTACGACTCGATGGGCCCCCGCGACGTGGAGCGCATTTTGCGCTACCCGAACGCCGCCGTGGCCAGCGACGCCGGCATCCCGGAGTTTGGCGCCGGCGTCCCGCATCCCCGCGCCTACGGCACCAACGCGCGGGTCCTCGGCAAGTATGTCCGGGAGATGGGCGTCATCACCCTGCCAGAAGCGATCCGCAAGATGACCGCCCTGCCCGCCCGCACCTTCGGTCTTCGCGACCGGGGACTGGTCCGGGAAGGCTTCTGGGCCGACCTGGTGATCTTCGATCCGGCCAAGGTCGGGGACCTGGCGACGTTTGAGAAGCCGCACCAGTACGCGGTCGGGTTCGACTATGTCCTGGTGAATGGCGTGCCGGTGATTGAAGGGGGTCAGCCTACCGAGGCGCGGCCGGGCAAGGTGGTGCGGCGCAGTGCGTCTGAATAGCCAGGTCAAGTCCCTCGCCCGCGCCGCCGGATTTCAGCTGGCCGGCATCACCACGGCCGACCCGGTGGAGGAATCTCAGCAATACGCCCAGTGGCTGGCCCAGGGCTACGCCGGCGAGATGACCTACCTGTACGGCCGCCGGGCCGAGAGGCGCGCCGATGTCCGGACCCTGCTCCCCTCCGCCCATTCCGTCATCTGCCTCGGGCTGCTATATAACACGCCGGCTCCCTACTCCACCGCGTGGGACCTCGACGACCGCGCCTGGATCTCCCGTTACGCCTGGGGCGACGACTACCATGACATCATGCGCCTACGGATGCGCGAGCTGGTGGACCGGCTCCTGGCGTTCGCCGAATTCGAGTGGAAGATATGTGTCGATACGGCGCCGGTCCTGGAGCGGGCGCTGGCCCAGCGCGCCGGACTCGGCTGGATCGCCAAGAATACCTGCCTGATCAACCAACAGATCGGCTCCTGGGTATTCCTGGGAGAGATCCTCACCTCGCTCGACCTGGAGCCCGACTCTCCGCCGCCCGGCCGCTGCGGCTCCTGTACCCGGTGCATCGAGGCCTGTCCGACCCAGGCCCTCCTGCCGGCCGGCGTGCTGGACTCGCGCCTTTGCATCTCCTACTGGACCATCGAGCTGCGCGGCTCGATCCCGGAAGAGCATCGCGCGCGGGCGGGCCCTCACGTCTTCGGCTGCGACATCTGCCAGGACGTCTGCCCCTGGAATCGCCGCGCCCCGGCCAGCGACGACCCCGCCTTCGCACCCCGCGAAGCCGCGCCCCCGCTGGACCGTCTGGCCGCCCTGAGCGAAGAGGAATTCGGTGAGGCGTTCGGGTCCAGTCCGGTTAACCGTGCGCGCTATGCGGGCTTTCTCCGCAATGTCGCGGTGGCTCTGGGAAACTCCGGCAATCCTGGTTTCGTGCCGGCTCTCGAGAAACTGGCGGAGCACCCTTCTGAGCTGGTCCGAGAGCACGCCCGGTGGGGGCTGGGTCGCTTGGGAGCGGCTGGTTAGCCGGTCCCTTCTTTGTCCCCCAGCAGCAACTCCATCAAGCGAGGATCTGCGCGGAAGGTCGTGCGCCGCAGCCGGGCGAAAGCTTCCTTGAGATTGACCGCGCCGATTGCAGCTCCTTCTGCCAGTACTCGAAGCGTACCAGCGACACTGAGACCGCAAGCTTCTGCCGCCAGTCTTCCGTCTCGTTCATCAAAATGAGGACTAGATCTGCGCGGAGTTGCAAGGCAAGTGAGATCGCTTCTCGCTCTCCCCAATCGAGATGGGCCAAGCGCGGATCATTGACCTCCTCTGGGGCCGTCGTCACCATCCAACCGGGCCGATTCTCAAACCACCGCCTGACCTCTTCCGGAGCTCCCGGCGCGGTTAGTTCAGAGACGCAAGCAGGAGCAGTGTAGATGGACCCGTAAAGAGAGGGCAGGAGGTCCACGGCGCCGATGAGGATCAAATAATTCAGCGGAGAGGTATCCGCGACAACGATCATCGTTCCGGCCGCTGGCGGCTCCGGCGATGCGCTTCGCCCTCACGGTTAAAGTCGTCGATGTGTAGTCCAACCAAACGCCGTGCGCTTTGAGCAGGCCATCGGCTTCCAAGCGGCTCAGCCCGAGAAGACGCCGAAATTGGGCGTCAGACAAACGCCTGGCGCGATACCCTTCGACCGCGAGGGCTTCCAGAGCCGCGCGAGAGAGGTCGCGACCGCCGGAGCCTAGCAGAGCCGCAAGGTCTTCCGGGATCTCCAGGGTGACGGTTATCGGCATGATTCGGCCTGTCTTTGATTGTACCGAGCCAGGAACGCAGAAATTAGCGGCCAGATGGAAACCGTACCTCGTGCCGAACTCGCCCCTCGACGCGATGGGCGTTCACCGGGATCTATCGTTCCGAGGCACATCCGACTTCCAACCTTCCGGCAACCGGTCCTCTGGGACGTCAAAGTAGATTCCACCTGTGCGGAAGGGGCGTGATACGACCAAGTGGCGCCTATTTCCCACCGAGCGCAAATTTGCGCTCGATATCTCCTTGCGAAATCAGCGGTTACGTCTCGCCCTGACCAGCCTCCCCTCTGCTTCAGCCGGGCGCCCGCATCGCCCTCTGGCTCTCATTCCGCATGCCGACGGGGCAGACTACAATGGTAAGGTTTCCATCCAATCAAGGAACGGGGTTCCCGAGGAGGGTGACCGGATGAGATGCAGGGTATGTGGAGGCTTGTTGGAGGCCCGAGTCACCGACCTGCCGTTCAAGATTGGTGATTCGACGATCGTGATCTTGAAGGCGCTTCCGGTTCTGCAGTGCCGGCAGTGTGGTGACACGGAACTAGAGCAGGGCACCATGTCGAGAGTTGACCTACTCCTTGGCGCGGTCGACAAGTCCGCCGAGCTCGAAGTCATCCGATACGCCGCCTGAGCGCGGGCTGGACCGTATCCGCGCCAGAGTGGTAACTTGAAGGATCAAAGGAGAGACAACCAATTATGCCGATCGCCGTGGGGCAGCCGGCCCCGGATTTTACGCTCAAGGATCAGAACCAGAAGGAGGTCACCCTCAGCAGCCTGCGGGGCAAGAACGTCGTGCTGGCGTTTTACCCGCTCGACTGGAGTCCCGTGTGCACCAAGGAGCATGCCTGTTTTGTCGACGATCTGAAGAGCTTCGAGGGCCTGGCCGCCCAGGTGCTCGGCCTCAGCGTCGACAGCGTGTGGTCGCATCAGGCCTACGCCGCGAAGATGGGGATTTCCTACCCGCTTCTGGCCGACTTCCAGCCTCGGGGCGCGGTCGCCTCCAAGTTCGGCCTCTACCTGGAGGACAAGGGCATCACCAACCGCGCCACCGTTATCATTGACAAGCAGGGCGTGGTTCGCCACGTGGCCGTCTACGAGATCCCGTCCATGCGCAGCAACCAGGACCTGCTGGCGGAGCTGCGGAAACTCGGCTGAAGTGCGCCGGCTCGGCCTGGTCTTCGTTCTGGCCTTACCGCTCGCGGCCGACGACCTGGCCGCCCAAGGCTGGGATCACTTCTACAACCTGGAGTACGAGCAGGCCATCCTGGTTTTTCAGCGGGTCCGCGACGCCGCCCCGGAGGTCCCGGCCCACTCCAACTACCTCGCCCAGGCACGCCTGTATAAGGAGCTGTACCGGCTGGGAGCGCTCGAGAGCGAGCTCCTCACCGGCAACGACCACTTCGTCCGCACGGAAAAGATCCGGCCCGACCCGGTGGAGACCGGCCGCTTCCTGGCCGACATCGAGCGGGTCATAGCGCTGGCCTCGGCCCGGATCGAAACCAATCCGCGCGATGTGGAAGCCCTCTACGCCCTCGGCTCCGCCTATGGTCTGCGTACCAATTACCGCTTCCTCATTCAAAAGAACTGGCGCGCCGCCGCCGGCGACGGCTCGCAGGCCCGCCGGTACCACAACCAGGTTCTGCGGCTCGACCCCCAGCACTACGACGCCATGCTCACCCAGGGCGCCTATGACTACATCATCGGCAGCCTGCCCTGGCACACGCGGCTGTTCAGCTACCTGGCCGGTTACAGCGGCGACAAGGCCCGCGGCATTCGCACCCTCCAGCTGGTGGCCCGGAAGGGCAGCCTGAACCGCGTCGACGCCCAGGTGATGCTGGCCATCCTCTACCGCCGCGAGAAACAGCCGGCCCAAGCCGTCGCCATCCTCGACCCTCTGATTCGCGCTTACCCCCGCAACTATCTCTTCCGCCTCGAGAAGGGCCACATGCTCGCCGACCTGGGGAAGAAGGAGGAGGCTCTGGCGGTATTCCGCGAGGTCGAGCACCTTGGCCTTAGCGGCCGGCCGCTCCAAAAGGTTTACTACGAGATCGGCAACCTCCAGTTCTGGTACAACGATTTGGACCAGGCCTTGGAGAATATGCGGCGCGTAACGAAGTCGGAAAAGCTCGACCTTCAAACCGGGGCGCTGGCGTGGATGCGGACGGGCCAGATCCTGGATCTGACGCAACGCCGTCAAAAAGCCGTGGAGGCTTATCGCCGGGCTATTCTTTTTGCGCCCCAAACGGCTGCGGCGGAGGAGTCGAGGCGTTACGTGTCGCGCCCCTACCGCCGTCACAAGTAGGACCTACTGCGGCGTCGCGCGGAACAGGGTGACGCGGTCCTGGGGGCCGGCCGGGGTCACGGCCGCGAAGAACACGTCGCCTTGTTCGCTGAGAACCGAGCTCAGGAACTGGAAGAACCAGTCGCCGTCGGCGGACCGGCGGCCGGTGGCGGCGACCGGGACGTCGCGGCCGTCCGGCTTGCGGACGACGAGGCCCTGCCCCCCGTCGGGCAGGCAGGCGGAATAGAGCACCTCGCCGTTCGAGGCGGCGGAGAACCAGGTACTGCAAATGCCGGAGGGGCTCTCGGTGACGGCGGGGCGCCACGAAGCGCCGTCGTAGGCGGAAATCTCCTGCGCGTTGCTGAAGCGGGTGAAAACGTAGATCTGGTCGCCGGCGGCTTGGAATCGCCAGGTGTCGAAATTGGTGATGCCGTTATCGCCGACTTGGCGGAGGCGGCGGACTCGGCCATTTTCCCAATAAAACAACACTGGGGAGCCGGAGCCGGTGCCGGCGAAGAAGGCAACACGGCCGCGATCATCGATGACCGCCGGCCCGAGTCCCCGCAGCACTCCGCCGCCAGGGGCGGGACTGCCCTCGATGGCGATGGTCTGGGGAGCGGCGCCTTCGGCGAACAGGAGCAGGCCGTCGCCGCCGTCATAGTGGGTATACACCACGACTTGGCCACGGGTGTTGACCGCCAGGGTCCAGTCGAACCATCGGATGTTCCCGCCGGTGGGCGCGCGCGCGCCGTCCCAGTTCTGTATGAGACGGGTGAGGCGGCCGTTACGCCACAGGTAGATAGCCTCGCCGCGAGGCGAGCCGGCTCGGAAGGCAAACTCGCCGCTGCGGTTGGCGGCGAAGGCGGCGGTCCAGAAGAGGGTCTCGCCCTCGGGAAGGGAGTCGCCGTGAACGAGCACAGGGTCGGCGCGACCGGCCTCCGCGCGGACCAGACCACCCGTCGAGGAGAGAAACACCGGGACGCCGGCGTTGGAACCTCCCAGCAGCTCCCAGCCGAGGCCGGCGCCGGCGGCGAGATCCAGGGCGCGTCCGGTTTCGGCCAGAACCACTGGGGAGCTGCCGGTGCCGACGCGGGCCAGCCGGGTCGGGATATTCCCGGAGGTGCCGCGCGCGAAAACTCCGCCCCGCGAGTCGAGGGCCGCGTATTCGACCCAGCGCCATTCGTCGTTGGCCGCGCCGTAACGGGCGATGATCTCGAAGGTGGCGCCGTCGTACCGGAACAGGCCGTTGCCCCGGTCGGATCCGCCCGAGAAGACCACCGTCGAACCACGGGCGTCCCGGAAGGAGTCGATCCACTGCAAGTTGACCCCGCCGGCGAGTGGCTGGCCGGACTGGACGACATTGGTCCACTGGCTCCCGGAGAGACGGACGATCTGGTTATAGTTGTCGCCGCCGATGCGCAGGTAGACATCGCCTGAAGAAGTGAGAATGGGGTCAGCCAGCCACTGGACCGTGCGGCCGAGGATCGGGTCACCGGTGGCGACCAGCTTGCGAACCGCGCGCCCATCCCACTCCAGCAGGGCGTTGCGGGTCGGGCCATTGCCCATGAAAATGGCCTTGCCGTTGACGGGAGCGGTGAGCTCACCAAACCAGTTCGCGGTCCCGAAGCCGGGAACCGGGTCGTTCTGGGTGATGACGCGGTCGACGCGGCCGTCAGGGCGGCGGTAAAGAATGTTCTGGCCGCGGTCGTTCCAGCCAAGAAACAGCAGCTCGCCGTTGGGGCCGAGGGAGTGGGCGCCTACTTGGTGCCAGCCGACGACGTCGCTGGGCACTTCGAGGGACTCGGGCGGACCGGCCACCGGAAACCGCACCAGCCGCATATTGGGCCAAGGAGCGACGTTGACGGCCGCCACCACGTCCCCGGAGGCGTTCATGGTAACCGAACCGAAGCCGGTGATGACCTGAGCGGTGGGTTCGAAGAAATCGCCGTTTACGGCCAAAGGGCGCAGGCCGGAGTTGTCCGCCAGCAGCAAGGCGTAGGAACCATTAGAGAGGACGGCGGTAAAAGCGCTGCGGTCGCCCGCAGTGGACTGAGAATCGATATGGCGCAGGGTAACAGGACGCGTCCGGGAGTCGCTGGACACAACGCGGGCGGAGCGAAAGGGAGTCCGGATGCGGACGCGAACGCGGGCCTGGGCGCTGAAGCCGACACCGAGGTCGGGGAGGTCGAGCAGGGCGGTGACGGTGACGGCGCCTTCGGCCAGCCCGATCACCGCGCCGGCGCCGTCGACCGAGGCCACGGCGGGAACCCCCGAGGTCCAGACGAAACGGAGGCCGGGAATCGCGGCGCCGTCGGCGTCCAGGGCTTGGGCGGTGAAGCGCGTTTGCTGGCCGGTTTCGAGGTCCAGGTCGGCTGGATCCAGGCGGATGCGGGCCGGCTGGACCTGCAAGACGAGGCGGCCGCGAACGTCGCCGTGGGCGGCCTCGATGACGGCCTCGCCGGGGAGGAGACCGCGTACGCGCCCCTCCTGGTCGACGTCCGCGATGGCGGGGTTGGAAGAGCGCCACTGGAGGCCCACCTCCGCGGGAGCGCCGGTGGCTGAGGTAGCCCGAGCTTCGAGTTGCAGGACGCGGCCGCAGAGGACGTAGGATTGCGGGGCGGCGACCTCCACGAACCATACTTCGTCTTGGGCACAGAGGGGTAGAGACAGGAGGAGGGCGACGGCGGCAGCACCGAACCGCAACCGGGAGGGCGCGGAGGGCCGGTCTACCGAGTCAATCGCTCCCCTGCAAATGTGGGGCGGCCCCCCTGGACCGCGCCTGCCGAATTCCACTAGATGCACCAAGCCGGCCAGGGGGCCGGCTGCGGCTCGGGGGAGCCGTCCCGCGTGTCCCTTCGGTTGTGGCTGGTTAGCGGGCATGGGCGCGACTCCGAGTGGGCCAGTTGGTCAGGAGAGGTTCGGCGAGATAGATGACGTATTGGTCCAGGAGGTTGATGCCGCCGAAGAAGATGCGGCCGTCCTCGCGCAGCTCCACCTGCTGGACGCTGAAGAAGTCCACACCTTCCGGGGCGTCGACGTAGAAGTGGACCAGGCGCGTATTGCCGCCGGAACGCAGGGCCAGCATCTGGCCGCCATTGAGGGCCACGGCGATATCGCCGCGGCGGTTGACGTCGAAAGCGTTGACGTTATTGATGGTGTTCCCGTTGGGGGAGTCGTCGTTGAGGCCGGTGATCCAGGTCCAATCGGTGTCGCGGAATTCAGCCAGCGCCGACCCGCCGGCGCGCAGGTTGAATATCGCGTAGAAGCGATCGCCGACGGCCAGCAGGCTGTAGGCGTTGTTCACGACCAGGCCGCGGATCGGGGTCCTGTCGAACAGGGCGGTGGGTCGCCAGCGGCCGTTCTCCCACAGAAAGACACCCGACGGGCCCCCGAGAACCCGCAGTATCGCCAGCACGCGGCCGGTGTCGTCGAGGACCATCTCATTGTGGTTGTTGATGCCGCCGCCGGCGGGGCTGGGGGATTGCCAGCGGGCCTCCGGTCCCTCGAAAAAGAGCAGGGTATCGCGACCGCCGCTGGAGAGATAGACACGGGTGTGTTTGAGGTTGGTTCCGGCCTGCCACACCAGGGCGCCCCGGTCGTTGACGGCCTGGACGTTGCCGCGATTGACGAAAGTGCCGTCGTCGGCGCGGAAGTTCCCGAGCACGACGTTATCGACGCGGTCGGCGGAGAGGCGGCGAGAGATGCCGGAAGCGTCGAAGAAGAGGTCGTTCGCCCCGTTTTCGTAACGCCCGCCGATATTGCTAAGCGTGGTGCCGTCAGGCAGGCGGTCGCCGAGGACGAGGCGGGGCAGCAGGCCCCGGCTGTCGAGTTGGAAGAGGCTCGACGGCGAACCCAGGAGCAGGTAGGGCGGGCCGGAGCCGGGGCCTCGCACCAGGCTGCCGTTGAAGACCTGAATATTGGCGGTCGAGTCGATGCGCGCGCCGGATTGGAACAGCAGGGGACTCGCCGTGCCCGGACGGGCCACCAGCAGGTCCACGTTGGAGGTGCGGAGTTGGGTGACGATGTCGCCACGGGTGTTGATAGCAGCGGAATAGAACTGCTGGATGGGCTCGTCGTTGGGGCCCAGGCGGCCCTGCATCAGGACCGGGGTGACGCCGGCGGTGGTCCAGCGATAGAGGCCTGAGCCCCGGCCGGCATCGCCGTAGAAGACGACCCCCGAGGGAGCGACCGAGATCACATCGCTGGGGAACCGAGTGGTGGTGGTCTGAACCTGGCCGCCGGAAAGGCGCACCACGACGTTGTTGTTGTTGGCCAGCGACGCCACGAAAGCCACTTCCCCGGTGGCGCTGACGGCCAAGCGGCCGATGGAGCGGAGGGTAGAGTCGGCGATAGGGCTGCCAGTCGCGAGTACACGCTCGGGCGCCAAGAAGCGCTCCTGGCGATAGATGGCCATATTGGGGCCCGACGAGGCGGCGAACCACACCACACCGTCGCGATCGATACCGAAGCGGTTGTTGTCGACGTTAGCCACGCCCAGGCCGGGGAACTCGTCGCCGGAGGTGGCGATGCGCTGGGGGGCGGCCCCGGCCAATTGACGGAACAAGCCGCTCCGTCCTGTGGCCAGGCCGGGCAGCCGAAAGGAGGCGGAATAGACGACATCGCCGTTGTCGTTGAGGGAATTCGGGGTGGTGAAGAAGCCGCCGAGTCCCTCGACGCCTCCGGCGGCTTCGCCGTCCACCGCCAGGTACGAGGACCCGGCGCGCGAGGCGAGCAGGAGCCCGCCGGGGCCTTGGGCCGAGGCACGGGTCAGCACTTGGCCCCGGTTGTTCAGGGCGGGGTCGGAGAAATCGTTCAGGAGGCCGCCGGCCACGGGACCCGGCGAGCCTCCGGTGGCCAGGATTTCGAAGCGTCCGTTCTCCCAAAGCAAGAGCGCGGTGCTCAGGCCGTCGAGCGAGCCGACGAGGGCGACTTGACCGAGGTCGTTGGTGGCAGCCGCGCGGCCGAGAATGGGACGGAGCTGGAAGGAGTGCCTTACATCGGCGGTGGAGAGCAGGCGGGTAAGGCGGAAGTCGTTACGGGGCTTGATTTCCAGGCGCGCCAAGCCGACGAAAGAGGGAACGAACTGGCTCACAATCCCGCCGTACGGTATCACCGCCCGGACCGTTACTAACGCCACGGCGCGGGCCGAGAGCACGCCGTTGGGGGTGATGGTTGCGGCCTGGGTGCCGCCTCCGTTGGCTCCGGTGAGCTGCCACTGCCAGGTGACGTTGGGAATGGCCCCTTCGTTGACGTCGACCGCGACGGCCGAGTATTGGAGGCGGTCGCCGAGGAACAGCTCGGCGGCGCTAGGATACACGTCGATCCGCAGCGGGAGGATCTGCAGTCGCGTCTGGCCCGAAAGGCCGGCGGTGGTGGCAAAAATATCGACCAGGCCAAGACCACGCGCGGTCACCATGCCGCTGTTGTCAACGGTGGCCAGGGCCGTGTTAGACGACCGCCACGTGAAGGCGTCGCTGGGCCGGGCGGCTCCGTTCTGATCGCGGGCCAGCGCGGCCAGCCTCACCGTCTCACCGGAGATGATCCGGGGACGCGGGGAAGTGACGTAGACGGCACGGGCCGGGCCCTGGGCCCGGCAAGGGAGACACCAAATCAAAAGGCAAAAATCAAAAATCAAAAATGTCCGGCCCAGCAGGGTTGCCTTCCCATTTCCGATTTTTGATTTTTGTCTTTTGATTTGGTGTCTAAGATTTCTCATCCAAACACTTCATCCACCGCCGTATACCGTCCCTCCGTTGCGTAGGGCACGTATTCGAAAAGCCGTTTAGTGGGGGTGTCGGTGATGCGCTTGGTCCAGTTGATGCCGAGGGCGGAGTAGAGGGTGGCGGCGAGGTCTTCCATGAAGATGGGGCGCTGGCGGCTCCAGCCGGGATCGATGACCTGGGCGCCTTCCTCATCGGTGGCGCCGATGACGCGGCCTCCCCGGACCCCGCCGCCCATCAGCAGGACGCTCATGGCATCCTTATGATGATCGCGGCCGCCGCGTACGTTGAGCGGGCCGGGGGTGCGGCCGAACTCGGTCGTGACCACGATCAGGGTGGAATCGAAGTCGCCGGAGGCCTTGAGGTCCTCGACCAGGGCGCCGAGAGCGCGGTCCAGCTCGTTGCACTGAGTGTACATGTTCGGGGCATAGAGGCGGTCGAACATGTTCTGGTGGGTGTCCCATTGACCCTGGGTGAGGTTGACAAAGACGGTGCCGCTCTTGGCGCGGACGGCGTTGCGGGCGACGATGGCGGAGCGCCCGAAGTTGGTGTTGCCGTAGCGACCGGCGTCGTCGTTGGTGAAACGAAAGACCTGGGCGATGGCCTGATCGTACATGAGCTGGCGGGCGGAGTCATAGAAAGTGACGTGGTCCCGCAGGTTGGCATCCAGGGCGCCCGAGCGTACCGGGGCGTCGAGGTCGCTGAGGAAGGCGAACTTCTCGTTGAACCGGGCCTGGCTCTGAGCGCCGTAGAAGTTGTGCTCGATGGTGGTGAGGCCGCCGGCGTTGGCCGGAGCCCCCATCGGCTGCATGCGGCCGCCCAGGAAGGTCGCGCCTTGGCCGGCGCCGCCGTTAGGGGCGAGGAAGGGGGGCAGGGGTCCGGAGCCGCCCTTTTCAAACGCCACCACAGCGCCGAGGTGCGGCGTCTCGGCGACAAACGCCGGGTTCGAAGGATGACCGGTCTGCAGATAGAACTGGCCCCGGTCGTGCGCGTTCTCCCAACTGGAAACCGAGTGCAGGATGCAGAGGTCGCCGGTGATGGCGGAGAGGCTGGGGAACAGGATGTTCGACAGGACGATGCCGCCGGCGCCCTGGCGCAGATCGACGTCGGGCGGGTTCCAGGGGGCGTC
>JBGOUV010000117.1:0-16519 GCA_041477815.1 Terriglobia bacterium | reverse complement strand
GGCAGCTTCCTCTCCGCCGCCTCGTACAGCATCACCCCCAGCGCCCACAAGTCGCTCCGCCCGTCCGCCGGCTCCCCGCGCAATACCTCCGGCGCCATGTAGGCCAGGGTCCCGGCGATGGTCCCGGCCTGCGTCATCGTCGCGTCCGACCCCCCCTCCAGCCGCTTGGCCAATCCGAAATCCAGAACCTTCACCCGTCCCAGCGGCGTCACCATCACGTTGGCGCTTTTCAGATCCCGGTGTACCACCCCCTTTTCGTGCGCATGCGCCAGGGCATCGGCAATCTGCGCCGCATACCGCATCACCGTATCCGCCGCCATGCCTTCTCCCGCCAGCGCCGACAGCGTCCGCCCCTCCACGTACTCCATGGCGATGTAGGTCTGGCCCTCCGCTTCGCCCACCTCGTAGATCGTACAAATATTCGGGTGGTTCAATGACGATGCCGCCCGCGCCTCCCGCAACAACCTCTCCTTGGCCACCGCCGCTGCTTCGCCCGCGTCGCCCCTCACCACTTTCACCGCCACCATCCGCTCCAGCTTCGTGTCCTGGGCCCGGTAGACGGCCCCCATCCCGCCCTCGCCCAGCTTCTCCAGGATCTCGAAGTGGGCCAGCCTCTTCCCGGTCACGATTTGCTCCGCTGCTTCCGCCGCCACTCGAGCGACGCCAGGATCTGCCGGAACCGCGGCAGGTCCCGCAGGCCGGCCAGCAGCGGATTGCGCGTAAAGTACTCCGCCCGCTCGTCCCCCAGCCGCACCGCCCGGTCCAGCCGATCCAGCGCTCTGCCCGTCTCTCCCAGGGCCGCAAAGAACGTCGCCCCCTCCACCCCAAACAGCAGGTTCCCCGACAGCCATTCCTGAACCTGCTGGTCCACGACGGCGAGCGCTTCTTCCCGCCTTCCTTCCAGGGCCGTCAGGATTCCGTCGCAAACCCGCACGAAGAATCCCTGCCGTTCCGCCGGCCGCACCTCGTTGAGATACCGCTGCGCCCCCGCCAGGTCCCCCCCATCCATGGCCGCCCGAGCCGCAAAGCTTAGGCTGAACATGTTCTGCGGGTCCTGCTCCAGGACTCTCTCCTGTTCCCGCAACGACCCGGCAATGTCCCCCTCCTGTCGCTGCACCTCCCCGTACATCATCCGCGCCGGAAAGTACAGCGGATAGCGCTCCATGATTCCCCGCCACCCCTCCTTGGCCACGCCGGCCTCACCGTTCAAGTAGTGGACCAACGCCAGACAGTGCAGCGTGTCGCCATCCCCGGGAAGTAGCCGCAGCGCCTCCTCCGCTTCTCCCAGGGCCAGCTCCTTCCTTCCCTGGCCCAGGTATATCGCCGCAAACCCCAAGTGTGCCCGCGCGCATTCCGGATCATCCTCCAAGGCCTGCCGCAGCTCCTCTTCGGCCTTGTACGCCCACCCGGACTCCGGCGCCAGCCCATGTATGTCCGCCAGCCAGTACGTGTGCCCGCGCCACGCCCGGGCCTCGGCAAAATGCGGGTCCGCCTCCAGCGCCCTCCCCAGCATCATTTGGCTGCGCGGCAAATCGAACTGGAACTTCAACATCATCGCCGCCTCGAAATACCGGTTCGCCTCCGCATGGGCCGACGGCCGCCCGCCCGAGGACAGCCGCGGTTCCTCCGCAGGCGCCGCTGCCGACCGGACCGCGCCGGCCCCGCCGGAGTCCGACTGAATCGCCTCCAGCGCCGCCCGTATCTCCCCCGCCCGCTGATACCTTTCTCCGGGCTCCTTCGCCAGACACCTCTGGATCACCGCCCGCAGCCCGGCCCCCACCCGCTCTCCCAACGCCGCCGGCCGCTCCCGCAGGATGGCCGACGTCGCCTCAAACGCCGTCCGGCCGCCAAACGGCAGCTTCCCCGACACGATCTCGTACAGCACCACCCCCAGCGCCCAAACGTCGCTCCGCCCGTCCGCTGGCCCCCCCTGCAACACCTCCGGGGCCATGTAGGCCAGCGTCCCCGCCACCGCCCCCGTCTGCGTCAGGCTCGCCTCCGACGCCGTCAATTTTTTCGCCAGCCCGAAATCCAGCACCTTGATCCGCCCCGCCGGCGTGACCATGACGTTGGCGCTCTTCAGATCCCGGTGTACGACGCCCCGCTCGTGCGCGTGGGCCAGCGCGTCGGCCATCTGGATCCCGTAGCGAATCACGTCGTCCCCGGGCAGGGGCCCACTCAGCGGCTTCCCCTCCACGTACTCCATCCCGATGTAGCTCTGCCCCTCCGCCTCCCCCACCTCATAAATGGTGCAGATATTCGGATGGTTCAGCGCCGACGCCGCCCGCGCCTCCCGCAACAACCTCTCCTTCGCCGCGGCCTCCCCGCCTTCCCCCACCACCTTCACTGCCATCACCCGCTCCAGCTTGGTATCCCGCGCGCGGTACACGACTCCCATACCGCCGGCCCCCAGCTTCTCCAGGATCTCGTAATGCGCCAGTCTACGGCCTACCATGATTGCTTTGATCTTAGCGCGGGGGGACGGCCGATTGCTAGAATGCAGCCGCATGCCCCAGTGGGACGCCGATCTCTACCTCCAGTTCGCGGACGAGCGCACCCAGCCCTCTATCGATCTCATCCAGCGCCTCCAACTCCCAGCTCCCCAACGCATCATAGATCTCGGATGTGGACCCGGCAACAGCACCGCAGCGCTCCGCCGCCGGTGGCCGGAGGCGGCCATCATCGGCCTGGACAATTCCACCGCCATGATTGAGGCCGCCCGTCAGGCGCATCCACGCGAGACCTGGGAGGTCGGCGATGCGGCGTCGTGGACAGCCGCGGAGCCGTTCGACTGGTCTTTTCCAACGCCATGCTGCATTGGCTCCCCGACCCGGAGGCGGCTTGCCGGCATTGGCTCGGCCAGCTCCGCCCGGGAGGCGCGCTGGCCGTACAGGTGCCGGCCCATCATGACTCTGCCGTCCACCGCCAGACCCTCGACGTGGCCGGCGATCCCGCCTGGACCGGCCGGATGGGGGCCGCCCGTACCGCCGCCACGCACCGGCCTCCTTCGTTCTATTACGACCTGCTGTCCCCCCTGGTGTCGCGCCTGGACCTCTGGGAGACCATCTACTACCACGTCCTGGCGGGACCCGAAGCGGTGGTGGAGTGGTTCCGGGGGACCGGTTTGCGTCCCTTCCTGGCCGCCCTGTCGTCGGACCAGGAGCGCCGCCGTTTCGAACAGATGCTCCTCGAACGATACACCGTGTCCTACCCACGCCGCCCCGATGGACAAGTGTTGTTTCCCTTTCGGAGACTGTTCTTCGTGGCGCGAGGTCCACGGTGATGGCAGGCGTGATGCCCCAGTGCGGCGGTATTTTCACCGGTTGGCGTGCGGATCCATGTGTATCCTTTTCGCCGGCTTCGGCTTCCTGAGCACGCGTCAGACAGTGCCCCGGATCGCGGGTTTCCTGTTCGTGACGATGGCGGCCGCGAGCATCGCCATGCAGCTCTGGTTTCATCGGCGGATCATCTCGGAATTCGCTTTCGATGGGCGCTCGTTCCAGTTTCGGACGCTCGGAAGATCCGCCCCGCAGACGCGCGAGCTGTCGGAGATCGCGGAAGTCCGGGACTGGCGAGGGCGCGGTGGACCGTTCGGGTATCGGCTGATCTTTCGGGACGGCGCCAGAGCCTATCTGGAGTACTCTATTTCCAATTCCAGGATCGTGGCGGAGCAAATGCGGCTCTATACTGGAGAACAGAGGAGAAACACATGACCAGGCAAGCGACTCGACGAGCCTTTCTGAAAACAGCGGCCACGGCCGGCGCGGCGGGCGGCGCTCTGGCGGCGCCCGCACCCGCGTTCCCGGACTCGAACATCTACTCGCGGCTCGGCCTCCGTCCGCTGATCAACGGAGTCGGCGTGGTGACGCACCTGGGGGGCTCCCTCATGCCGCCGGAAGTCGTGCGCGCCATGGAGGAAGCCTCCAAGTACTTCATCCCCCTGACGGAGCTGCAGAAGAAGGTCGGCGCTCGCATAGCCGAGCTGCTGGGCGCGCCGGCCGCCATGGTCACCGGCGGTTGCGCCGCGGCCATCACCCTGGGCACGGCGGCCTGCGTCGCCGGCGGCGACCCGGAGAAACTGCGCCGCCTCCCCGATACCACGGGCATGAAGAACGAGATCGTCCAGCAAAAGAGCCACCGCGGCGGCTATGAACAGCAGATGCTGCTGGTCGGCGCGAAAATCGTTTGGGTCGAGACCCGCGAGGAGCTCGACCGGGCCATCCACGAGCGTACCGCCATGATGTTCTTCTATAACGAGATGGAGCCCGAGGGTAAGATCGGACGCCACGAATGGATTCGCGTCGGCAAAGAGCGCGGCGTGCCTACCTTCAATGACGCCGCGTCCGACACCCCGCCGGTGGAGCGGCTCTCGCAATATGTGCGCGAAGGATTCGACCTGGTGGCCTTCTCGGGCGGCAAGGCGCTGCTCGGCCCGCAATGCTCCGGCCTGCTGATGGGACGCCGGGATCTGATCGAAGCGGCCGTGCCGGCTATGAGTCCCTACGCCGGGATCGCCCGAGGCATGAAGGTGGGCAAGGAAGAGATGGTAGGACTGCTGGCCGCCCTCGAGCGCTATCTGAAGGTGGACCACGACCGCGAGCAAAAGGAGCTGGAAGCTCGCGCCGCGGACATGATCGGCGCCCTCTCCAAAATTCGAGGCTTAAGCGCCGAGCGGTACGTTCCCCCGATCGCCAACTGCGTTCCCCACGTCGTCCTCTCGTGGGGCGAGGAAAGCGGCAAGCCCACTGCCTCCGAGGCAGTCCGCCAATTGATGGAAGGTACTCCCCCTATCGCCGTCTCCAAATACGGCGAGCGCCGCTTGAAAATCTCGGTGTGGATGATGCGCCCCGGCGAGCACCTGGCCGTGATCAAGCGGCTGCAGGAAATCTTCTGAGAAGAAGCTGTTAGCTATTAGCCCTTAGCTGTTGGCAACCCTGCTATCGCAGCGCGGGCTAACAGCCTGCGGCAAAACCCCGCACCCCTCGATTCGGGTTCGACAAACCCTTGATTCGGCAGACGTTATCGAGCGCCAATTGGCGCTCAGTAGCTTCTGCCGCGGGCTGCTAATCCTGGTTGCTGACTCAACCTCACCGGCAGTTGCCAGGCGGCGGCGAGTGTCCACCACGTGGGCGCGCAGTTCATTTTTTGAAAAGCAGACCTGAGTCACCTCCCGCCAGCGCCGAAGTGCTGGCGGTTAAATTGGGCTGAGCTCGCCGCCGGCGTACACCTTGTCGGGCGCAGGACAGCTTCTCACAGCCGTACGAGATCTCTCTGAGAATACCTATCCGGTCACCTTCACCAGTTCGTCCGCCAACCGCGAGTTTTCCACGCAGATGGCCGCCTGCAGCATCAACAGCTCCGTCACCTGCGACTTTTTCGGGGTGAATGCTCCTTCCACCAAGCGGTTTTCGAGGCAGAGTATGCCGACCCTGTTCGATTGCCTGACGATCGGCAAACAGAGGACGGAGCGCATTTGCGTCGCTTGCACGTCCGCATTGTCCTTGAACTCTCCTTCCAGGCAGGCGCGGTCCAAGACCACACGCTCTCCGGTCCGAAACACGTACCGCACGATCGCCTTGCAGATGCCGCCGGCTTCTTCCAGACCTTTGTGCAAGGTCTTCGTGGCTTCCCTGTCGTTCACATGACTCTCGGCTCGGATGAACAGGCTCTCACCCTCTCCGATCAGAAGGTACCCGTGTTCTGCGCCGGAGCTCTCCATGACTACGTTCATAATCTTCCTCAAAAGCGCGTCTCGCTCCCTCTCCGAGGAGATCGAAAGAGACGCCTTCAAGAGGTAATCGACGTCCAGGTCCGGTAGCGTCAGTGACCCCGGCGTTATCACCTCGATTTGCGGGTACGCGGGCTTCGCCTCTTCGAAATAGTCCGGGAACTTGCCCATCAGGGCGGTCTTCTTCCGCGCCGCATGGCATTTCCCGTAAAGACGCGCCGCTTCGGCGAGATAGATTCCTTCGGGGTGCTGCCCGTCCGCAAGCAAAAGCTCCGCTAAGCACTCGTTGAGGTGCCCTTCCAGGAAGACGTAGGACTGCTGATGCGCCAGCGTGATGGCGTCGAGGTAACGGCTTCGGGCTTCCCTGAAATTGCCGGTGACCCTCTCCAGTTCGGCGTGAAGAAAGGCGAGGTAGGGCTTGAGAAGAGGCCCCAGGGCGGCCCAAGCCTCGACTTTCTCAATGTCCGGCCCGATCTCCGCCAGGAGTTCTTCTGCGGTTGCGAATCTCTTGCCCTTTTCATACAACCTGAGATCGTTCAACACCCGGAGGAGGTGCCACTGCCTCTTCAGCACGTTGTCGGTCAGGCCACACAGGTACTGTCCGACTGCGGCGAGGCATTCGTCGGCCTTCTCGTACTCGCCGAAATAATAGTGGGCGAGCCCCCGGAGAACATAGTAACTGCCGGCGGAGGCGATGTGGCTGTCGGCCTCCCATTGTTTCAGCTTCTCCTGTATCGGCACGTGCGCGACATCTTCCTTCATGGGCTCAATCCATCCCGCCTGCACCGCCTCGGCTAGCCCCACGGAAAAGGAGAGGTGGAACCTGTTGGAAAACTGCAGGCACTCCCGAGCGGCGTCCTCGAGGATGAGAAGGTGCCCGCCCTGGACCTGGAGGTTCCACATCAGCGGACCATAGGAAAGACCCGCATTGTAAAGGTCTCCGCAGTTCTTCCCCGACTGGATCGCTTTCAGGCAATAATCGACGATTTCCCGGGGGTGGCTGCGGGAGTGCATGTTGCACCACACGATCCCGTTCATGCCGCGCGTGGCGCCAAACGTGTTCGGGTGTTTCGCTGAAAGATCCCGGGCCAGATCCTCGTACTTGAAGGCCTGGTCGAATTCCCCCAGTTCACCGAGCTGCAGGCCCATGATGCTGAACGAATAAATCACGGATTCATCCATCCCCCCGGCCAGGCAGTGTTGGGTGGACTGCGTAGCCGACAAGTAGAGCTGCGGCACCAGGCCGGACATGTATAGATCGGGGATGAGTTCGCTGTAGAAGGCCAGCTCGATCTTCCGCCCCCTGTCGGTGGTAAACGGCATATTCAGGATGGTGTCCCAGACATTGATCCCCTGCGCGGAGATCTCGTCCATCACCTGCTTTCTCCTTTTGTCCGCCTCGTTCCGATCGTCCGGGATGGCCTTTTGGAAATACGCGAGGCCGCGATTGGCGGTTTCAATGGCTTTGATGAAATTGCCTAGCCTTGAATATGGCCACCTGACCAGTCTCAGCGATGGTTTCTATACTTTCATAGGCTGAAATAGTCACGGTGAGGCTCCTGGGTTGGAAACTTCCAAAGTCCCGCTGCGTATCGGTGGAGGCAAGGGGCGGCCACGTTTTCGTGTTCCGGCCTGCCGGAGTTCCGGCCGGCCGGACCTGCCCCCCGCGGGGTTCTGATGCTGGAGGGCTTAAGCCGGCAGCGGCAGCCGGTCGGCGTTTTCGCGGCCGCCACGGGCGGACTCACGGCAGTTCGATCCTGCCGTGCGCTCTCCGCTATACCGGCAAAAACGCCGCCGCCGGCGCTTTCCGTCTCCGCTGGTCCTTGTTCGCGGCCGCATGGGCGCGGCTTCGAGCGTCCCGCGCGGGGGGATAAGTGCCCGCGCGCGCCATTTTGTGCGGTACCTGTGCCAAACGTATGACTGGAGATAAGTGGTTGTTTATCAATGAGTTGTGAGTGTTCCGCAGCACCCATCTAGAAGACCGCCTCCGCGTAATGGACAGGCTCTTTGGGAGTCCTTTCATCGGCCGTCGAGGGATTTTGGTGTAATGTCGCTCTCTTCTTCAGCCCACGCGGGGGAATTGGGCCTCCCCATCAGATTCGCACCCGTGACAATCTGGACCGCGCGATGCAGGCGGTGACTGCGGCCGGGAGAGGCCCCTGCGAATCGCCCCCCGAGTCACTCTGAATGGGGCCATCGCCGGAAGATTGCCCCTCTGGGCTGGTATCTTAAGTCAAGATGCGCTCCTTGGTGCTGCTGCTGCTTGCTCCCCTGACCGTGGCCGCCCAATCCATCACCGCCACCGGAACCATTCAAGGCGCCGTCCTGGACTCCACTAATCTCCCCATGCCCGGCGCTCGCGTCATAGCCCTGGAGACCGGCTCCCGTGCCACCCGGGAGGCCCTCACCGACGAGACCGGACAGTTCCGGCTCTCCGGCCTCCCCATCGGGCTCTACGAGCTGCGCGTAGAACGCGAGGGGTTCGCTTCGGTGATGATCTCGCGCCTGCAGGTGTCGGTAGGCCAGACGGCGGTGCAGCGCATTGAGATGCGGCCGGCCCAGGTGGTCGAGTCGCTGGAGGTACGGGAGCAGGCCGACGCCCTGGACACGGCCGCGACAACCACCAGCGCCACGCTAGGCGGCGAGCGCATCGAGGAATCACCCGCCCAGAACCGCAACTACCTGAACTTCGTGCTGGTGGCGCCGGGGGTGGCGTCGGCGGCGGGGTCCAACACCCAGCGGGCGGCGACCAGCGTCCGTAGCGCCGCGCCCGACAGCGGATTCACCTTCGGCGGCATGCGCGGGCGCAACAACAGCCTCTCCATCGACGGCGTCGACAACCGCGACGAGACCACCGGTGGAAACCGGGTCGCCATCGGCCTGGAGATGGTGCAGGAGTTCCGCGTGGCCGGCGCGACCCTGGGGGCCGAGTTCGGCGGAGCGGCCGGCGGGGCGGTCAACGTAGTGACGCGGTCGGGAAGCAATATTTGGCATGGCGACGCCACCTTCTTCGGCCAAAACGAGGCGCCCAACGCGCGCAACCCCGAGGTGCACGCCGGCGGCAAGCCGCGTTTTCGCCGTACCCAGCCCGGGGCCTCCCTCTACGGACCCCTGCGCCGCGACCGCACCTTCTTCTCCACGGCGATCGAGCAGGAGTGGGAAGCAAGCGAGGAGTGGTCCGAGGCGCCGGCGGAATCGATCGGCCAGATCAACCGGGCGCTGCTCCGGCCCGAGTTCGCGCGGACGGCGGCGCGGCCGGTGCAGCGCGGTTTGTTCCCGGCACGAGACGTCGGTACCGAGTTCCTGTTCAAACTGAACCATCAACTCAGCCGCGTACACGCGCTCTCGGCGCGCTACGCTTTCTCGCGGGGCCGCGTCGAGAACGACGTCCAGGGTGTCGACGACTTCGCCGACCGCTCCGCCCGGGCCAGCAGTCTGACCAAGGACCATTCCCTGGTCGCCGCCTGGACCAGCGTGCCCCACGCGCACCTGGTAAACGACCTGCGCGTCCAGGCGGCGCGGCGTACGGTATCGATGGTTCCTAATAGCCTTGGACCCATGCTGGAAATCCCCGGCGTGGTGACGATGGGACAAGCCTGGCGGCTTAACGGGGAGCGCACCGAGGACCACTACGAGCTGGTGGAAGGCCTCAACGTCGCCGTGAACCGCCACCAGTTGAGCTTCGGCGGAAGCGTCCACGCCGTGCGGCTCGACTCGCGGCTGGCCAACCGTTACGGCGGGATCTTCGTCTTCCCCACCCTGGCCGACTTCCTGGCCGCGCGGCCGGACGTTTTTCTGCAGTCCTTTGGCGACCCGCGTACCCGTATCACCACCACGCCGGTCGGACTCTGGCTGCAGGATCGCTGGCAGGCCGCGCCGGGCCTCACCGTCGAAGCCGGCGTCCGGTACGACGTGCAGAAGATGCCCGCCGGATTCGTCCAGGCCACCCGCAACGTGGCCCCCAGGCTGGGACTGGCCTGGCGTCCCGGAGGCCAGGGGCGGTACGTGTTTCGCGCCGGCTTCGGGCTGTTCTACGACCGCTATCCATTGGGTTTCCTCAATGACGCGATTCAGAAGCCCGAGTTGCAGTATCGGACCGGGGCGGCCGCGGCGCAGGCGTTGCTGGCGGGCCCGTTCCCGGGCGCTCCCGCCGGAGCGTTCCAGCCCGACCCGCACTTCTCCTCGACCTACAGCCGGAAGGTCAACGCCGGACTGGAGCGCAGCCTGGGCAAAGACACCAAGCTGACGGTCGATTACGCTGCGGTCCGAGGTTTTCACCTGCCCCGGGTGCGCAACATTCACTTCGAGCTGCCGCCGGCCTACCAACTGGAGCAGACCGCCCGGTCCACCTACCAGGGCGTCTCCCTCTCGGTGAACCGGCGCATGAACAAGGAGCTGACCTTCCTGGTGGCCTACAACGGGGGCCGCACCCGCGACGACGCCTCCGACTACGACGAACACCCGCAAGACCCGCGCAACCTCGCCGCCGAGTGGGGCCCCTCGCGGCAACACCAGGCGCACCGGCTGGCGGCCAGCACCTTGTTCGACTTGCCGCTCGAGGGGATCTTCGAAAAAATCATCGTGGCGCCCATCTTCACCGCCGGCAGCGGCCGTCCCATCAATGCGCTGGATTCGACGGATTCCCTCCGGACCGGGGCCTACCCCATCTCGGCGCGACCCTTTGGCCTCGGGCGCAATCCCTTCTTCGGCCCGGGCGGCGTCTCGGTGGATCTCAGGGTGATGAAGGGGATCTGGGTGAAGAAGGACCGGGCCATCCTGCAGTTTGGCGTGGAAGCCTTCAACCTGGCCAACCACTCCAATCCGCTGCGGGTGAGCCAATACTATGCAGCCGGCGGGCAACGCCTCGCCTCTTACGGCGAGGTAGTGGAGACCCTCAACGCCCGCCAGTTCCAGCTCGTCGTGCAGATCGAGTATTAGCCCAGCGCCCGTCGGCGCCGAGCCGCCACCGCAAAGGAGCCGTTTCTTCGTGTGTCCGAACCATCTCCCCTGTAACTATGGGGCGGCCCCCCTGGCCCGGCCTGCCGGTAGGTACACGAAGTCGGCCATCGTTGTGTCCCTGCAAGTCCCACTTAGGGCTCCCTTGCTGTCGCGGCTCGGTGGCTAGCGCGTTCTGCGGCGCCGCAGCCACCCATGCAGGCGATGGAACCAGCCGGCCTCCGGCAGGAACATGTACGGACACCATCCCGCCACTACCGCGATGCCATGCTCCTGGCAGAACCTCACCGCCGCCTCGCTCACCGCCCCCACCCCAGCGCCCTGGTGCATCCACACCCGCCGGACTCCCGCCTCGGCGCAATCCCGCACCACCGCCTCGGTCACCCGCGGCGAGGTCAGCAGCAGGACGCCGTCCACCGGCGGCGCAATGTCCTGCACCCGCGCGAAGCACCGCCGCCCTTCCAGCTCGGCCGCCTCCGGGTTCACCGGCGCCAGGTCGTAGCCCCGCCGGCACAATTCCCGAAACAGGCCCCGGGTGAAGTCCTGCGGCTGGCGCGATACCCCCACCATCGCCAGCCGCTTGTGCGCCAGAAAGTCTTCAGCTAACTCCCGCATAGGCCCTCCGAAGGGCCGTCACAATGTCATCGGTGTCCTGCCGCGTGTACTTCGGATGCAGCGAGACCCCGGCGAACCGGCCCAAAATGTCGATGGTCTTCGGGCAGCATTCCTGGCCGTATTGGATCGCCCGCCCGCGCTCGGTCGTGAACGACGGCCAGGCCGGATGCACGGTGACCTTTTTCTCGATGTGCGACTGGATGGGAAGAATCACCGACCCGCCCGGCGGCTGCGCCGGGACGTTTTCCGCCTTCATCGCTCCCATGAAGCGGTCCCGCTGGGCCTTGGTGTCGAAGCCCACGAAGACGGCGGAACCCAGCTCGCCCTCGGGATCGGACCGGCGCCGCAACCGCAGACCCGGCAGGTCCTGGATCCCCGCATAGACGCGCCGCGCATTGGTCCGCACGTCTTCCACGATGCGATCCAGCTTCCGCAACTGCGCCAGCAGGACGCCGCCGGAGAATTCGTTCATCCGGAAATTTTGCCCCACGAACCAGTCGCCCCGCCCCTGCCCGCCTGGCTGCTGGTGCGGTGGCCGCAGGCCTCCCAGATCGTGGAACCGCGAGGCCCGCTCGAACAGCAGCGGATCATTGGTCACCACCGCCCCGCCTTCGCCGGCCGTGATGGTCTTGTTGAGCTGCAGGCTGTAGATCCCGATGTCCCCCACCGACCCCACCGGCCGGCCCTTGTAGCTGGCTCCCACGCTCTGCGCGCAGTCTTCCATCACCTTGATGTGATGCTTACGCGCCACCGCCAGGACGCGGTCCATGTCGCAGGGGTTGCCTTGGAGATGCACGGCCATGACGACTTTGGTCTGCGGGGTGATCTTCTTTTCGAAGTCCGCCGGATCGATGCCGAAGGAGTCGTCGATCTCGGCGAATACGGGGAGAGCTCCGGCCAGTACTATGGCGTTGAAGCAGGAATGCCAGGTCCAGGCGGGCAGGATTACCTCATCGCCCGGACCTACTCCCAACGCCGCCAGCGCGCAGTTGATTGCCGCCGTGCCGGAGGTTACCGCCAGAGCATAGCGGGTCTGCATCCGAGCAGCGAACTCCTTCTCGAAGGTCAGTACCTTCTTCGGCGGCTCGCTGCCCGACCCGTACCAGCGGAAGGGGCGGCGGGTCTCCAGGACCTCCACCAGTTCCTGGCGTTCCTTTTCGTCGTAGTATGCCGTGCCCCAGTAGTCGGGACGCAGGGGCTTCTCGCGTACCGGCTTGTTGACTGCTGCAGGTATCGCTGCTCCTGCGGCTAAGAATGTTCTGCGGGTTACCATAATGTCCTCCTGATCGCCTCTGGGAACCGCTCCCCTGTAAGTGTGGGGCGGCCCCCCTGGGCCGCAGCCGGCCCCTGGGCCGGCTTGGTGCGTCTACTGAAATTCGGCAGGCCGGCCCCGGGGGGCCGCCCCACACCTACATCCATTCGTTGTGGCCGTACGGCCATGTAGAACTCCCTTACGGTCGTGGCTCCTGGGGTCCTCGTAAGTAGGCTAGCAGGTTGGCCATGTCTTTGCCACGGAAGGTGGGCCACACGATCCCCTTCTTTTCCATTTCCGACTGCATTTTGGGGCCGTGTTGCCAGAGCGCCGAGGCTATCTGCGGGGCCGAAAACCGGATTCCCTTGGTCTTCAGGTCGTGGCAGGTCCCGCACTGGCGCGCTGACAGAATACGCGCGCCGCGTTTAGCGTCGCCGGGCTCGTCGAAATACCGCTTAGCGAACAGGAAGGCCAGGAGGTGACTCATCTCCTCTTCCTCGAACGGCAGCAGGTCGGTCCCGGACTTCTCCGCCCGCTTGCGCATCTGGGGTCCGTGATTCCACATGATGGCGGCGAATTCGGTGGAGGTGGTTGGTTGGGCCTTCCGCGCCAGCAGGTCGATTCGTCCCGGTTCCTTCTTCCCTAGGCTGTGGCACCTGGCGCAGCCGTGCTGGCCGAAGAGTTTTTCTCCCAGGGCCGGATCGGGTGTCGCCAGCGTGGGGGGCGTGAACTTCGCTCCCGGCAGGTTTTGCGCGTAGACCATTAGATCGACCATCTCCTGGGCAGTCAGTTGCGGCCAGGGGATCTTCTTCTTTTCCATTTCCTTGACCATGAAGCCGGAGTGGTTCCACATGTTCTGCGCCCACCGCACCGGATCGGTGAGGGCCGGCCATTTAGCCACCTTCTCGGGCGTATGGCAGGCGACACAGCGTTTGGCGATCGCCACCTGCTTGCCCCGTCCCGCATCGCCGGGAGGCTCGAAGTACCGCTCGGAGTAGAAGTAAGCGTAGAGGTCGGCGACCTCTCCGGACCCCAGGGCGGGCACCTCGAGGTTCTGGGCGGCCATGGCCTTCCACATCGCCGGACCGTGATTCCACATCACCGCCGCCAGGCTCGCGGCGGTGAACGGCTTCCTGGTGGGACGCGCCAGGTCCGGGGCCGTCCCGCCCCCCACGCCCCGTATGGAGTGACACGCCGTGCAGTGGTGCCGGGCGAACACCTCCGACCCGCGCCGGGGGTCTCCGTACTGAGCTGTCGCTACTGTCGCCACCACCAGGCTACCAGCCCAGACGAAGCCCAGCCGCAAACAGGTGCGTGTGAAAGTTCTCGTAGGCATAGCGCCTCTCGGTAAAGCCGAACCAGCGCCACTCGGCTGTCCAGGCCACTTTGCCTGCCAGCGGCGCCACCACCCGCGCCTGCGGCTGATAGTAGCGCGTGGGGCGGCTGCCGGCATTGATCGAATAGCTGCCTCCCAAGCTGACCCTTACCCCGTGGGCCAGACTCACCTCGGCCCAGCCGCCGCCGTGATGTCCGTTGTCGCGATAGGCCGAGATGGCGCGGGTGAAGGTCTGGGGCTCCAGAAACGGCAGATCCGACCGCAGCGTGGCCCGCGTGTAGTCCGCTGTGAAGCTGACCCGCTTGCCCTGGTTGGGGGCCCAGAACAACGTCAGCGACGACTGCTGGCTCCGCAGATCCAGGTTCGCGTCCGGCGCCTCGTTGCGGTTGTTCAGCGCCGCAAACGCCGCGCTCAGCACCAGCGACGGCCGGATCCGGTACCGCCCGCGCACCTTCCCGCGCTGGTAGTCCATCAGGTCGGTGCGGAAGTAGGTGCGGTCGCCCGGGGAGGCCTCGAAGTCGGCCGCCAGGTCGAACCGGCTTCCCAGGCGCAGCGTCGCTCCGGCCAGGCCTACCTGACGGCGCAACTCGCCCGGGCGGGTGGGGCCTTGCCCCTGGGCCAGCGTAGGTGTGCGCGTGACCGAGTCGCCCCAGACGTAGCGGTGTCCGCCCCGCAGGGTCAGCTTGCCCAGGTCCACGATCGCGTCCACCTGGTGCTGGTTGTAGTTGACCACCAGCAGATCGAACGCCCGCGTCTCCAGGTTCGTCGCCGGCGTGGTGTTGTAGGTCTGGGCCAGCACCGACGATGCCGACACGTGGAACCGGTCGGTGTACCAGCTCTGCACGATCCGCAGGCGAGAGAAGGGGCGAATCTCCGTGCTCCACGACCCCGCAGGATGGGGCCGCTGGGCCGCACCGGTGGATCGTTCGAGCTGCCCGGTGTAGGGCGCGATCGCACTCAGCAGAAAGAATTCGCCCCCGCTCTGTCCCGTGTACTGGACGTCCATGGACGGCTGGCTGTACAGAAACTGCCCGGTAAAGCTGAGCCGCGACCAGGGACGGCCCGACACCGCCGCCCGGCTGAACATGCCGTCGCCCCGTACCCCGTACGTCTGCCGCAGGTCGTTCAGAAGGATCGACTGACCAAATAACGTCGTGCGCCGGTTGCCCGGATTGCGTCCGGAGTAAAAAATCTCCTGATCGTCCCGGAAGGTCGTTCCTCCCTGCTCGAGAGTGAAGTTCACCCGCGAGAAGTTCACGTGCACGCCGCCTCGGAAGCTCTCCGTCCGGTCGTTCAGGTTGGTGCTGACCGGAAACTCGTTGCCGTCGGTGACGAAGGTGGTCACCCCGCGTCCGAACCCGGAGCCGTGATAGAAGCCCAGGAACGGCGACAGCCGCGCCCCCGGCTTGATCTTCAGCTCGGCGTCGATCGACCGCCGCTGGAGGTCCATGGCCCGCTCGCTCAGGAACAGGCCTTCGCCGAGCAGCGGGTTGGCGAAGGAGGGCAGGGAATTGAAGTAGGAGATGTTGCGGTAGTCCAGCCGGAAGTTGTAGGCGCCGGCCAGTCCGGCTTCCAGGCGGCCGGTGTTGTAGGGCTCGCCGCCCCAGGAGTTGGCCGTGATCTCTAGCCTGTCCATCCACTTCCCGCCGGGGTTGCGCCACGCCGCGGTTCCGTTGAACAGCTTGGGCCCCTCGCCCAGGTTCACGATGCTGCGGTACACGTTGCGGCTTCCGCCGGCGTCCTGTACGAAGCGGTAGCCCACGTCGATCTCGCCGGTGAGCTGGGGCTCGACCGTGGCCGCCGGCGGCACTTCCGCGAGGGGCGCTGTTGCCGCTGCTTTGCCGGTGGGCTGGGGCTCGGGTGTCGCCACCGGCGGCTTTTCCTGGGCTGGCGCCACTGCCGCCCCTGTCGCCGCTGCTTTGCCGGTGGGCTGGGGCTCGGGTGTGGCCACCGGCGGCTTTTCCTGGGCTGGCGCTGCTGCATCTCCTGCCGCCGCTGCTTTGCCCGCTACCTTGGGCTCGGGTGTCGCCACCGGCGGCTTTTCCTGGGCCAGCGCCGTCGCCGCCACCAGCATCACTGCCAGGTGGAGGGTTCTCATCGGAGAAAGTCCCGGCTCACGTACGATCCGTGAAGCTTCGAATGACACATGGTGCAGTTCTGGAAGCGCGCGCTGCGCAAATCGTGAAACGCCGGCGGCGCTCCGCCCAAGCGGCTGAACGTGGAGGCATGACACTCCAGGCAGACGCGGTTCACCTCGTGCCGCACCAGCATGCGCGGATTCGCCGACCCGTGCGGCTCATGACACGTGGAGCACGGCTCCAGCTTCACCGGCGCATGCTCGAAGGGGAACGGCCCGCGCTTGTCGCCGTGACACTTCAGGCACCCCGGCTCGTTGGCCGACACCCGTTCCAGGCTGCGGGGCGGCGGCCCCCCATGGGGGTTGTGACAGTCCACGCAGCTTATGGCCTTCTCCTGCAGTTTGTGCCGGTAGGGCCGGTTGAACTCGGCTTTGACGTTCAGGTGACAGGTGGTACATAGAGCGTCGGTCTTTGCCGTCAGCAGGTGCGGCGCCGCGGGCTGGTGGACGCTGTGGCAGTCGAGGCAGGCGAGCGAATTGCGATCGTGCGCCCCG
>JBGOUV010000456.1:0-4895 GCA_041477815.1 Terriglobia bacterium | reverse complement strand
CTGCCGTACGCTCATCTTCGACAAGACCGGGACCCTGACCTACGGAAAGCCGGCGCTGACGGAGGTCCTCTGCGCGCCCGGGTTCGCGGAGGCGGAAGTTCTTGGGCTGGCGGCCAGCCTGGAGCGGTACTCCAAGCATCCGCTGGCCGGCGCCATCCTGAACGCCGCCCATCAAGCCAACGTCGTCCTGCAGGAGGCTGCCCAAGTCGGCGAAAAACCTGGGGCCGGTCTCGCCGGAATGGTCGCCGGCCGAGAGATTCACATCACCGGCCGGGCCAAAGTCGCGAACACCGGTCTGGCGTTGCCTCCGGTCGCTCCCGGGATGGAGTGCCTGGTGTTCCTCGATGGCGCTTACGCGGCGGCTTTCCGCTTTCACGACGCGCCCCGCCAGGAGAGCCGGTCCTTCGTCCATCATTTAGGGCCGCGCCACCAGGTGAACAAGGTGATGCTGGTTTCGGGAGACCGGGAGGTGGAGGTCCGCTACCTGGCCGAGATCGTAGGCATTACTGACGTACATTTTGGAATGAGCCCGGAGGAAAAGCTGGCCATCGTGAACGAGGAGACCCGCCGGGATCGGACGCTGTTCGTGGGCGACGGCATCAACGATGCACCCGCGCTGCTGGCGGCCACGGTGGGCGTGGCCTTCGGCCAGAACAGCGACATCACTTCGGAAGCCGCCGATGCGGTCATCCTCTCCGCCTCCCTGGACAAGGTGGACGAGTTGATTCACATCGGCCGGCGGATGCGCTCGGTCGCTCTCCAGAGCGCGGTCGGGGGCATGGCGGTCAGCATCGTCGGGATGGTAGCGGCCGCCGCCGGCTACCTGCCCCCCCTCGAAGGCGCCATCCTGCAGGAGATCATCGATGTTGCGGCGGTCTTGAACGCGGTGCGCGTGGCCTTGCCTTTCCAGGGCCTAACCGACTTCGAGCCGTTATAGAACCCTTATCCCGCCCTTATGCCTTCCTTATGCCTTGCGGCGCATTCTGGTTGGGAGACTGGAAATGACAGCCACCAGACAGGAGGCCGGGACCAGACAGGCCGCCGGCCTTAGCTCTCTCGAGGGTGGTGGTCTTGCACGCCACCATTCCGTCCAGCGCTTCACGCGCTCCGGATTGCTGCCGGCTTGGCCCACGGCCTCGGCGTGCGAATCTGTCCGCTGGTACCCAGACTGCATCCTTTCGCCCTCCCGCTGGATTCGCCGCCCGCGGCGCTGCCGTCTGCTCTGCAGCCTCACTCGCTGGTGGAGCTGGGCGGCAGGGGCTCCTGCCGGCCCTCCTCCGAGAAACGCCTGGCCCAGCGATGACGCCGCCTCGGTCACCAGGTGGTCTTCTGCGGTCTTGCGTGAGGGTTGACATGCTGGATCTCCTTTACTTCGCGTACTTCGCGGTGGCGCGCCTCTTCGGTGTACCCAGCTGGTTCCTGACCAGGGCAGGCGAGAAGTTATGACCGAGCCCAAGGGAGTCGAAGCAATCCTGGTGGGGTTGACCGCCATCTGCCTGCTGGGAGCCGTGGCTGGCGCCTCCTGCGGCCAAACTCAACGAGCTCGGCGGGCGCAACTGCTCCTGGTCGCGGTGGCGACGACAGCGTTTGCAGTCTTGGCCATCCTGACCAGGCAGTGAAGGAAAGGGAATATGGACTATAGCCTAGCCGGTATCGCCTCGGTATTTCTGTTGGCTGCTTGATTTACGCGCTGCTCCGGCCGGAGCGTTTCTGAGGTTTCTATGACCCCACGGGGCGTCTTTCAGGTCTGATCTACTTCCTCCTGATACTCGCCGTCGCCAGGTCGATGGGCTGGTGCCTGACGAAGGTTTTTCGCGGGGGAACGGACCTTCCTCTGTCCCGCGCTCCCGCCCCCCCTAATTCTGCCAGGCCTGCGGCTCGCAGGGCTCCGCTCCGACCGAGGCCACCGAAAACCAACTGGCTAAGAAAGGAACATCCAGGGGAACACTTCTAATGAACGAAACATTCGGACATTTTTGATGACCGTTGACACCCCCAAAAGGGAGGGGTCTGCCACTGGACTCCCCCCCGCCCCAACTGCTAAGATGCGGGCGTCTTCGCATGTGGCCCGCCATCGCACTCCTGGCCGTCGCGGCAGCGGGCGCGCCCGCGACGCGGTTGGTCTGGTCCGGACCGGACGTGACGCTGTTGGGCGGACCCTCGCGCGATGGACGCTACCTGTCCTACGTCGACCCGTCGCGCAGTCTGGCCGTTCGTGAAATCGCCTCCGGCCGCAGCCGTGTGCTGGCTCCGGCGCCGGCGGCTTCCGGAGAATTCGCCTACTTCTCCGCCCTTTCCCCCGATGCCCGCCGCGTCGCCTACGCCTGGTTCAACGAGGAAGGTTTCTATGACCTGCGCGTCGTCGATCTGGACGGGGGCAACCAGCGCGTCCTGTATCGCAACGAGGAGGCCGGTTTCGTGCAGCCGTGCGCCTGGTCGCCCGATTCGAAATTCATCCTGACGCTGCTGTTCCGCACCGACAACATCAGCCAGATTACGCTGGTGCCGGCCGCCGGCGGCCCTCCACAGGTGCTGCGGTCCCTCAACTGGGTTTACCCCAAGCGGATGGACCTGTCCCCGGACGGTCGCTTCGTGGTCTACGACTCGTTCGCCGACGAGTCTTCGGGCGATCGCACCATCTTCCTGCTCTCGGTGGATGGCGCGCGCGAGCGCCGGCTGGTCAGCCTGCCCGGCAATCATCTGTTTCCGCTGTGGACGCCGGACGGCAAGCGCATCGTCTACGCGAGCGATCGGTCCGGGACCATGGACGCCTATGAGCTGGCGATCGAAAACGGCGAGCCGCGCGGCCAGCCGCGGCTGCTGCGGCGCGATTTGGGCCGGTTCCTGCCGCTGGGAATCACCGCCGCCGGCGATCTGTACTACGGCCTGCGGTCGGGCAGCGTGGACGTCTTCACCACCACGCTGGCCGAGCCCACCCGCGCCGCCCGCCGCGTCACGCTGCGGTTTCCCGGGCGAAACACGGCCCCCGCCTGGTCGCCGGACGGCGCGGCGATCGCCTATCTGTCGCGCCGCGGGTCGGAGAATTTCGGCCAGGAGTCGCGCGCGATCGTGATCCGCCGGATCGACTCGGAGGACGAGCGGGAGCTGCTGCCCAAGCTCGCCCACCTGGAGCGCCTCCGCTGGTCCCCGGACGGCAAGACGCTGCTGGTCAGCGGCAGCGACAACAAGGGAAGAGGCGGGCTCTACCTCGTCGACGCCCTCACCGCCGCCGTGCAGCCGCTGGTGGCCGAAGCCGGCGCCCCATTTCGCGGGTTCGACGGCGCCTGGTCGCGGGAGGGCCGGACGGTATTCTACATCCATAGCGACAGCGAGCTGCGTTCGCGCGAGGTCGAGGGTGGCCGGGAGTCGGCGCTCTACCGAGACGCGCGGCTGCATCATCTGGCAGTCTCGCCCGACGGCAAGCGGCTGGCGCTGGGGGTGGGTGAGAAGACCGTAGCGGTCGTTCCCGTAGCCGGCGGCGAGCCGCGGCTGCTCGCGTTTGACGGGCTCACGGAGCTCGAATGGGGCCGCGAGCTCCTTGCCGGTAAGGGCGCGGAGTTGTGGCGCCTGCCGCTGGACGGGCAACCCGCCGCGAAGCTCGCCGCGCCCGGCAACCGTGAAACGGGCTTCAGCCTGCACCCCGACGGCGAGCGCATCGCCCTGACAGCCGGGAACGCCAGGTCGGAGATATGGGTATTGCCCCTGCCATGATAATTGGTTTCCTGCTGCTGGCCGCGGCCGGCAAGCTGGTCATACCGGCCGGTCTTGACGCCTATCTCCCGGTGCCGGAGCAGAATCCGATCACGCCGGAAAAGGTCGAGCTGGGGAAGAAGCTGTTCTTCGATGTGCGGTTGTCGCGCGATAACACGATTTCCTGCGCCACCTGCCACGATCCGAAACTGGGCTTCACGGACGGCCGTCCGGTGGGTGTAGGCGTCGCCGGCCGCGCGGGCGACCGTCGCGTGCCGCGCATCGTGAACCGCGGCTACGGCAAAAGCTTTTTCTGGGACGGGCGAGCGGCGACTCTGGAAGAGCAGGTGGTGCAACCGATCCAGAACCCGAAAGAGATGGACCTGACCCTCGCCGAGGTCGCCTCGCGCACCGGGCTGCCGATCGAACAGGTGCAACAGGCCCTGGCCGGCTACGTGCGCACCATCCTGTCCGGGGACGCTCCCTACGACCGCTACCTGGGAGGCGATCGCGACGCCCTGACCGCCGAGCAGCGCCTCGGACTGCGGCTGTTCCGTGGCAAGGCCGGCTGCACCTCCTGCCATCTCGGGCCCAACTTCACCGACGAGCGCTTCCACAACACCGGCATCGCCGGGCCGCGCGACGAAGGCCGCTATGCCGTGACCAAGAGCGACCGGGACCGCGGCGCTTTCAAGACGCCGAGTCTGCGGGAAGCGGCGCGCACGCCTCCGTATATGCACGATGGCAGTCTTAAGACCATCGCGGCGGTGATCGACTTCTACGACCAGGGCGGCAAGCCCCATCCGGCGCTCGATCCGGAGATCCGCGAGCTCCGGCTCAGCGCCGAGGAGAAGGCCGCGCTGGCCGCGTTTCTCCGGGCCCTGAACGGAACGGTGCGCGATGGTATGTAGCAGTGCGCTGCTGGTCCTGGCTCTGGCCGCGCAGCCCGACCCCGCCGCGCTGGCGCCTCTCTACCGGCAGGCGCTGGCCGCCCGCGAGCGGCAACTCGGTCCCGAGCATCCCCAGGTGGCCCGCAGCGCCGCCGACCTCGGCCTGTTCTTGCGGAATCAGGGCGACCGCGCGGCCGCCGCGCCGTACCTCCGCCGGGCCCTCGACATCGACGAGAAAGCGCTCGGGTCGGACAGTCCGATAGTCGGCGAGGACCTCGAAAACCTGGCCTCGGTGTTGCCCCCCGCGGAGGCGTT
>JBGOUV010000310.1:0-8286 GCA_041477815.1 Terriglobia bacterium | reverse complement strand
GTTCGGCGTCATGTCGTACCGCCTTCTGCCGGTCAGCGATCTCCCGACAGTGGATTTTCCGACGATTCAAGTCAACGCCAGCCTTCCCGGGGCCAGCCCGGAGACGCTCGCATCGGCGGTGGCGCTGCCGCTCGAGAAACAGTTCGCGACGATTGCCGGCCTGAACTCCATCAACTCGACCAGCTCGCTCGGCGGCACGAACGTCGTGCTCCAGTTCGATCTCAGCCGGAACATCGATGCCGCCGCGCAGGACGTGCAGGCGATGATCGCGCGCGCCACACGTCAGCTCCCGCCGCAGATGCCGACGCCGCCGTCGTACCAGAAGGTCAATCCCGGCGACCAGCCGGTCATGATGCTCGTGCTCCGGTCGGCCTCGCTGCCCCTGGCGACGCTCGACGAATACGCGGAATCGACGATCGCGCAGCGAATCTCGATGGTGAGCGGCGTCGCGCAGGTCCAGGTGTACGGCGCGGCCAAGTACGCCGTGCGCGTCGATGTCGATCCGCGGCAGCTCGCGGCGCACGGCATCGGCATCGATGAAGTCGCTTCCGCGATTTCGAACGCGAACGTCAATCTGCCAACGGGCACGATGTACGGCGAGAAGACGTTCGTCGTCCAGGCGAACGGCCAGCTGCTCAAAGCGTCGACGTACGGCCCGATGATCATCGCGTACCGCAACGGCAGTCCCGTACGGCTCGACGAGGTGGCGCACGTCTTCGAGGGGATCGAAAACGACAAGCAGGCCGGCTGGTTCAAGGGCGAGCGCGCGATCATGCTGCCGATCCTCAAGCAGCCGGGCACGAACGTGGTCGCCGTCGTCGACGCCGTGAAGGCCCTGCTGCCGACGCTCCGCGAGCAGCTGCCCGCGTCGGTCTCGCTCGACACGCGATTCGATCGATCGGCCTCGATTCGCGACTCTGTCCACGACGTGAAGTTCACGCTGCTCCTCACCGTGGGTCTCGTCGTGCTGGTGATCTTCGTCTTCCTGCGGAACATCTCGGCGACGATCATCCCGAGCCTCGCGCTGCCCGCCTCGATCGTCGGCACCTTCGCCGTGATGTACCTCCTCGACTACAGCCTCGACAACCTGTCGCTGATGGCGTTGACGCTCTGCGTCGGCTTCGTCGTCGACGACGCCATCGTGATGCTGGAGAACATCGTCCGGCACATGGAGATGGGCCAGAGCCCCATGCACGCCTCCGTCGAGGGCTCCCGGGAAATCGGCTTCACCATCGTGTCGATGACCCTCTCGCTCGCCGCCGTCTTCATCCCGGTTCTTTTCATGGGCGGCGTTCTGGGACGCCTCTTCAAGGAGTTCGCCGTCACCATTTGCGTGGCCATCCTGATCTCCGGCATCGTCTCGGTCACCCTGACGCCCATGCTCTGCTCGCGCTTCCTGCGTCCGCCCTCCGAGCAGCGGCACGGCGCCTTCTACCACACCACCGAGCGCTTCTTCGAGGGCATGCTGCAAGTCTATCGGGTCACCTTGCAGTGGGTACTCCTCCACCGCCCCGCCACCATAGGCGTGTTCGTCCTCACCCTGGCCGCCACCGCCTGGATGTTCGTCATCGTCCCCAAGGGCTTTATTCCCGATCAGGACACCGACCAGATCGTCGCGGTCACCGAGGCCGCCCAAGGCACCTCTTACCAGCAGATGGTGCAATACCAGCAGGCGGTAGCCGACGTCATCCGCCAGAACCCCCACGTCGAATCCTTCGTAGCCAGCGTGGGCGGCGCCGCCTCCACCACTCTGGGCGGCCCGAACTTCGGCCAGATGGTCATCCACCTCAAGCCGCGCTCCCAGCGGAAGGTCCTGGTCAACGAAATCATCGACGATCTCCGCGTCAAGGTCGCCGGCTTTTCCGGCATGCGCGTGTTCCTGCAGAATCCGCCCACCATTCAGCTCGGCGGCCAGGTCACCAAGAGCCCCTACCAGTTCTCTCTCTACGCCCCCGACAAGACGGAGCTCTACGCGGCGGCCCAAAAGCTGGAGCACGAGATCTCTCAGATCCCCGGCCTCCTCGACGTCACCAGCGACCTGCTGATCCGCACCCCCCAGGTCCACGTGGAGATCGACCGCGACAAGTCCGCCGCCCTCCAGGTCTCCGCCCAGGCCATCGAAAACGCCCTCTACGACGCCTACGGTCCCCGCTGGGTTTCGACCATCTATGGCTCCGTCAACGAGTACAAGGTTCTGCTGGAGCTCAAGCCTGTATACCAGACCGACCCCAAGGCCCTCTCCCTGCTCTACTTCAAAGCCACCTCCGGCCGCCTCATCCCCATGGACGCCCTCGCCGGCATCACCTCCGAGTCCGGCCCCCAGACCATCAACCACTTCGGCCAGCTCCCGGCGGTGACCATCTCCTTCAACCTCCTCCCCGGCGCGCCCCTGGGCGACGCCGTGAGTAAGATCCAGGACCTGGCCACGCGCGAGCTTCCCTCGACGTTCTCCACCGCCTTCCAGGGCGCCGCCAAAGCCTTCCAGTCTTCGCTTACCAACTTGTGGGTGCTGCTGGTGGTCGCGATCGCGGTGGTTTACATCGTCCTGGGCATTCTCTACGAAAGCTACGTGCATCCTCTGACCATCCTCTCCGGCCTCCCCAGCGCCGGCTTCGGCGCCCTGATGACGCTGATGCTGTTCCGCATGGACCTGAATATCTACGCCTTCGTGGGCCTGATCATGCTGGTCGGTATCGTAGAAAAGAACGCCATCATGCAGATCGACTTCGCCCTCGACGCCGAGCGCAACGAAGGCCTCCCGCCCCATCAAGCCATCTTCGAAGGCTGCCTCATCCGCTTCCGCCCCATCATGATGACCACCATGGCCGCCCTATTGGGCGCCGTCCCCATCGCCATAGGTTACGGCGCTGGCGGCGAAGCCCGCCAGCCCCTGGGCCTGGCGGTAGTAGGCGGCTTGCTGTTCTCCCAGCTCGTCACCCTCTACCTGACCCCGGTGGTCTACACCTACATGGCCAGCACCGTCTCCCGCTTCCGCGCCCGCAGAGAACGCAAGATGGCCCCTACCCCAACGCCGGCCTAGATTAGCAGCCCGCAACGAAAGTGCCCTGGAGTCACGTGGTGCAAATTTGCACCCGGGCGTCGCGGTAGGGACGCTTATCGCTGGACGCCCCCCGCACAGATCCGTACGAGCGGCGCTACCGCATACGGCGCCTCCCTGGGATGCGAGGGTCGAAACGAATACTGGGATAGGGATGCAAGGTGCGCGGCACCGGGACCCACCGGTCGAAGACAGGGCTGATTCACGCTCCAGGTTGCCCGCAATGTATGTCGAGCCGCTGGCTCATCTGCGGGGATGGCCTGCCGGCCCCGACGGGCAAATAGATTCGCCGCTTCGAGTACGGGATTCGATATAGTGAAAGTGGTATGGAAGCTGCGGCCGTCATTGCGTTGTGTCTGCCGCTACCGGGGTCACCCGCAGCCAAGAACGCGCCGTCCGACCCGGAAGCCGTGCTCCAGACCGCCGAGCGACTCGGCGCCTTTCCGGCGGTTTACCAGAATCTCCGCGCGATGGGTGTCCCGCTGCCGGACGAGTGGCAGCAGCGGTTTCGCGACAACTTTGTCCACAACCTGGCCCTGCGGCAGGAAGAATCGCGGCTGGTCGCGCGTCTGATGAGGGCCGGTCTGGATTGCCGCGCCATCAAGGGAGTGCGATTGGTAGAGCTGCTCTATCCAGACCTCTCCTGGCGGGCTGTAGCCGACATCGATCTGCTGGCGCCCCGGGCACAGGTAGAGGCCGCTTACAGCGAGCTCAAGGCGGCGGGACTTCGCGATGTGGCGCAGCCCTGGAACCCCCAGAGCCTGGCCCGCCAGGTGGCGCAACCCGCCCATGCCTTCGCCGAACTGGTGCTGCGCAGTCCGCAAGGCTTGATTGTCGAGTTGCACTGGGACTGGCCCGGAGACGCTCTGCCCCCCGCCAGCCCCGCCGATGACAGCGACACCTATTTACTATATCTGGCCCGTCACGCGGGGAAACACTTCTGGTGCTCCTTGCAGAATCTGACCGATCTGGAGCTGTATCTGCGCAAATTCTCCGACCGGATCGACTGGGACAGATTCTGGAGGCTCGCCCGGCGAACCGGATGGGCACGTCTTGCTGCGGCCAGCTTTCACCTGTGCGCCATGCTGTTCGGGCGACCCCTGCGACTCGGGGAGCAGCGCGCGGCCGCCCGCTCGGGCGAGGCGCTGGCCCGTCGCGCCGCCACTTTGCTGGTGGCCGATTCCAAGCCTTGGTGGTGGCGGCACAAGCCGCTGCGGCTGTTGCGCGTGTACACCTGGCCGCAGCGGATCTCCCGCTGCTGGTTGTGGCTGGCCCCACCGCCCTGGCACTGGAACCACCCCGGCTCCTTCTCCAGCAAGGACGTGTGGCTCCGGAGATACCGGTTGCTGTTTTGGCAGGGTCTGGCGTGCTTCACTCCCTGGCCCGCCTGGCGCCGTCGCCTGGAGCGCGCCGCCGAGGCTTCCACCGGCGACTGGTTGCTGCTGGCCGGCGCTTTTGGCACTCTTTCGCTGGTGCGCATCGGCCTGGCGCTGATTCCCTACCACCGCCTCCAGCGTTGGGCCACCACTCTCGGTAAGCCCCCCAGTGTTCCGCTGGACCGCGATGCGGTTCTGCGAGCCGCCAAGTTCGTGGATTTCGCCGCCGGCCACCATCCCGTTCCTATGCGCTGCTTGGCGCGCTCCCTGGCCCTCTCTCGCCTCCTGGCCCGCCGCGGCGTCCCCACCGAGATCAAGATGGGCGTGCGAACCGAGAATGGCAACCTCGACGGCCACGCCTGGACCGAATGGCGGGGCGAACCCATCAACGACCCCCACCAGCGCGTTTGTCACTTCGTCGAGCTGGCGTCTCCGCGTCGCTCGTGAGGTCCCCCCCATGACCCGCCGCCAGTTCCTCGCTGCCGCCGCCGCCCTCGGCAGCTCGCCGGTTCGCCACCTCCTCCCCACGGCGAACCACCACCGCATCCTCCTCAAGGCCTCCTTCGACCGTCCCTTCTCCCAGCCGCCGCTCCTCCGCGCCGGCCACCGCCGCACGCCCGGCGTTCGCAGCGATACCCAAGGCTTCTTCTGGTCCTTCGACCTGGACCGGCTCCAGCCCTCTACGCGCTACGAGCTCCAGCTACACGACGCCGCCGGCAAGGCCCTCTCCGACCCCTGGCCGCTCCGCACCTTCCCCCCTCCCGACGCCACCGTGGACCGTTTCCGTCTCTTCATCTACACCTGTGCCGGAGGCCACGACGCCACCCGCACTCTGGACACCAACCAGCCCTACTGGGTCAGCCTCCCGAACCGCCGCAAGATGCTCCTGGCGGGTCTGGCTCACCAGCCGGACGCCGTCATCGCCAACGGCGACCATGTATACTGGGACCTCCGCATCGGCCCCGGCCCCACCCACCTGGGCGCCTCCCCCATCGCCAAGAAGCTGGTCGGCGAGTTCCAGCGGGATCTCCCGGTCTTCGGCACCGCCAACGAGCGCAAGCTCCAGCTCGCCGCCGGCCCCCAGATCGCCGACCTCTACGGAACCCTCTTTCGCTCCACCCCGGTACTTTTCCTACAGGACGACCACGACTACTTCGAAAACGACGAAGCCCGCGACACCGGCATCACTTTTCCCCCCGACGACTTCATGCTGCGGCTGGCCGACGCCACCAGGCATCTCTACTACCCGGAGTTCCTCCCCGACTCCACCCGCCCGGCGGTCCTCGACCTCAGCTTCGGCACCCTCCGCTACGGCAACCTGGCCGAGATTCTCCTCTACGACTGCCGCCGCCACCTCACCCTGAAAGGTCCCCACGCCGGCTTTATCTCGGACGCGGCCGAAACCTGGCTCCTGCGGCGCATGGAAGCGTCCCCCGCCCGCCACGTGGTCAACGTGCCTTCTACTCCCATAGCCTGGAGCGCCGGCAAATGGGGCGAGTGGTATGCCGATCTTCTCGGCCCGGACGGCCAGCTCAGCACCGCGAAACCCAAGTACTTCTGGCAGGAAGGCTGGCGCTCCCAGCACGACCGCCTCCTCCGGGCCGCCTCCGCGATGCCGCGCCTTCCCCTGTTCATCAGCGGCGACCTCCACGCCCTGGCCCACGGCCGCATCCTGCGCAACGGCTCGGCGGACTTGCGCCGTAACCCGGTGATCTCCGTGCTCTCGGGCCCCATCTCCACCGGCCCCCGAGCGTGGCCCTCGGCCTGGCGAGGCACCCCGCCGCGCGTCCCCACCGGCCTCGCAGTAGAGGAAGGCCTCGCTCCCCTCGAAAACAACGGCTTCACCATCGTGGACTTCCTCCGGGACCGCATCGAGTTCCAGATGTTCCGCTGGAAAATGGACCAGCCCGAATCCCTCCTGGATGATATGAAGCCCTTCTACCGCTTCACCCTCAGCGAACTACGACCGTAAGGGAGCGGATCAGCCGCGAATGAACGCGAATAAGCGCGAATGAAGACCAGGATCTTATTTGCGTTCCTGCGCGTCCATTCGCGGCCCTGTTTTTCCCCCGGCTTTTGCGGGACAATACCGCCATGCGCCGCCGAGCCTTCCTCCAGACCGTTGCCCTCACCACCCTGGCCCACCGTGCCGCCGCCGTCAGTGACAAGGTCAGCATCGCCGTGATCGGCATTCGCGGCCGCGGACGCGCGCTCGCCGCCGAGTTCGCCGCCCTCCCCGACTGCCACCTCGCCGCCCTCTGCGACGTCGACCCCCGGGTCTACGACCGCACCGCCCAGGCTGTCGAGAAGGCCTCCGGCCGCCGTCCCCCCCTGGTCGCCGATCTCCGCCGCGTCCTCGACGACAAGTCCATCGACGCCATCGTCATTGCCACCCCGGACCACTGGCACGCCCCGGCGACGATCCTCGCCTGCGCCGCCGGCAAAGACGTCTACGTCGAGAAGCCCGCCTCCCATAACCTTCGCGAAGGCCGCCTCATGATCGAGGCCGCCCGCCGCCACCGGCGCATCGTGCAACTAGGCACCCAGGCCCGCAGCCGCCCCTCCACGCGTCGCGGAATCGAGTACGTCCAGTCCGGCAAGATCGGCCGCGTCCTCGCCGCCAAGGCCTGGAACACGCAGCTCCGCGAAAACATCGGTCACCAGGAAGACTCCCCCGTCCCTCCCGGCGTCGACTACGACACCTGGACCGGCCCCGCCCCGCTGCTCCCCTTCAACGAAAACCGCTTCCACTACAAGTGGCATTGGAACTGGAACTACGGCACCGGCGACATGGGCAACGACGGCGTCCACCAGCTCGACATCGCCCGCTGGGCCCTGGGCGCCGGTAGTCCCACCGCCGTTTCCGGCATGGGGAGCAAGCTCTTCTTCAACGACGACCAGCAGACGCCCGACACTATGAACATCACCTTCCAGTTCGCGAGCCAGGTGCTGCAGTTCGAAATGCGCATCTGGACCCCCTACGGCATGGAGGGGCAGGACAACGGCGTCGCCGTCTACGGCACGTCGGGCATGGTTCACATCGGCCGGTGGAAGGGCAAGTGGGGCTTCAAGGTCTTCGATGACAAAGGCGAGCTCGTGGTGGACGACTCCAAGGGCGACGCTGCCGGCGCCGAATCGACCCACGCCCGCAACTTCCTCGACTGCGTCAAGTCCCGCCAGGCCCCCCGCGCGGAAATCGAAACCGGCCACGCCTCGACTGCGCTATGTCACTTAGGTAATATAGTAGCCCGCACCGGCCGCAACCTGAGATTCAACCCCGCCACCGAGGCCATCGAGGCTGACGAGGAAGCCGGCCGCCTCCTGACCCGCCCGTACCGCCGCCACTGGTCCACGCCCGCCTAACCTCGGGCCGGCGCGCCGAAGTAGGGATACCGGTCCCACCGGTCGTCGTCGCTCGTAGCCCGCGGGTCCCCCGTCTCCCGCATCCAGCGATCGAGCGACGCGCGCATCTTCCGTTTGGCGTCCCCATATCCCGCCTCCCCCGCGACGTTCCGGATCTGCCAGGGGTCTTTCTTCAGATCGTACAACTCTTCCCCCGGCCGCTTCCCGAAGCACAACTCAAAATGCTTCTCGTTCCGCCGCACCAGGATAAACTGCTTGGTCGGCCCGTCGTCGCAGTCCCCAAACGGCCCCACCGAGTGATACAACTCCGGATCTCCCGCCGGCCACCGGTCCGGACGCAGGTTGCGTATATACAGGAACTCCCGGTTCCGCACTGCCCGCGCCGGATAACCCAAGTCGCCCCGCCGTACATTGGCGTGCCGCTCCCGTTCGACGAACACCATCTCGCGACGCCCGGGTTTCTCCTTCCCGGTCAGCAATCCCAGGAGG
>JBGOUV010000241.1:0-10633 GCA_041477815.1 Terriglobia bacterium | reverse complement strand
GACGGCCGGCAGGCGCTGGAACTTGCCCGGCGGTCGCCGCCGGATGCCATCGTCAGCGACGTTCTGATGCCCCATCTGGACGGCTTTCGGCTCTGCCTGGCCATTCGGCAGGAGGCGCAGCTTTCCTCGCTTCCAGTCGTCCTGGTTTCCTCCGCTTTCACCGAGGAGGCCGATCGCCAGCTGGCCGAATCGGTCGGGGCCAACGCCCTCACGGTGGCCACGCCTGACTTCCGGGAGACCCTGGCTGCCCTGCAGGCGGCTTTCGGCCACCCGCCGGAAGCTTGCCCCCGGCCCCCCCCCCAGCTGGGGGAAGAATACACCTATCGCGTAGTGCGCCAATTGGAGCGCCAGGCCGCGTCTACCATGAGCCTGACGCGCCGCCTGGCCATGCGGGATGCCGAACTGGGGATACTGGCCGGCCTGACAACCGCCATGGAACGGGCCTCCAGTCTGGAAGAGGTCCTGAATCACTTGCTCTATTCCTGCCTGGACGTCGCCGAGTTTACCAAGGGCGCCCTCTACCTGGTGGATCCCGGCGGCGATCTCACCCTCTGGGCGGAGGTGGGTTTCTTCGATCTGGCCCCCGGAAGACTCTCGGACTTCTGCGGCCATCCCGGAGTACTGGTGCAGGCCCTCGCCGGCGCTGAGCCGGCCGTCCTCCGATCTTCGGAGACGTCGTCGGAAAACACCGCCCGCGACCTGCTGGAAAAATGCCAGGCCCAGTCGCTCCTCATTATCCCGGTCCTCTCCGGCGACCAGCCGGTGGGCGTGCTGGTGATGGGCGCCGCCGACGAAACGGCGGGGGAGAGCTGGTTGCCGTTTGCCAAAGCCCTCAGCGGACACGTGGGGCAGGCCATCAACCTGGCTCAGACCATGGCCCGGCTGCGGGAGAACGAGCACCGCCTGGAGTCTATCCTCCAGTCTCTGGCCGAAGGTGTGCTGATCCTCGATCGCGACGGGCGCGTGGGCGACGTGAACCACGCCGCCGAGCGGATCTTCGGGTTGCCTCGCTCCGGCCTCCTGGGCCAGCCGGCCAACCGGTTACTCTCCCGGGGAGCGGACCTGCCTGCCCCCACCCACGGCGCCGAATGCGAAATCGCGCGGCCGGGGGGGGACCCGCTGGTCGTGCTGACCAGCTGCGCCGAACTCCGGGGCGGCTCGCCAGAGCGGGCGGGCTCCGTAGTCACCCTCCACGACATCACCGAACGAAAGCGCTCCGAGACGCTCGAGCAGCAGGCCCGCGAGTTAGCCCGTTCCAATGCCGAGCTCGAGCAGTTCGCGCATGTCGTCTCCCACGACCTCCAGGAGCCGCTCCGAGGCTTGGCCAGCTTTGCCCAACTGCTGGCCGGGCGCAACCAGAATCAGCTCGATCCCAAGTCCCAGGATCTTCTGAAGCGCATCGTCGGCGGCGCCGCCCGGATGCAGCGGCTGATCCAGGACCTGCTGGCCTACGCCCGCGCCGGCAGCGCCGGATTCAAGCCAGGCCCGGTGGAGTGCGAAGAGGTGTTGGCGGCAGCTCTGGCGAACCTGAACGCCGCGATCGAAGAGGCCGGGGCGGAGGTGGGGCATGAGCCTCTGCCCGCCCTCCACGCCGACCCGGTGCAGCTTGGCCAGGTGTTTCAAAATCTCATCGGCAACGCGATCAAGTTCCGCGACGGGCTCCCGCCCCGCATCGAAGTCTCGGCCTGCCGCCAGGGCGCCGACTGGACGTTTGCGGTGCGCGACAACGGGATCGGAATTGAGGCGGAGCACGCCGCCAAGATTTTCAAAGCCTTCGAGCGCCTGCACAGCCAGGCGGCCTATCCGGGCAGCGGGATCGGACTGGCCACCTGCAAGAAGATCGTCGAGCGGCACGGCGGCCGTATCTGGATGGAATCGGAACCCGGCAGCGGGTCGACGTTTCGTTTTACAATTCCGGCTGGCCCGCCGCCTCGAGGACCGGCAGCGTGAAATAGAAGGTCGCTCCTTCACCCGGCTCCGATTCCACCCAGATCCGCCCGCTGTGTCCTTCCACAATGCGCTTGCAGATGGCCAGACCCACGCCCGTGCCGGGGTATTCGTGTTTGGGATGCAGCCTCTCAAACATCTTGAAGATGCGGGTGCCATGCGCGGGATCGATGCCGATGCCGTTGTCCCGTACCGTGAACACCCACCAGGCTCCTTCCCGCCGGGCCGACACGTGTACGCGGGGCGATTCCGCGCCCCGGTACAGCAGCGCGTTGGACAGCAGGTTCTGGAACACCTGGTCCAGCTTGGCCGGGTCGGCCAGGACTTCCGGCAGCGGGTCGTGCGTAACGGTTCCGGCGGTCTCCTCCAGGCGGAACCGCAGCGCCTCCAGGGATCTCCCGAATACCGCTTCGGACGCGATCGGCCGCGGATCGATCCTGCCGCGTGCCCGGGAGCAGGACAGCAAATCGTTGAGGAGCAACCGCATACGCTGGGCCCCGCCGACGGCTAACTCGATGTACTGGTCGGCTTGGGCGTCGAGCCGGCCCTTATACCGCTTTCCCAGAAGCTGGGTAAAGCTGAGTACGGTTCGGAGCGGCTCCTGCAGATCGTGGGCGGCCACGAACGCGAACTCCTCCAGCTCGGCGGCGTAGGCGGCCAGATCTTTCTCAGCCCGCTTGCGCTCGGTGATGTCTCGCAGCGAGGTCACCGCTCCGGCGATCCGCCCGGCGGCGTCCCGCAAGGGCGCGGCATTCACCGAGACGGTCACCCGGGTGCCGTCGGGCCGCTGGAAGACCTGCTCCACGTCGTACACCGGCTGGCTCGTTTGCATCACAGAAATGCAAGGGAACTCCCGCGGGGGGAACGGCTCTCCGGCCACCGTCGTCACCTTCCAGACCGAGCTGTCGTACTTGCGCTGCACGATTTCGGCCGCCGGCCGCCCCAGAATCTTTTCGGCGGCGGCGTTGGCTACGGTAAAGCGGCCGTCCCGGTCGGAAAGGATCAAGCCGTCGGCCATGGTGTCGATGGTGCGCTCCAGCTTTTCCTGCTGCTCCTGCAGAAGCGAGAGAGTGCGGGCCAGCCGCACCGCCTGGCCGACCTCGGCCCCCACGGCTTTGGCGAAAAGGATCCACTCCCCCCCGAGGTCCCGGTTCACCGACGCCATCACCAGCGCCCCCAAGGGCACGTCGCCGGCGAGCAGGGGCGCGATCACAATCGATTTCGCGCCGGCGCCCGCGAGCACGGCCCGGCCGGCCTCCGCCGGCGCCTTGTCGCCAGGGACGATCAGGGGCTCTTCGGCGCGAATCGCCTCCACCAGCAGGCCGGACTGTCCGAAGAATTCCGCGACCGCACTCTCCTCCTGGGCCGGGTACCCGAGATGGCTCCAGAGCCGCGCGCGTCCGTCGGGCTCCAGCAGATACACGGCGCCTTTGGAAACGCCGGCCGCATCGAGCGAGCGGTGCAGAACTTCGTCCAGGATCGCCCGCACGGCCGTGGTCGCCCGCAGGGTGTGGGTAAGCCCCGCCAGGATCGACATCTCCACTTCCCGCAACGCCAGCCGTTGTCCCTGGGAGGCGTTGAGGCTCACCTGGCGCTCCAGTTGGCGGATCAGCCGATAGGTGTATTCCTCGGTCAGCTCGACGGGATGCTCCAGCCGTGGTGGCGGCGTCCGCAGGGCGGTGAGCAGGGTTTCGATCAGCTCGCTTCCCGCCGGTGTGGAGGTCAGCAGGTCGCTAGCCCCCACGGTGCGGGCCAGGGCCCGGTCCGCGTCCTCGGTGTAAGCCGCCGAAAACAGGACCACCGGCACCTGCTGCAGCCGGGGGTCGAGCCGCACCGCCAGGGAAAGCCGAAATCCATCCATGCGGGGCATCAATACATCGCTCAGAATCGCGTCCGGCGGGGACAATTTGGCTTGCTCCAGGGCATCTACGCCGTCCGCGGCCGTGTCCACACCAAAACCCAGCCGCCCCAGCCGCACTTTCAGCAGTTTGAGGTTGAGCGGGTCATCGTGGGCCACCAGGATCCGGCGGCCCCGCCCGATGTTCTCATCGGCCTCGTGCTCCGGCGGGAGATAGCTCTGCACCAACTGGACCACCCGCGAAGGTTCCACCGGTTTGAACAGGTAATCGGTAAACCCGACGGACTGGGTGCGCGCCTGCTCGAGCTTGGAAAGATAGCCGGAAAACGCCACGATGGGGAGATCCGCGCCGCCCGGCATACCGCGCAACCGCCGCACCAGCTCGAAGCCGTCCATGTCGGGCAGCAGGAGATCCTGGAGCACGACGTCCGGCGCCCCCTGCGCCATCTGCTCGAGGGCCGTTTGGCCGTCCCCCGCCTCCAGAACCGAGTACCCCTCGACCTCCAGGGCGACCCGCACCATTTTCCTGGTGATGGGGTTGTCCTCGACAATCAGTATGGTGTGTGGATTCATCTCCCATCCCAGGGGCTACGGATAGTGAATCGACTTAGCATGGAGCCCTCTCTAGGGCGAGCTTCGAGGAAAGATATCGCGCCACCAGCTCGGGCAAGGTCCGGGTATCGATCGGCTTGGTGATATGTCCGTCGCAGCCCGCGGCCAGAGCTTTCTGCTCGTCTCCTTTCATGGCATAGGCGGTGATCGCCACGATGCGGATCTCGCGAGTCGCGGCGCCGGCCTTCAGCCGCCGGGTCAGTTCCAGGCCGTCCATACCGGGGAGCTGGAGGTCCATCAGGATCAGGTCGGGCTGCCACCCCTCGAGCATTCCCAACGCCTCCTCCGCGTCGGCGGCGGTGCGTACCTCGTACCCCTCGCCCACCAGCACCACTCGAACGAGCTTCAGATTCATCTGGTTATCGTCGACGATCAGGATGGAGCGTGCAGTGCTCATAACTGGTTCCCTGACCTTCACTCTACGGCCCGACCTCTTTCGCCGGCGCAGGCTTCTCCTCCGGCGCGTCCTGCCGGCTGAAGGCGCCCAGAGCCTCCAGTTCGCCGGGTGGGACCAAGTAGCGGTGCAGCTCCTCCAGCAGCGCCTGGGCCCCGCTTTCTTTCTGCACCACCGCCTGCGCGGAGGCGTGCAGGATATTACGATCCTCGCTGGTCACATCCTTATGGGTCCACACGATCACGGGCGTGCGGCGTCCGGCCCGAGTCTGCCGGTAGAGCCGGATGAAGGCGAAGCCGTCCAGGCCGGGCATCAGGAGGTCCAGGATCACCACCGCCGGTCTGGTCTTCTCCGCCGCCCGCAGCCCGTTTTCGCCGCCGCAAACGCAGACCGCGCGGTACCCCAAATCGGTGAGCATTCTCTCGGCGAGCTTCAGTTCTTGAGGACTGTCATCCACGACTAAGACGCCGTCCCGGGGCGATACCCCGGCCCTATCCAGCGCCTCGATCAGAGCCTCCTCTCGCACGGGCTTGACCAGCAAATCCTGAATCCCGAAGCCCACTCCGATCCCTTGTTCCGCCAGCACGGTAACGACGATAATCGGGGTGTTCTGGTTGCGCCCTCCGCCCCGCGCGGCTCCCAGGACCTCCCAGCCGTTCATATCCGGCAGCAACAGGTCCAGGGTGATGGCGTCAAAGCCGTGGAGCCGGCACAGCGCTATCGCCTGAGCGCCGCTCGACGCCGGGGTCACCTCGTACCCCGCCGCGGTGAGGGTCTGCATGATCCATTCCCGGTCCTTGGGGTCGTCTTCGACTACCAGCACGTTGGCGGTTCCCGCCAGCGGAGCGAGGCTGGCGGCGGCTTCGTCGGGCGAGGCTTCCGCCGCGCCGCATACCCGGGGCAGAATGGCGAAGAACACGCTGCCTTGGCGGGGCACGCTCTGCACCCCCACCTTGCCACCCTGCGCCTCCACGATTCGCTTGGTCAGCGCCAGGCCCAGGCCCGTGCCCGGATATTTCTTGGCGGCGCCGGCATCGAGCTGCTGGAATTCCACGAATAGCCGCCCGAGATCCTCCGGCCGGATGCCGATGCCGCTGTCCTCGACTTCCAGGCGGAACCGGCCGTGCGGCTCCGGCCGGATCCGGATGGTCACGCGCCCCTCGTCCGGGGTGAATTTCAGGGCGTTGGAAACGAAGTTATAGAGCACCTGCTTGAACTTCGCCGGATCGAGCACCACGTCGGCGACCGCCGGATCGATCTCCATTTGCACCGGGATGCGCTTGCCGGCGGCCAGGGTCCGCAGGATATCCCGGATCTCTTGCACCAGCTTGACCAGGTCGACACGCTCCGGGCGGAAGTCCATCTTGCCCGATTCGACCTTGGAAAGGTCCAGCACGTCGTTGATGAGCTGGAGCAGGTGCCGGGCGCTGGTCAGAACGTCGCCCAGGTACTCCTGCTGCGGCGGCGATACCGGCCCGGTCTTGCCGTCGTGCATCAGCTCGGTGAACCCGATAATGGCGTTGAGCGGCGTCCGCAGCTCGTGCGACATGTTGGCCAGGAACTCACTCTTGAGCCGGTTGGCCTCCTGCACCCGGCGGTACTGCTCCTGGAGTTCCTCGTTTTTGCGCCGGAGCTGCTCCTCCAGCGCCTTCTGCTCGGTGATGTCTTTGGAGATCAGCAGGAATCCCACCGCCGCTCCATCCGCGCCCCGGCGCCGCGTGATGGCCACCGAAGCGGCGAACCGGGAGCCGTCCTTGCGCAGCCGCTCGAAGACCCCCTCCGCCTTTCCGGTCCGGCTGGCGACGTCCAGAAGGTCCTGCACCTTGCCGGAGTGGAGGTCCTCCGGAAGGTAGAGCACCCGGGCATTCGTGTTCCCGACCATCTCGTCGGCCGCGTAGCCGTAATTCCGCCGCGCGCCCTCGTTCCAGGTGAGGATCTCGCCCTCCAGGTCGGTGGCGATAATGGAATACTCGGTGGAGCTTTCGAGCACGTTGTTCAGGAACGTCGTCGCTTCCGTCAGCTTGCGATTGCGGTCGGTGATCTGGTCTTCCAGATGCTTCTGGTCCGTAATGTCGCGGGCGGCGGCGAAGACGCCTCGGAGCCGCCCGTCGGCGCCTTTGAAGGTGGTGGCATTGTAGGAAACCACCGTCTGGCGCCCGTCCCGGGGGCGGATGGTCAGCTCGTAATTGGTAACCCGGTCTCTTTCCAGCACCTGGCGGATGGCGTCCTCGGCGCGCTGGGGGTCGGTAAAGTAATCCTTGAAGGGCGTGCCGATCAGCTCCTCCCGGCTCCTGCCGGTGACCAGACACATCTGCCGGTTGACGTCGGTGATGATCCCCAGCGTGTCGGTGGTCATCAGGGCGTCGATGTTGGACTCGATCAGACCGCGCGTGTAGGACTGCTGCTCCCGCAGCTCCTGTTCGATCCGCTTCTGCTGGGAGTTATCGCGCGCCGCCGCCAGGATCCCCCCCACCGCTCCCGTTCCGTCGCGGAACACCGCGGCGTTGAAGGACACCGGAAGCTTGCGGCCGGTCTTCGACCGCACCACCAGCTCGTAGTTGGTGACCACCCCTTCGTCGAAGGTCTTCCGCACCCCCGCTTCGGCGCGCTCCGAGTCGGTGAAGTAGGCGATGAAGGGGCTGCCGATAAGCTGCTTGCGGTTATACCCGGTGAGATGGACGGTCTGCTCGTTGACATCGGTGATGACGCCGGTGGGATCGACCGTCATCAGGGCGTCCACCGAGGACTCGATCAGGCTGCGGTTGTAATTCTGCTGGTCGCGGAGCTGCTCGCCCAGCCGCTTCTGGACGGTGATGTCGCGGGCCGCCGCCAGAATTCCGGCCACGCGGCCGACCATATCGCGAAACGTGCCGGCGTTGAAGGAGACCACCGTCCGCTTACCGGACTTCGACTTCAGCACCAGCTCGTAGTTGGTCACCGCCCCCCGGGTCAGCGTCTCCCGGACGCCGGCGGCGGCGCGGTCCGGCTCGGTAAAGTAGTCTTTGAAGGGACTCCCGATCAGTTCTTCGCGCCCATATCCGGTCAGGCGGATCATCTGCTCGTTCACGTCGGTGATGGTGAGGTCCCGATCGACCGTAACCAGGGCGTCCACCGAAGACTCGATCAGGCCGCGGTTGTAGTGCTGCGACTCGCGGAGTTGTTCCTCCAGGCGCCGCTGCTCGGTCACGTCGCGGGCGACGGCGAAAATGCCCCGGACGCCGCCCTCGGTATCTTTGAACACCGAGGCGTTGAACGACACCAGGATGTCGCGCCGGTAACGCGACCGCAGGGTCAGCTCGTAATTGGTGACAAATCCTTCCTGGAGGGTCTGGCGGACCCCGGAAGCCGCCCGTTCCGGCTCGGTGAAGTAGTCCTGAAAGGCGCTGCCGATGAGCTGATCGCGGGTGTAGCCGGTGAGCTTGGCCATCTGCTCGTTCACATCGGTGATGGTGAGATCCGGGTCCACGGTGAGCATGGCGTCCACCGAGGACTCGATCAACCCCCGGTTGTAGTTCTGCGCCTGCCGGAACTGGTCTTCGAGGCGCTTCTGAGCGGTGACGTCGCGGGCGGCGGCAAACACGCCCCGCAGGCCGTCTTCTCCCTTAAAAGTGGTGGCGTTGTAGGAGACGACGGTTTCCCGGCCGTCCTGGGCCCGGATGGTCAGCTCGTAGTCGGTCACCCGGCCCTCGGCCAGCACTTTCCGGATACCGTCTTCGGCCCGTTTGGGCTGGATGAAGTAGTCCTTGAAAGGCGTGCCGATCAGCTCCTCCCGGCCCTGCCCGGTGATGGCGCACATCTGGCGATTCACGTCGGTGACTATCCCCAGCGGGTCGGTGGTCATCAGGGCGTCGATGTTGGACTCGATGAGTCCCCGGTTGTAGGTCTGCTGCTCGCGCAGCTCCTGCTCGATCCGCTTCTGCTGGGTGATCTCCCGCGCCGCCACCAGGATACCCGCCACCTTGCCGGCGGTGTCCTTAAACACCGACGCGTTGAAGGAGACCACCGTCTCGCTGCCGCCTTTGCTCTTGACCACCAGCTCGTAGTTGGTGACCACCCCTTCTTCGAAGGTCTTGGAAACCCCCGCCGTGGCCCGGTCGGGGTCGGTGAAGTAGCCCGCGAAGCGGCTGCCTGCCAGTTGCTTGCGGTTGTAGCCGGTGAGCTTGATGGATTGCTCATTGATGTCCGTGATGACCCCCGTCGGGCCGACGGTCATCAGGGCGTCGACCGACGCTTCGATCAGGCCCCGGCTGTAGTTTTGCTGCTCGCGGATCTGGGTTTCGAGGCTCCGCTGCTCGGTCACGTCGCGGGCCACCGCGAAGATGCCTCGGACATTCCCTTCGGTGTCCCGGAAGATCGAGGCGTTGAAGGAAACCAGGACCTCGCGGCCGCTGGGGGTTTGCAGCGTCAGCTCGTAATTGGTGACGTATCCTTCGTGGAGCGTCTGCCGCACCCCCGAGGCGGCCCGGTCCGGCTCGGTGAAGTACGCGTTAAAGCGGCTGCCGATGAGCTGGTCCTTGGCGATCTCGGTCAGCCGGACCATCTGCTCGTTCACGTCGGTGATCATGAGGTCCGGGTCCACGGTGACCATCGGATCCACCGAAGATTCGATCAAGCCGCGGGTCTAGTTCTGCGCCTGGCGCAGCTCTTCTTCCAGGCGCTTCTGCTCGGTGATATCGCGGGCGGCGGCGAAGATGCCCCGCACGTTGCCCTCCGTATCCTTGAAGACCGAGGCGTTGAAGGATACCTGGGTTTCGGCGCCGGTCTTCGACCGCAGCACCAGGACATAGTTGGTCACGAACCCCTCGGCCAGGGTCTGGCGCACTCCGGCGGTGGCCTCGTCGGGAGCGGTGAAGTAGTCCGGGAAGGGGCTGCCGATCAGCTCCTCGCGGCTGTAACCGGTGAGGCGCACCGTCTGCTCGTTGACGTCGGTCACCCGAAACGAGGGGTCCACGGTGACCAGGGCGTCCACCGAGGCCTCGATCAGGCCGCGCGTGTAGTTCTGCGTCTGGCGCAGCTCTTCTTCCAGACGCTTCTGCTCGGTGATGTCGCGGGCGGCCGCAAACACCCCCTTCAGCCTGCCGTCGCCCGACCGGAAGGTGGTGGCGTTGTAGGAAACCACCGTCTCCTGGCCCGTCCGCGAGCGCATGGTCAGCTCGTAGTTGGTCACCCGGTCCTCGGCCAGCACCTGGCGGATGGCGTTCTCGGCCCGCTGGGGGTCGGTGAAACAACGCTTGAACGGCGTCCCGATCAGGTCCTCGCGGCTGTAACCGCTCATCTGGCACATCTGCCGGTTCACATCGGTGATGATTCCCAGCGGATCGGTGGTCATCAAGGCGTCGATGTTGGACTCGATCAGCCCGCGCGTGTAGGTTTGCTGCTCGCGCAGCTCCTGCTCGATCTGCTTCTGCTGCGTGATGTCGCGGGCCGCCGCCAGGATCCCCTGGACCGCCCCCTGGGCGTCGCGGAACACCGCGGCGTTGAAGGAGACCGGGGTCTTGCGCCCGTTCTTGCTGCGCAGCACCAGCTCGTAGTTGGTGACGGCGCCTTGCTCGAAGGTCTGGCGGACGCCCGCCCGCGCGCGCTCGGGGTCGGTGTAGTACTCGACGAACGGGCTACCCACGAGCTGCTTGCGGTTGTAGCCGGAGAGGCGCGCCGTCTGCTCGTTGACGTCGGTGATCACGCCGTCGGGGTCGACCGTCATCAGCGCGTCGACCGACGCCTCGATCAGGCTCCGGTTGTAGTTCTGCTGCTCTCCCAACTGCTGCTCGAGTTGCTGCTGCTCGGTGATGTCGCGTGCGACCGCGAAGATCCCGCGCACCTTG
>JBGOUV010000206.1:0-12036 GCA_041477815.1 Terriglobia bacterium | reverse complement strand
TGGCCGCCACCGGCAGCGACTTCTACGGACTGAAGGCCGATGTTCTCCAACTCCTCGGCGTGTTCGCCACTGGTCCGCTTCGTTTGGAGGAGGCCGCGCCGGCTTCCTATTACCGGGCCGGCCACTCCGCCACGCTTGTAGCGGGGGGCGGGACGGTGGCGCGGTTGGGGGAAATCGACCCAGCCCTGGCCGCCGAGCGCAAGCTTCGCCAGCCGGTGTTTTTCGCCGAGCTGTGGCTGGATCGTCTGTACCAGTTGCCCCTGCGCGAGCCGCGCTACCGGCCCCTGCCACGCGTCCCGGCGGTGGACCGCGACTTCTCCCTGCTATTGCCGGAGGGGACACGGTTTGCGCAGATTGCGGAGGCGGTGGGGGAGCGGGAATACCTGGTGCGGATCGAGCCGGTGGAAATCTTCCGGGGCGGCCAGGTACCGCCCGGCAAGTACAGTCTGCTGCTCCGTGCCGTCTGGCAGCGGGACGACCTGAGCCTGACCGACGAGCAGGTCAACGCCTACGCCAGCGCCTTGGTGGAGACTCTTAGGGAGAAGCTGGGAGCGGAGCAGCGCGCTTGAGATGAGTGATATGCCTGACCACGACGAACTGCAACCTCTGGCCCGGCTCGAGGAACGGATCCTCGAAACGGTCCACCACATCAAGATCGCCCGCGAGGATAAAGCGCGGGCGGAAGGCGAGGCCGCCGTGCTTCGCGACAAAGTCGCCGCCCTGGAGGCGGAGCGCCGCCAGATCCTGCAGCGAGTGGAAAAACTCCTGAACCAGATTGACACCCTCGCCCAGGGGTAATATAAGAGGTGCGATGGACCAGCCCGAAGGCATCCGCGTCACTATTTACGATCAGGTCTACCACCTCAAGAGCGACGCCACCGATCGGGCTTACATGCGCGACGTGGCCGCCTACGTGGACCAACGGATGCATACCATCGCCTCGCGCACCCAGACGGTCGATTCCTTCCGGGTGGCGGTGCTGTCGGCCCTGCACATCGCCGATGAGTTGATGCGGCTCCGGCGCGAGCACGAGCGGCTCCAGGAACAGGTTCAGGCCAAGAGCCTCGAATACGCCGCCCTGCTCGACGAGGCGTTGGGGCGATAGCAGCGGATTGTGTACTCGGGTCCCCCCGGTCTTATGAGGATTCTTTTTATCGGTGATATTTTTGGTTCGCCGGGCCGGCGCATCGTGGCCGACCATCTCCAGGACATGGTTCGGAACCACCAGGTCGACCTGGTGATCGCCAACGGCGAAAATGCCGCCGCCGGCTTCGGCCTGACTCCCCGGGTGACCGAAGAGCTGCTCGGCCTCGGCATCGACGTCCTCACTTCCGGCAACCATATCTGGGACAAGAAGGAGATCCTCGACTATATCGGCACGCAACCCCGCTTGATCCGGCCGGCCAACTACCCGGACGGTGTCCCGGGGGCCGGCTGTTACACGGGCTCCACCCGCTCGGGCGTCCCCTACGCGGTGATCAATCTGCAAGGCCGGACACACTTACCCAACATCGACTGCCCCTTCCGCAAGGCCGACGCCATCGTCGAAGCGCTGCCCGCCGCCACCCGCGTCCGTTTCATCGACTTCCACGCCGAAGTCACCAGCGAAAAGATCGCCTTCTGCTGGCACCTGGAGGGGCGCGTGACCGCCATCATCGGCACCCACACCCACGTCCCCACCGCCGACGAGCGCATCCTCGACGGCGGCACCGCCTGCCTCACCGACGTAGGTATGACCGGCTCGTATGATTCCGTCATCGGTGCCGATAAGAAGGCGGCCTTGGGACGGTTCCTCCACGCCATCCCGCATCGCCTCGAGCCCGCCACCGGCGACGTCCGCCTGGCCGCGGTCCTCATCGACGCCGACGACGAAACCGGCCGCGCGCTCTCCATCCGCCGCCTGCTGCTGCGCGGGGACTGACCCATGGACATACTGGTCCGGCCCGACCCCGTCAGCTTCTTCAGCCACATCGTGGTGACCCTGCTCTTCGCCGGCCTTTTCGCCTTCCAGTATCGCGAATCCCGCCATGTCTATTTTCAATACTGGACGATGGCCTGGCTTTTGCTGTGCGCCTCCCTGCTCCTGCGCCTGGGCTGGATGACCACTGGCCGCACCCTGTTTCTGGTTTCCTCCGGTCTGCTCCAGTTGGCCTTTGCCGCCTCCCTGCTCTTTGCCGGCGCGGCGGTCGCGGGGCGGGGTGAGATCCAGGTGACCTCGCTGGCTCTCCTGATCCCCGCCTGCGGCGCGGCGGTCTACGCGGTCGGGATTCTCACCGGCCTCCCGGGCTCCCACACTCTCCGGGGTCTCCTGCTCCTGGGACTGTTTACCTGGAACTTCGTCGTCTCCCGGCGCTTGTGGAAATCCGGCGCCGGAAGCGGGCGAAAGATCTACTCCGTCTCGCTACTGTGGGGCGCCGCCCTGGCCTTCCACGACGTCATCGTCTACGCCGCCGCCGAGCTGCCGCCCCTCACCCCTGTTTCCAGTCACATTCGCTACCGTGATACCTATTACGCAGTGCTGGAAACCTTCCTCGCTTTCTCCGCCATGATGATGTGGATGGAGGCCCAAAACGACCAGCTCCGCCGCGCCAACGAAGAGCTGGACCAGAGCCGCCGGCAACTCGCCAGCGCCGCCCAAACCGACCCCCTCACCGGACTGCTCAACCGTACCGCCCTCCATGAAACCTGTGAGGCCGATAGCCCCGTGAGCGGCGTCGTGGCGGTGCTCGATCTGGACAATTTCAAGGATATCAATGACGCTTTGGGCCACCTGGTGGGCGATGAGGTCCTGGCCAGCGTCGGCAACCTGATCCGCGCTTCCATCCGCAAGACCGACCGCGCCTGGCGTTGGGGCGGCGACGAGTTCGTGATTCTGTTCCACGATCAGAATCAGGCCGCCGCCACCGACCGCCTGGAGGCCCTCGAGCAGCACCTGCAGCGCTTCCGAATCCGCGGCCGTGGGGTCCTGCCCGTGGGAATCAGTTGGGGGACGGCCGAGGTGGCCCCAGGCTCCCTCCGACAAGCCATCGAGGAAGCCGACCACGGTATGTACCTGAAGAAAAAGGAGAAGATCTCTCCCTCCAAATTCTTCAGCGGATAGGATTTTTGAGCGCCTTGAGGTTGTAGTAGTTTTAGTACTATAATCGAATGGTGGTACCTGGTCATCCATTTGCTTGGCTCGGGGTGGGGCCTTGAGCACGGCCGTCCTGCTGTGGCTCGTAGCCATCTTCATACCCTGTGGAGTGCTGCTGGCAGCGGCCGCCTGGGTGCTGCGACGCAAGAGTGAAGCGCAGCAGCAACTGCTGCGCAACCTCTACGCGGTGGCGGAGAATATGATCTCGGCCGGCGACCCCCAGGCCATCTACCGGCATATTGTGGACACCCTGCCGCTGATGTTGCGGTCGACCCATTGCTACCTGATGCTCCACAACCGCGTCACCCGCCAGCTCGACGTGCTCGCCGGCACCGACAAGTTCCCGACGGCGTCCCTGGGCATGGAGGTGGTTTCCGGCCCCGTGACCTGCTTCAACAACCGCGCGATCCTGGAGGTCCCCGACGCTGAGAACTGCCCCTTTGTCGACAAATCCATCGTCCACCGCCTGAACCAGAAGTCGCTCCTGTTCGTTCCCATGGTGTCGGAGGGCGAGATCTTCGGGGTGCTCGAAATCGACGACCGCCGCTGCAAACGCGCCTTCGGCGAGGAGCACCAGGCCTGAGCCCAGCACGTGGCCAACCTGGGAGCCTTGGCCATGAAGCTTTGCGAGCAGCGCTCCATGCGCGAGCAACTGTACCGTACCGAGAAGCTGGCCGCGGTCGGCGAGCTGATCTCCGGCGTCGCCCACGAACTGAAGAGCCCGCTCGCGTCCCTCAGCGGCCTTTCCGAACTGGCCCTGGCCCGCTACGGCGCCGGACCCCTCTCCCAGGACCTCAAGGCGCTTCACTCCGAGGCGCAGAACGCCAACTCCATCCTGCAGCGGCTGATCTCCTTCGCCCGTCCCCAGAAGCCCGGCGCGAAGCTGGTCGACGTCAACGCCGTGCTGCGCCAGGTCGTCTCGCTGCGGGAGCCGAAGCTGGAAGCCCGCGGCATCCGCGTCCACCTGCAGCTTTCGACCGTGCCTCCCACGGTGGCCAACGACCCCTCCCATCTGGAACAGGTCTTCCTGAACCTGATCATCAACGCCGAGCGGGCGCTGGAGGAGTCCCGGGAGAAGCTCATCACCTTGCGTACCACCATCGTGGCCAGGCGGGTTCTGATCTCCATCAGCGACACCGGCTCCGGCCGCAGCCAGGACCTGCAGAAGCGCTTCTTCGATCCTTTCTACGACCGCAAGAGCGCCACCGACACCGCCGGCCTCGGCCTGGCCGTGTGCCAGAGTCTGATCGAGGGTCACGGTGGCGCCGTACGGGTGACCGGCGCCCCCGGCCACTCCACGACCTTTGAAATCGAGTACCCCTTGGCCGAACCGTCTCTACGGACTTCGCCGCCCGTTCCGGAACCCTCGGTGGCCCGCCGTCCCGGGGCCAACCTCACAGCCCTGGTCATCGATGAGGATCGAAAGGTCCAGGACTCCTTGCTGAACCTGCTCAGCGATCGCAGCTACCGCGTCATCACCGTAGCCAGTGCCGAAGAGGCTCTCGACCTGGCCGCCCGCGCGCGCTTCGACCTGGTGCTGTGCGACGTCCGGATGCGCGGCATGAACGGCCTGGAGCTGTACCGCCGGGTACAGGCAAGGATACAGAGCTTTGTGTTCCTGACCGGAGACAGCTTTGGCGCGGATATGCGGGAGTTGTTCACCGAACCCAACCAGGCCGTCCTGGCCAAGCCTTTCACCGCTGCCGACGTGGAACGCTTGTTGGAGGAGATAGAGCCTCGCCTGTTGAGCAAGGAGGCGGGGCCAGCCGTCCTGCTGGCGGCCGGCTCGGAGCCGGCCGCCGGGGATTCGGGCGCACCTTCCAAATGATGGCAACTGGGGGCCCCTACCAGCGCCGAGCCGCGACCGTCAGCGAGGGGTTGGTTCGGACACACGAAGAAACCGCTCCCTCACGGTCGCGGCTCGGCGCCGGAGGCCTGTCGTACTATCAGGCCGTCTGGGCGGTGGTTCGGCGGATACCGAAAGGAAAGGTGGCTACTTACGGCGGCGTGGCTCGCGCGGCCGGGTTTCCTGGTGCAGCCCGGCAAGTTGCCTGGGCCCTGCGCGGGGCTCCACGGTCCCTTCGTCTCCCCTGGCACCGCGTCCTGGGGGCCGGCGGGCGCATCCTCTTGCCCGCGGAAGGCGGCCAGGAGCAGCGTCTCCGCCTCCAATCCGAGGGCGTAACGTTCTCCGGGAACCGCGTCCAGATTCACCGCCACGGGTATAAAATAGATGCATGAGGTTCCCCTGGCTCCTGGCTGGTCTTCTGGCGGCCCTGCCTCTGGCCGCGCAGTCCGCCGCCAAGAATAAGTCCGGCCTCCCCGACCCCCCGAAAAAAGACGTGCCCTACCTCCTCCATGCCGACACCCTGCTGGAAACGGAAACCAACGAGGCCAAAGAAGAGACCCGCAAAGACGACCAGGTCTACTCGGTCCCCGGAGCCGCCGCCCCGGTCAGGACCCCTTTGGCCGGACCCGAATTTCTGATCGAGTCGGACACCCTCCCGCCGAACAAGGTCCAGCTCTACAAAATGGAATCCAAGAATGGCCGCCGCGAGGTTACCGTCAGCCGCAAGAAGAGGCCCCTGGCCAAGCCGGTGATGCTTTCGGTATTTCTCGTGCATGACAAGGTTTTCAAGATCCGCGTCGATGAGAGCCTGGAGTCGGGCCAATACTGCCTCTCACCGGAGGGCGTCAACACCGTCTTCTGCTTTGGCGTGGAGTAAGCCGGACCGGAGTCCCTTCATGAGATTGTTGCTTCGCAGTACCGTTTGCGCCCTGCTACTGGCTGCCGCGCTGAGCGCCCAACTGGTGCGCCTGCGGCCCGGCTCTCCGCAGCGCTTCTCCATTCCCGCTACACCGACGCCGTTCGTCCTCACCGGCTTGGCGGTCACCGTTCCCGGCGGCGCGAGCCGCCTCACCGTCGAAGTCGAGACCGACAACCTGGCCCAGGACGTCAGCCTGTGGATGCGCTTCGGCCGCGACGTGGAGGCGACCGGCGGCATCATCACCAAGTCGGACTTCTCGGCCCAGACCGTCGGCTCCGCAGCCGGCCACGAGCGCATTGTCATCAGCGCGGTCACTTCTCCTCCCCTCCAGACCGGCACCTACTACATCGCCATAGCCACCAGCCAGCTCAACACCACTATCGCCGGCGCCATCCGCGTCATCCTCGACGGCGGCGGCACGTTCGGCACCTACCTCATCTCCACGTTCGACGCCGACACCGACGGTTGGAACCGCAACTTTCCCGAATCCGCCGTGCCCGGCGCCACCACCGGCGATCCCGGTTCGTTTCTCGACTTTGCCAGTCTGGGCGGCCCCGACGGTCGCGGTTACCTGCGTATGAACGATGTCAACGGCGATTTCCAGGACGCCGCCGTGGCCCCACCCAAGTTTCTCGGCAACCTGGCCGCCCTGCTCAACCCCCGTCTGGAGTTTGACTACCGCCACGTTACCGGTGCGGAGTCGGACCTGCCCCTGCGGGTGCGCATCCTGGCCAACGGCTCCGTCTTCCAATGGACTTCCGATGCTCCCACCACCGCCTCCTGGGACCACTTCCGCCTGCCCCTGAACTCTGCCACCTTCCGGCCGTTCGCCGGGCAGGAAACGCTCGAGCAGGCGCTCTCCAACGTCCAGCGGATCGAGATCACCATGGATCAGGCTAGCGCCGCCGCCGAGACCGACGGCCTTGACAATTTCGCCCTCCTGGCCGATCTGCCACCCTCGCAGCCCGGCATCGTGCCCGTCCCCGCCGCCCCGGTGGTGTCGAACTTCGATCTCTCCGCCGACGGCTGGGGCCGCAACTTCCCCCCGGTGGCTATCCCCGGAGCCTCTTACGGGGACCTCGATTCCGCCCTCTCCTGGCAGTCGGAGAGCGGCAACCCCGGCGGCTGGGTCCGCTACCGCGAGCCCGGCGGCGGCGATGACGACTTCTTCGTCGCCCCCCGCAAGTTCCTAGGCAACATTGCGACCCTCCAGAATCCCCGGCTGGAATTCGACTACCGTCACGTGGCCGACCCGGCCGGACTGGGGCCCATGGTGGTCCGGCTGGCCGGCGCGGGATCGTCGTTCCTGTGGATCGGGGGCAGCCCCGCCCGCTTTGGAGAGTTCTCCCGCTTCCGCGTCCCCTTGGCCGCCGATTTCTTCGTGCGCGAGACCGGAACCACCAGCTTCCAGCAGATGCTGGTCAATGTCCAACGCCTCGAGATCGCCGCCGAAATGGTCGGGGGGGCGGAAACCGATGGTCTGGACAACGTCAGTCTGCTGGCCTCGCCCGAGCCCTTCCTGCGTCCCACCCTGGCCGCCGGTCCGGCTACTCTCACTTTCAGCGGCACCGCCGGCGCCGCCAATCCGGCCTCCCAACCTATCCGTATCACCACCGGAGCAGACTCCATTCCTTGGAGCGTCTCCATCAATCCGGAGTCACCCTGGCTTTTCCTTTCCGCCTCCAGCGGCGTCACCCCGGCCACGGTGAACGTCGCGGTGAATCTGGCGGGCCTCGCCGCCCGCACCTACAACGCCACCATTACGATCGCCGCCCCGGCCGCCGGCAACACGCCCCAGACCATCGCCGTGCGGCTCGACGTGGCGCCTGCGCCTGCCACGCTGCCCCGCGTCAATTCCGGCGGCATCGGCAACGCCGCTGGATTCCGCCCGCCCGTCGCCCCCGGCGGCCTGGGGAGTCTGTTTGGCGTGAACCTCGGTCCGGCGGAGGGCGTCTCCACCTCCTTCCTCCCGGGCACCCAGACGCTCCCCACCGCCTTCCGCGGCGTCCGCGCGCTGATCCGCGATGCCGGCGGGGTCCAGATTGCGGAAGCGCCCCTCCTGTTCATCAGTGCGGCTCAGATTAACTTCCAGATGCCCTTCGAGGTGGCCGGCCGCTCCTCGGTGGCGGTGGTGGTGGACAACAACGGCCTCCAGAGCCAGCCCGAGACGGTGGCCATCGCCGCCGTGGCTCCCGGGCTCTTTACCTACGGCCAGAACCGCGCCGCCGCCCAGAACCAGGACCTCAGCCTCAACACCTCCGCAAACCCGGCCCCGCGTGGCACCGCCCTGATCGTGTATCTCACCGGTCACGGCGGCGTCACACCCTCGGTTTCCACCGGCCAAGCCGCCGCCGCCACTCCGCTCTCGCTGGTCAGCGGCACGCCCTCGGCCTCCATCGGCGGGGCCGCGGCACAGGTACTCTTCCTCGGTCTGGCCCCCGGCTTTGTCGGCCTGGCCCAGGCCAATGTCCTGGTTCCCGCCGACGCCCCCTCCGGCGATCAGACCCTCCTCATCGCCATAGGCGGCCAGCCGGCTAACGGCGCGGTGGTGTCGATCCGGTAGGCGCGGTGCTCCCGCTCGCCACCCGGAACCCGTAATCGGCGTAACAAAACTCCGGCGGGATGCTGCTCCGCGCCGCGCAGCGGGCAATCTTGATCTGGTGCCGCCACGACCCTCCCCGCGACGCCCGCCGTACCCCCTCCCCCGGCCCCCTCGGATTCTCCACCGGTGAGACCTCGTAATACCTTGGATCGTACCAGTCCAGACACCACTCATGGACGTTTTCGCACATGTCCCACAGCCCGTATCCGTTGGGCGCCGACGTCCCCACCGGCTCCGGCCCCTCCCGCCACCGTGCGCCGTAGTTCTCCCGCTCGAACACCGGCTCGTCCCCCCAAGGATACAGCTTGCCCTCCCGACCCCCGCGCGCCGCCCATTCCCACTCCGCCTCGGTAGGCAGTCTGCACTTCCCTCCTAGCCATTCACAGTACCCTGCGGCGTCAAACCAGCTCACCGCCACCACCGGCTGCTCGGGCCCCACAAACGCCGCCAGCTCCCGATACTTCGACGCCGGCCTCCCGGTCTCCCGCCGGAACACGTCATATTCGGCATTGGTCACCTGGCGCCGGCCGAGCCAGAACCCGTCCACCCGCACCCGGTGCACCGGTCGCTCTTCGTCCCGGCCATCCTCCTGCCCCATCCGGTACTCGCCGCCCGGAATCCAGACCAAGTCCACCACTCGATTCTATCGCTCCCGCAACGAACCGCGACAGTGAGCCTCCGCTCCTCACGATCGCGGTTCGGTGGCTATAATCTCTAGCAGGGTGCGGAATACACTAGCCCTCCTCTTTCTCCTCGCGCAGGTAGCCGCCATTCTCTACGCGCGCCTCGTGCCAACCCGGTATTTCTGCTGGGCCCCCTACGACACCCAGACCTCCTACTCCATTCAAGCCACCTTACAAGGCCGCCCCCTCACCCCCGCCGAGATCCGCCGGCGGTACCGCCGGTCTCCCCAGGGCGCCGACAACCGCTCGCCCCAACACGTCATCGACATCCTCCAACAGGTCGAGCAACGCCTCACCCCCGAACAGCAAGCCACGGTCCACCTCACCTACCGGGTCAACGGCAAACAGGAGCAACACTGGCAATGGCCGCCTCGCTAAATCCCCTCCGTTGCGACGGCGCCGCTCTCCCGCCCAACCTCCTGTTGCTGGCCAAGCTGATCGCCCTAACTTTGCTCCTCACCAATCACGTCCGCCTCCTCCCCGACCCCTTCCTCCCCTTCCTTCCCGGCCTCGACCGGCTCCCCGGCGCCCCGTTCCGCCTGGTTCTCCAATTCTTCTTCCTCGCCGCCGCCCTCGCTCTGCTTTTCAACCGCTCGGTCCGTCTCTCCTCGCTGGTCCTCGGCCTCACCATCCTCCTCGCCGTCGTCTCCTCCAAAGCCTATTACGGCAACAACAAGATGTTCTGCGGGGCCCTGCTCTTTCTGATCGGCCTGCACGTACCCGGACAACCCCCCTGGCCCCTGCGTCTGCAAATGGTCATCGTCTACTTCGGCGCCGGCCTCAACAAACTCCTCGACCCCGATTGGCAGTCCGGCCTCTTCTTCCAGCACTGGGCCGCCGACCGCCTCCACCACTCCCTCTACCTCACCCTAGCCCCCCTCCTGCCCGACCTGGTCCTCGCCAAATTCTTTTGCTTCGCCACCATTTTCATCGAACTCAGCCTCTCCATCGCCTTCCTGTTCCCCCGCCTTTACCCCCTCGGCATCTGGGGCAACCTCCTGTTCCAGTCCGCGATGATGTTCTTCACCGGCAGCACGTTCACTATGTTCTTCTACGCCATGACCGCCGCCAGCCTCGCCTTCGTCGACTGGCCCGCCGTCCGCCCGGTGGTCATCTGGGACGGCGATTGCGGCTTCTGCGCCCTCACCAAGAGGTGGTGGGAGCGCTTTGACCTCCAGCCCTCCCTCGACTGGATGCCGTTCCAATCCGGCGCGGCCGAGCGTTTCGGAATTCCCCAGCGGGCCCTCCAAGAACGCCTCCACCTCGTCGCCGGTTCCCGCACCTACGCCGGCTTCGCCGCCTGCAAGAGGATGGTCCTCTACAACCCCCTCTTCTACTTCGCCACCGCCTTGCTGCTGGTCCTCCCCACCCGCCCTATCGTTGCCGCCCTGCTCCTGGCGTTCTTCTTTCCCCTGTTCTCCCCCGCCGGCGAAGCCGCCTACAACCTGGTCGCCCGCCACCGCCACCGCCTGGCGTCCGATAGTCACTGCAAGGTGTAGAGATGCAAGGTGGAATCCCACCTCAACTCCCCGAACAGTCCCCACAACCCCGACCCCGCCATCCCCGTCCCCTGGGGCGACCAAAGCTTGCGCTCAGGTCCATTTGTCGCGGCGCCTAGCCACAAAGCACCCCCTCCGAGTTAGAAGAGCCAGCTTGTCAAATTTACACTAAACTTACTTGCGCTTTGCAACACGCAATGGGGTACAGTCTAGATTGGTCTGGTTTGGAGACATTTCCCATGAGAGTCATCACCTTTCTTAAGAGTTTGGCCTGGACCGCGCTGCCTCTGCTGGCGGCGGCCGTGGGCAGCGCCCAGGTAATCCGCTATCCCGGGCCCACCAGCTCCCAAACCTTGGCCTTGAGCGCCGACGACGGGCTGCTGGTGGTGGCCAATCCCGACAACGACACCGTCAGCCTGTTCGACCTCCGCACCGGCAACGGCGCGAAGGTGGCCGAGGTACGGGTGGGCCGCGAGCCCAATGGCGTCGCCCTGTCTCCCGATGGCGGGCAAGTATATGTCGCCAATACGGTAAGCGGCACGGTCACGGTGATCGCCGTGGATCGCACCAACTTCGGCGCCACTCCCGTGATTGCCACCATCCCGGTCGGCGCTGAGCCGTACGGGCTGGCGTTGACGCCCTCGGGCGGCAAGCTATACGTCACCAACGCCCGTTCCAACAGCGTCTCGGTGATCGAGACGAGGACGCGCCAAGTCATCCGCACCATCGCGAATGTAGGCCCCGAGCCGCGGGGGATCGCCATCACCAACGGTGGCGGCGATGAATCGCAGGAGACGGTCTACGTGACGCAGTTCCTGGCGCTCCCGATCCCCGGCAAACTCGACGGAGCCGACGACGCCAAGGCCGGCCACGTGACCATCATCGCCGCCGCCACCGACACCATTACCGGCGAAGTGATCCTCAATCCGCTGGCCGATACCGGATTCAATGCCGCCGGCGACGCGCTCGCGCGAATCGCCGCTCCAGCCGCTCCCGTGGCCGCAGACTTCAAATTCGTCACCGGCGCCTACCCGAACCAGCTCAACGGCATCGTTATCCGGGGCCGTTTCGCCTTGGTGCCCAACACCGGCACCTCCCCGAATGGTCCCACCCGCTTCGATGTCAACACGCACAGCCTGTTGAGCGTCATCGACCGGACCTCCCGCACGGATGCCGGCAAAACCATAAACATGCACCGCGCGGTGGCAGCCCAGACCAACCCCGCCAAGCGCTTCATCACCCAGCCGTGGGCCATCGCGTTCAAGAACCGGGCCGACGACGGCTATGTGGTCAGCGCCGCCAGCAATATCGTGGTCAAGGTGAAGATCGACCCGGCCACCGGCGCCGCTACGGT
>JBGOUV010000223.1:0-11510 GCA_041477815.1 Terriglobia bacterium | reverse complement strand
GGTTAAGGCACCAGCGTCCGGCCAGGAGGCCTTGGCGGCATAGTACCTCGTGGATGCCGGGTATGCAACCGGCGAAGGCGTGCTGGGGGTCGAACAGGGCGGCGTTGGAGTCGGTGACCTGGGCGGCGAGGGTGAGCAAATCGCTGGGGATGGTGCAGCCGCGGCCGGCGATGGACTGGACGCGGTGGAGGAGCTCGACGGCGCGGCGGGTCCAGACGGCCCAGTGTCCGAGAAGGCCGCCCACGATGCGGAGGGAGGTGTCGCCGAAGCGGAAAGTGGTGAGGAGGTCGGTGACGATGGTGTCGTCGTTGCCGGTGTAAAGGGCGATGTCGGCGGCGCGGCCGGACTCGGCGACGGCGCGGACCACGTCGAGGGTCTGGTAGCGGTTGAAGGGGGCCATTTTGATGGCGACGACGTTGGGAATCTCGACGAAGCGGCGCCAGAAGGAGTAGTCGAGAAGGCGGCCGCCGACGGAGGGTTGGAGGTAGAAGCCCATGACGGGGATGATTTCGGCTACGGCTTGAGAGTGGGTGATGAGCTGATCGAGGGAGGCGTCGCGGAGGGCGCCGAGGGAGAGCAGGCCGGCGTGGTAGCCGAGGTCGTGGGCGAGGCGGGCTTCGGCGGTAGCTTGGAAAGTGGGGCCGCAGATGCCGGCGATGCGGACGATGGCGGAGTCGCGGGCGGTGTCGGCGGCGAGTTCGAGGACGGGGCGGAGGAGTCCGATTTTAGGGTCGCGGATTTCGAACTGGGTGGTGTGGACTCCGACGGCGATGCCACCGGCGCCGGCGGCCAGGTAGTAGCGGGTGAGGGCGCGCTGGCGGCGCTCGTCGAGGCGGCGCTCGGCGGTGAGGGCCAGGGGATGGGCCGGGATCACCAGACCCTCTCGCAAACGAGCCGTCATTTCTGCGCCTCCAGCGGGGCCATCCAGATGTTCCCGGTGATTTCACCGAGGTTGAACACGATCTGGTCGCGGGCCACGGCGGGCTCCAGTACGGCCAGGGATACATTCATCAGAGAGCGCCTGGCGCTGTGGGAGTGATAGACCGGGAACGGCGGCGCGGCGGGGCGTTTGGTGGCCGCGTCCAGAGGCCGGGCCCAGAGGCAGCGGAAGCCATCGCGGTCGGAGAGAAAGTAGAGGAGGTTGCCGGTGAGCGACCAGCGCGGTTTGTCGTCCCAGGCGTCGCCCTCCGTGGCCGGGATCCAATCCCCCACCGGGGGCCTGGCAGGCACTATGAATATCTGGGAACGCGCCGGCTGGACCCCGGCTTGGAACGCGATCCAGCGATCGTCGGGCGAGAAGTTGGCCTGATACAGGTTGTAGCTTGGATGGGCCAGCAGGGGGACTTTCTCTCCCGAGGAGATGTTCAGGAGGTCGATGCGGGCGGTCTTAGTCCCTGGCGGTGAAAAGAGGATGCTTTTCCCATCCGAGGACCAACTCCAGGCCCACCGGCAAGCCTGGCACACTTTCTCCGGTACGCCGGGGCGGGGGGCGCCGTCGGGGCCGGGCGCGACCGCAATAACAGAGAGGAAAGGCGATCCATCCGTAGTCGTCGAGTAGACCACTTTGGAGGCGTCGGCGGTGAGCCGGGGATGGTACTCGTCGGCTGGGGTGGGGGTAAGGTTGGTCTCCTTGCCGGTCTCCAGGTTCTTCATCCAAATGTCGCGGTTGGCCGCCCTGACAGAGGCAAACACCAGTCTTTTCCCGTCCGCGGAAAGAGAACCGAAATCGGCGGAGGCACCGCTCTCGGTCAGCTTGTGGATCTCACCGGCGCGGCTTCCTGTGGAGGTGTTGATCGGCAGACTCCAGATGTCGCGGTGAGAGGTCAGGCTGGAAAAAACGAGGCGGCCGGGGCCGGGGGCAATGGAGGGCTGATCGTTGAAATCCGTCCCGAGGGTGAGCCGCTGGGGAAGGCCGGCGACCTTCCAGTCGGGCGGCGCCAGCTTCACTTGCCACAGGTTCGTACTATCTCCCAGCGTGGCCGAGAACAAGACCTGGTTGCCGGCGGGCATCCAAACGCCGGGGATGATGATACCGCGAAGATCCCGAGCGCGAAGCGCGGCGACCGCTCCGGTCCGAACCGGTTCACCTCCGTCGAGCGGAGCTATCCACCAGTCAACACTCTCGGCGGGGGGCGCCGTGGCGCTGCGCCGGCCCCAAAACACGAGGCGCTTCCCATCGGGGGACCAGGCCGGGTAGCGGGCTACAGCGAACTCGGGCTGCAGTTGGCGCGGCGGTCCTCCGGTGCCGGGCGCCACGTAAATCCGCGCGGTGCCGGGCGCCGTAGGATCGCCAGGACCGCGATGCCCTATCCAGTAGGCGATCCAGTTGTCGTCGGGGGAAAAGCGTGGCCGGTGGCCGTCCTTGGCAAGGAGCCTCGATTCGCCGCCGAGGGCCGGGACGACATAGATCCCTCCACCCTCGCGGTCCGAGCGGAAGGCAATCCGGGAGCCGTCGGATGAGAAAGTTGGCTCGCGCTCGTCGGCCGGGTCGCGGGTGAGGCGAATCGGCTCGCCGCCGGCGACTTGCTGGACCCAAATGTCGAGGTTGCCTTCACCGCCACGGTCTGAGGAGTAGGCCAGGAGCTTTCCATCGGGGGAGAGGGCCGGTTCCCAGGTGAGGCCGGCGTCGGAGGTGAGCCGGGTCAAGGCGGCGGGCGGGGCCGGGGCGGAGGGCCGGAACAGCCACCACGCCAAGCCGGCGCCTGCGGCCAGCAGCATGACCGCGACGGCGGCCAGCGAGGGCCAGGGCTGCCGGCGCCGGGCCGGCAGCGGCGGACGGATCGCGAGGCCGGACTCCGATTCCTCTTTCACTTCCTGCAAGGCGACCTTCACATCGTCCATGTGCTGGAAGCGGCGCTCGGGGTCCTTGCGCAGGCAACGCGTCAGGATCCGCTCGAACTCGCGGGGTACCGACGGGTTCCTGTCGCTGGGAGGCGGCGGCTCCTGGTGCAGGATGGCGGTCAGGGTAGAGAGTTTGGTCTGACCCTGAAAGGGCCGCCGTCCGGTGACCATCTCGTAAAGCACGGCGCCAAACGAAAACACGTCGGACCGGCGATCGATCTTCTTGCCTTCCGCCTGCTCGGGCGACATGTAGACGATGGTTCCGACGATGACGCCTTCCTCGGTTCGCGGGGCGGCTCCGTCCAGGATCTCGGTGGGGGCGGAGGGGTCGTTGTCGAAGCGCTCGATGAGCTTGGCGAGGCCGAAGTCGAGCACTTTGACGTGGCCCTTCTCCGTAATCATGATGTTGCCGGGTTTCAGATCCCGGTGGACAATGCCGGCGGCGTGCGCCGCCGCCAGCGCGTCGGCCATCTCGATCGCGTACTTCAAGGCCTCGTCGAGAGGCATGCCCTTGGGGCCGAGGCAGTGGTCGAGCGTGCGGCCCTCGACGTACTCCATGGCGATGAAGTCGACGCCGGCGGCGGTGTCAATATCGTAGATGGTGATGATGCCGGGGTGGTTGAGGGCGGAGGCGGTCTTAGCCTCCTGCACGAAGCGGCGTTTGCGATCCGCATCGGCTACGGCCTCCCCGCGCAATAGCTTGATAGCCACGGCGCGGTCGAGGTGCGTATCCCGCGCGCGATAGACCACGCCCATGCCGCCTTCGCCCAGCTTTTCCAGGATCTGATAGTGGGAGATGGTCTGGCCGGTCATGGGGTGCTGCCGCTCAGAATCTTCCATCGCGTTGCTCGAAGTGGGTGGGCTTGCCGAGGCTGCGTCCGCCGAGGCTGACCCAGTGGGCGATCCACTGGATCATCTGGTCGAGCGACACGCTGGGGTAGCCGAACAGGGCGTGGCAGCGGGAGGCGTTGTTGAGCAGGGCAGTGGGGGCTTCCGTGCCGGTGAGGATCGGTTCGAGGCCGAAGAGCTGGCCGAAGCGCTGGGCCACGGCGCGGATCGAGACCGTTTCGGGGCCAGTGAGATTGAGGAGGAGGGGCGGTGACTGGGTATGGGCGAAGGCGCGGAGGGCTACCGAGTTGGCGTCGCGCTGCCAGATGACGTTGGCCGCGCCCATCGAGAGGTCCACTGGGGCGGCGTGGTAGACCTTGTCGGCAACGTCGCGGAGGACGCCGTAGCGGAGGTCGATGGCGTAGTTGAGGCGGAGAATCACGGCGGCGGTGCCGTACTGGTGGGAGAAATGCTCGAACATGCGCTCGCGGCCGAGGGCGCTTATGGCGTACTCGCCGACGGGGTCGGGGGGATGGTCCTCGGTGGGGCCGCCGTGCTGGACCGGGGTCAGGGGGTAGACGTTGCCGCTCGAGAAAGCCACGATGCGGGACTCGCGGAAGCGCTCGGCGACCAGGGCCGGAACCAGGACGTTCATGGCCCAGGTGAGCCAGGCCTGGCCGGTGGAGCCGAACTTGCGTCCGGTCATGAACAGTACATTCGGGACGTTGGGGAGGGCGGCCAGGCCGGCGCGGTCGAGCAGGTCGCAGGGGATGGTTTCGACGCCGGAGGCCTGGAGAGATTCGCGGAGGCCGGGCTCGGAGAAGCGCGAAACTCCGAGGATGCGGCGGGAGACGCCGGCATCGTCCGAGGCGCGGCGGGCGAGGCGGGCCAGGGAGGGTCCCATCTTGCCGCCGACGCCGAGGAGCATCAGGTCGCCGTCAAGGGCGCGCATAGCGGCGACGTCGGCGGAGGTGGGACGGGAAAGAGCTTCTTCCAGTTGTTCTTCGTTTTCGATCATGAGACTTTCTGTTGGGCGAGGAGAGCCTCGACTTCGGCGAGGGTGGGCATGGCCTCGGAGCAGCTCAGGCGGCTGACGACGATGGCGGCGGCGGCGTTGCCGTAGTGGAGACAGTCGAGGACGGGGAGATCCTGGAGGAGGGCATAGAGGAAGCCGGAGGCGAAGCCGTCGCCGGCGCCGATGGTGGAGATTACCTCGACATTATAGGGCGGGAGGAATACCGACTCTTCGCCCATCCAGACGCGGGTGCCTTTGTCGCCGAGCTTGGAGACGAGCATGGGGAGGCGGGCGTCCTGGAGGCGTTCGATGGCGGCATCGAGTGTCGGGGCGCCGGTGACGAGTTTCAATTCGAGGTCGTTGCCGATGAGGACGTCGACCCAGGGGAGGGCCAGGCGGATGGCCAGGCCGGCCTCCTCGGGGCGGCGCCAGGACATGGAGCGGTAATCGACGTCGAGGACCACGCGAGCGCCGGCGCGGCGGGCGGTCTCCAGGGCCAGGTAGGTCGATTCGCGGGAGGGCGAGGTGCAGAGCGAGGTGCCGTTGGTGATGAACATGCGGCCGGAGGCGAGGTAGGCGAGGGCGGCGGCGTCGAGGTCGACGCGGGTGTCGACGGGGTCGCGGCGGTAGAAGACCTGGGGGAAGCGGTCGGGGGGAGAGACCTCCGTGATGGCGAGCGAGGGGAGATAGCCGGGGGCGGTCTGGAGGTGGGAAGTGTCGACACGCTCGCGGCGGAGGAAGTCTCGGAGGAACTCGCTTAGGGCGTCATCGCCCAGGGAGCCTACTATGCCAACCTGGGCGCCCAGGCGGGCGAGTCCGACGGCCATGTTGGCGCTGGAGCCGCCGAGGTAGCGGGAGAAGCGCCGCACCTGGGGGAGGGGAACGTGAGGCTCTTCGGAGTAGAGGTCGTAGCCGATGCGGCCGAGGATGGTGACGTCCATTTAGCGACCCGAAGCCCGGCTGCACCGCAGAGGACACAGCGGACGCAGAGGAAAACCCCTTTGGTTACTCTGTGTCCTCTGTGTCCTCTGCGGTGAATTCGCCTTCGCCTTCATAGGAAGTAGCGCTCCTTCTTCCTGGCTTCGACGTAGGCGCGGTGGGCGGCCTCGACCGTGGGGCGCTCGGAGACTTCGGCGATGGGCACGTCCCACCAGGATTCGTAGCCGGGGACGCGGGACTCGAGGTCGGTCTCGACGACTACCACAGAAGTGCGGTCGTGGGTGCGGCAGGCCTGGAGGGCTTGGGCGAGCTGGTCGCGGGTCTGGACGCGGGTGGAACAGGCTCCCAGCGAGGCGGCGTTTTGGGCGAAGTCCAGGGGAATGGAGGGGCCGGCGAAATCGCCGTTGGCGCGGTAGCGCAGCTCGGTGCCGAAGCCTTCGCAGCCTACGGCGTGGCTGAGTCCGCCGATGGAGGAGAAGCCGTGGTTGTCCAGGACCACGATGTTGAGCTTGACGCCTTCCTGGACGGAAGTGACGATCTCCTGGGCCATCATCAGGTAGGAGCCGTCGCCGACCATGACCCATACCTCGCGGCTGGGGTCAGCCATCTTAATACCCAGGCCGCCGGCGATCTCGTAGCCCATGGTGGAGTAGCCGTATTCGAGGTGGTAGCCCTTGAAGTCGCGCGTGCGCCAAAGCTTGTGGAGGTCGCCGGGTAGTGAGCCGGCGGCGCAGACGACTACGTCGCGGGGGCCGGAGACTTCGTTCACCGCGCCGATGACCTCGCCCTGGCTGAGGGGCGGCCCGTGGCGAAGGTTGTAGAGGCGCTGGACCTCCTGGTCCCATTCGGTGTGGAAACGCTCGATGCGGGAGGCGTAGCCGGCGTCGACGTGGTGGCCGGCGAGGGCTGCGGCGAGAGCTTCCAGGGTGACGTTGGCATCGGCCACTACGGGAAGGGCCGAGTGCTTGTAGGCGTCGAACTCGGCGACATTGATATTGACGAAGCGGACCTGGGGGTTCTGGAAGGCGGTTTTGGAGGCGGTGGTGAAGTCGGAGTAGCGGGTGCCGATACCGATGACGAGGTCGGCGTCGCGGGCGAGTATGTTGGCGCCGGGGGTACCGGTGACACCCATGGCGCCGAGCGACTGGGGGTGGTCGTAGTGGAGCGATCCCTTGCCGGCCTGGGTCTCGGCGACCGGGAGGCCGGTCTGGGAGGCCAGGAGGGCGAGGGCCTCACTGGCTTCCGAGTAAAGCACGCCGCCGCCGGCTACGATGAGGGGACGGCGGGCGGCGCGGATCCACTCGACGGCGCGGCGGAAGGCAGCGGCATCGCCGCGGGGCCGCTGGATTGGCCATACGCGCTTCGCGAAGAGTTCTTCGGGGTAATCGAAGGCCTCGGCCTGGACGTCCTGCGGGAGGGCCAGGGTTACGGCGCCGGTGTCGGCCGGGGAGGTGAGGACGCGCATGGCCTCGGGGAGCGCCGTGAGGATCTGCTCGGGGCGGTAGATGCGGTCCCAGTAGCGGGAGACGGGGCGGAAACAATCGTTGACGCCGATGTCCTGGGTGGACGGCGATTCGAGCTGCTGGAGTACGGGGGCGACGTTGCGGCGGGCGAAGATGTCGCCGGGGAGGAGGAGGACCGGCAGGCGGTTGATGGTGGCGCAGGCGGCTCCGGTGACCATGTTGGTGGCGCCGGGTCCGATGGAGGTGGTGCAGGCGAGGGTGCGAAGCCGGTTGCTCATCTTGGCGAAGGCGGCGGCGGTATGGACCATGGCCTGCTCGTTGCGGCCCCAGTAGAAGCGGAATTGGCGGTCCTGCTCGAGGGCCTGGCCGAGTCCGGCGACGTTGCCGTGTCCGAAGATGCCGAAGCAGCCGGCGAAGAAGGCGTGCTCGGCGCCGTCGCGCTCGGCGTACTGGCTCTTGAGGACGGCGATAATGGCTTGGGCGGTGGTGCGTCTGCGGGTCATGGCGGCCCCCAGTTTGTTGTAGCACAGGCGGGGATGTTTTACCTGGCAGTGACGCCACAGATCTGCATACAATAGTGTAGACATGGCCAGCGCCAATGTTCGAATCAGCATTTCCGCCCGAGAAACCCTGCGCCGTATGGCACACACGGAGCGCCAGTCCATGCAATCGATCCTGGACAGGGCCATCGAAGCGTACCGCCGCGAGAGATTTCTGCGGGAGGCCAACGCGGATTTCGCCGCTCTGAAGAAGAACCGCAAGGCGTGGCGGGAGGAACTTGCCGAGCGCAAGTTGTGGGAGCGCACGCTGAGCGACGGGCTTGACGACGAATGAGCGAGAGACAGGCCGCACGCGGTGAGATCTGGGACCTCGATTTCAACCCGACCCGAGGGCGCGAGCAGGCGGGTCATCGTCCGGCGCTGATTGTTTCGGTCGATCTCTTCAACCGGGGGCCCGCCGACCTGGTCGTGGCCATTCCACTTACGCGAACGGATCGACAGGTGCGCTGGCATGTCCGGGTGGAGCCGCCGGAGGGAGGGGTGACGGACGTGAGCCACATCAAGTGTGAGGACGTGCGATCGGTGTCGAAGCAGCGGCTGACGCGTTACCGTGGCCGGGTGTCCGGGCGAACCATGCGGGAGGTGGAAGACCGGATGCGGATCTTGATGGGGCTGTGATCCGCAGGAACGCAGCAGGCCAAGGATTTTTGAACCGCTGCTAAACGAACTCGGCGACAGCTACGTTGCGCTGCTTGGCAAGACTACGGCGGTGGGCCTTGATACGGTCGATTTCGTGAAGGGTTTCAGACGTGAGGTACGTAGCGCCGCAGTGAGGGCAACTCACGACTGGGACATTCTCGACAACCAACAGGCTGGAGCCCTTACCGTAGCTTCGGGTCACATGTCGCAACTGGGCGGCACGGCCGCAGTTCTCGCATCGGTGTGTCGCCTCTCGCTTCCTAGTCCCCATGAACGGTCAAAAACCTCGCAGCTCAGGCGCGGCGGGCTTTTCTGCGCCGCCGGGTAGTGCGCTAAATCTGTGTCCCTGATGGTATGCTTCCTGAATGCCGATAACGCTCGTGGTGTGACACAATAGCGAGAATGCCCAAAGAAGGGTACCAATGTCCGCGCTGCACAGCAATCCGCCCAGGGCGCTTCAATGTTTGCCCAAATTGTGGGACCAAGTTCTCTCCGGGTGAATGGTCTCCTCCTGCATACATACCGGACACCAGCAACGCCGAACGGAACATGAATATTCGGCTCGCCATCGGCGTTATCGTGCTCTGCGGCTTGCTCGGAGGTATTGGGCTACTCATCAGTTGGACGACGGGCAGGTCGTTACTTGCTGGGTTTTTATGAGGTGCTGGAGCGATCCCGATAGTCCTGGTTATCGCTGGGCTCTGTTTTGTGGTTTACCTGTTAGTCTTTCGCAAAGCATAACGAGGACACGCCCCCTGAGTCGGGGGTAGTCCGCTAAAAGTTGGTTGATGGCTTTCAAGCTAGCGGTGGTGAGTCTGCGGGTCATGGCGGCCCCCAGTTTGTTGTAGCACAGGGGGGAGGATTTTTGAGCGTCGGAGGGATTTTCGGAACTCGGCGGCACGATTTGAAAAACCAAAGCCAACCTCCGCCGCAAGCGCGTGCAAGCGCGTCACCGCATTTGACTTAGCTCCACCCGGCGTGCTACGGTGTAGTATTCGTACGTCGTCGAGTCCCACGGCCTTTCCCGATAGACTATATGGACCAAACGCTTAGCGCGCTAGGCGACATCCTGCTCCAAGCGCTGCCCACTTTCTTCCTGGTGATCGTTCTTTACTTCTACTTGCGGAAGACCTTCTTTGGACCGCTGGGCCAAGTCCTGGCCGAGCGGCGCGAGGCGACCTCCGGCGCCCGCGAGCGGGCCGAGGAGATGTTCCAGAGGGCCGAGCAGAAGGCGGCCGAGTATGAGGCCAAGCTGCAGGCGGCGCGGGGCGAGATCTTTCGGGAGATCGACGCCGAGCGCCAGCGGGCCGTCGAGGCCCAGGCGGCGCGGGTGAAGGAAGCCCGGGGCCAGGCCGAGGCGCAGGTGCGGGCGGCCCGTGCCCAGATCGCCGAGGACGTGGCCGCGGCCAAACTGGCCTTGGGGGCGCAGGTCGAGTCTCTGTCCGGCCAGATCGTCGAGAGGGTGCTGACCCAATGACGATGGCGCTCCTCCTGCTGGCGGCCGAAGGCGGGCATGACCACCTCATGCTTTGGCGCATCGTCAACTTCCTGATCCTGGCCGGTCTGCTCGGCTGGCTGATCCGCAAGCAGGCCGGTCCCTTCTTCGCCGAGCGCAGCGAGAGCATCGTGAAGGATATCGCCGACTCCCGCCGGAAACTGGCGGAGAGCGAAGCCCGCGCCGAGGCGATCGACGAACGCTTGGCCCGGCTGGGCTTGGACATCGAAGACCTGAAGGCCAAGTCCCGGACCGAAATGGCCCTGGAGCACGAACGGATCGAGGGCGAAACCGGCGCCCGCGTGAAGAAGGTCTTCCTCCTGGCCGATCAGGAGGTGGTGGCCGCGACTAAAGCAGCCCGGACCGAGCTGCAGGCCTACACGGCACAGTTAGCCGTCGAGCTGGCGGAAAAGAAAATCACCGCCCGGATGACGCCCGACCTCCAACGGTCGCTTCTCGGGGCGTTTGTCCGGCATCTATAAGGTATGGCATCGGCACTGGCTAATCGATACGCGCGGGCCCTGGTGGAGGTGGTGACCAAGCCAGGCGCCGCGGTCACGCCCGAGGCGGTCATCGGACAACTGGCGGCGTTTCAGGACGTGTTCCGGGGGTCGGTCGAGCTGCGCGGCGTGCTGCTGTCGCCCGCCGTGCCTCCCGCCAAGAAGAAGGCCATCATCGCCGGTCTGGGAGCGCGCTTGGGTCTGGGCCCGGCGGGGCAGAACTTCCTCTACGTGGTCGCCGATCACCGCCGTCTCACCCTGCTGGGCGAGATGCTGGCCGCCGTGCAGGCGCTGCTCGACGAGCGACGCGGTGTGGTGCGGGCCGAGGTCACCACGGCGCAGCCGGCCGTGGCAGAGGACCAGAGCGCCCTCACCTCCCGACTCGCCCAGAAGACCGGCCACTCCGTACAATCCCGCTTCCAGACCGACCCCGGACTGCTGGGCGGAGCGCTGGTCCGGATCGGTTCGACGATTTACGACGGCTCGGTGAAAGGGCGGCTGGCGGTGCTACGGCGGCAGATCGTGGAAGGATCGTAGAACGTGGATCGTAGATCGTGGGCCAATCCGGGTTTGCCTACGATCCACGTTCTACGACCCACGTTCTCTTGAGGTGATATGGCGCAAATCAGTGCGGACGAAATAACGAAGATCATTCGCGAGCAGATTGAGAACTACGAGGGGACCGTGGAGGTCTCCGAGGTCGGATCGATCATCTCGCTTGGCGACGGCATCGCGCGGCTGCACGGCCTGGAGAAGGTCATGTTCGGCGAGCTGCTGGAGTTTCCCCACGGCGTGTCCGGCATCGCCATGAATCTGGAAGAAGACCAGGTGGGCTCGGTATTGCTCGGTGAATACCTGGAGCTGAAGGAAGGCGACGAAGTAAAGCGGACCGGCCGCATCATGTCGGTTCCGGTGGGCGAGGCCCTGGTGGGACGCGTGGTGAACTCGCTGGGCCAGCCGGTGGACGGCAAGGGCTCCATCGCCACCTCCGATTTCAACCCCATCGAGCGCCTGGCCCCCGGCGTGGTGGAGCGGCAACCGGTCCGCGAGCCGATCCAGACCGGCATCAAGGCCGTGGACGCCATGATCCCCATCGGACGCGGCCAGCGCGAGTTGATCATCGGCGACCGCCAGACCGGCAAGACCGCCATCGCTCTTGAAGATATGATGATTGTGTTGTTGTGATTGTTTTTTTGCTTATTTGTAGATATAGGTGTTATGCGTTTCATT
>JBGOUV010000387.1:0-6461 GCA_041477815.1 Terriglobia bacterium | reverse complement strand
GCTGGCCGATCAGGCCGGCTACCGGGTCCACGAGGCGCAGGTCCAGGCCCGGCCGGCGCCCCCCGACATTCGCGTCAAGCCCGCCTGGCGGCCCTTCCGGGACCCCGCCCGCATCTGGCTCAACGCCGAGAAGCTTCCCTTCCCCCGCTACCACGCCGACATGCGCGGCGCTTTTGTCGCCCGCTGGGGCCTGGAATACCTGAAGGATCACCGGAATCACCCGTTCGCCTTGTGGCTGAGCTTCAACGAGCCGCACTCCCCGTTCGATTTCCCCCTCGAAGACCGCGACCGCGCCGACCCGGCGGCCTTCGACCTGCCCCGCGTCGGTCCCGAGGATCCGCCCCAGATCCCGCTCATCTTCCGCGACCTGACCGGCGACGACAAGCGCGGGATCAACGCGGCGTACTACACTGCAGTCGAGTTCCTGGACCGCAACGTGGGCGCGGTCCTCGACGGGCTCCAAACACTGGGCCTCGAGGAGGACACCCTGGTGGTCTACACCGCCGACCACGGCTACTGCCTGGGCCATCACGGCCGCTTCGAGAAGCACTGCTGCTTCGACCCGGCCCTGCGCACGCCCCTGATTTTCCGCCACCCGGCGGCGCTGCGGGGCGGCCGGACGGTGCGGGCGCTCACCGAGTCGGTGGATATTGGCCCGACCATCCTGGAGTGGCTCGGCGCCGATCCCCTGCCGGTAACCCACGGCCGCAGCCTCGTGCCGTTGCTCCGAGGCTCGGCCACCGGCCACCGCGACCTGATCTTCACCGAGTACCTGGAAAACGAAGAGGCCGCCCTCCGAACCGCCGAGTGGAAGTTCATCTATTGCACGGGCCGCCGCGAGCGCGGCGATGGGTACAAGACGGACAATCCGACGCCCGGCCGCTACCGGCGCCTCTACGACCTGCGCTCGGACCCCGGCGAGTTTGTGAACCTCGCCGGGCGGCCCGAGCACGCCGCCACGGTGGAGCGGCTCCAGCGGGCGATGCTCCAGCGCTTCCTGGACACCCACCCCGAGGCCGCCCAACGACCAAAGGGCGTAAACCTCGACGAACAACTCGACTTCTTCTTGCGACCCCGCGATGCCTGATGATGTAGAATACAGATACAGATATGGACTCGAAATGGCATCCAATGCAACCAGCCGATAAGGGTCTGAATTGGCCTCTCCTGGGCGCCTTCAGCCTGTTGGGCGCACTCTTGCTCTTCCGAAGCCTGCTGCCATCCTGGCTTCGCGAGTATCTAGGCACTCTCTTTCTTTGATAATGGGAGTGCGCTGGAGCTGGTCGCGATTCGTTTGGGGTGCGGTCGGGGCCGCTGCGCCGGAGGTCGTGAGACTCTACAAGATCGTGGTCCAGGTCAATCCCAACATTTTTCCTTTCTCATGGCAATACTTGATCGTATCCTTGGTCTTTGTTGTGTTCGGTGGCCTGTTCGCGGTAGCTTGGAACGACGACAACCCCATCAAGTGCTTGTACGTCGGCGTTTCGTTCCCGATCATCATCTCGGCTTGGGGACAGTCGCCGCCGGCGCTACCTAAATAGTATGAAAATCGTAATCCCCGACGATTATCCTCCGGTCCTGGCCCCGAGCCGGGCCTACCAGAACCTCACCGCCCGCGCGGCAGTGGACTACTACGACACGCTGCCCGGCTCCGAGGAGCGCCTGCTCGAGCGCCTCCGGGACGCCGAGATCGTTTTCAACATCCGCTCCTCCTGCAAGTTCACCGCGAACGTCTTCGCGGCCTGTCCCCGGATGCGGATGCTCTCGATCTGGGGCACGGGCACCGATAACATCGATCTTGCCGCCGCCGTGGGCCACGGGGTCACCGTAACCAACACCCCCGGCGTGTCGGCCCCTTCGATCGCCGAGCATTCTCTCGCCCTGATGCTGGCGCTGGCCCGCCAGATCCCGCGCATCGACGCCCAGGTCCGGCAGGGCCAGTGGCCGCGCGGGTTCGTCGCCCAGATGTGCGGCAAGACGCTCGGCATCATCGGCCTGGGGGCCATCGGGCGCCGCTTCGCCGAACTGGGCGCCGGCATCGGCATGCGGGTTATCGCCTGGACCATGCACCCCAACCCGGCACTGGGCTTCGAGCTGGTGGAGCTCGACGAGCTGCTCCGGACCGCCGACGTGGTCAGCGTGCACCTGCGTCTCTCCGACCAGACCCGCGGGTTCCTGGGTCCGCGGGAGCTCGGGCTGATGAAGCCCACGGCGATGTTGATCAACACCGCTCGCGGACCGATCGTGGACGAGGCGGCGCTACGGGAGGCGCTCGCCTCGCGCCGCATCGCCGGCGCTGGTCTGGACGTGTTTGACGCGGAGCCTCTGCCGCCGGGCCACCCCCTCACCCAGCTCGACAACGTGGTCCTGACGCCCCACTCGGCCGGGGTGACCCCCGAGGCTCTGGAGGCCGGCCTGCAACTGTCCGTGGACAATGTTTGGAACTTTCTGGCTGGCCGGCCTACCCACGTCGTCGCCGGCCCTTGAGGTCTGGGAACAGGGAGCGAGAATTTCATGCGGTGGCGGAGCTGTTTCCACTCTTGGCCGGGGTCGCGTAAGCACGGTTGGCGCGAGCCGATCCTGGTTGACGCGGGGTAGCATCCTGGACGGCCGGAGCGGTGCCGGGCCTGCCGGCAGGCGGGCGTCGAGCCGAGGTTTGTCCGGCGGGAGGGCGAGGGGGCGCTGCCGGAGCTGTCGCTCCGCTTGAATCTCCGGCGGCGGCACCTGGGCGAATCGCAACGGGCGCTGGTGGTGGCGCGGTTGGCGAAGGTGCTGCAAGTGGCCCGGCCGGCTCGCGGTGCAAATCTGCACCACGGTAAGTTGTTGCAATCACACCACCAGGCGGCAACCGCCCTCAATGTATCCCGGAGGTGGCTCATGCACGCGAGCAAAGTGCTGCACAGCGGCTGCACCGAACTCATCGCAGCCGTGGAGGCGGGAGGGGTACCGCCTCGACGGCCTCACGTCTCACCGAGCTACCGCCGAACGAACAGGTGCAGGCGGTGGCGGAGGGCGCTAAGGCAGCCGCTCGAAAGGCTCTGGGGCTGCGGTCCGGGGAGAGGGCTGCGGGCCGGGGAGAGGGCCGCGGGCCGGGGAGAGGGCCGCGCCGGCGCGGACCGGGAGCTTCGGTGTGGTCTGCCTGGGCCCGCGCGAGCGGGACGCGGTCCCGGCGATCGCCGGCACGGACGGAGGCGTCTTCCTGGGGGTGGCTGCGGGCGAGCTAGCCGCTGCGATTGAGGTCCTCAAAAAAGGGGGCTTCCGCTTCCTGCCTTCGGGTAGGTAGGGGTCGCCGCTTGCGACGCGCTCCGGCTAACGATTCTGGCGCGGCCCGCAGTTGGCCGTCGCCTTGCAGCGCCAAGTTGTAAGCCCTCAGCCTGCCGAACGGCTGCGTCCGGTCTTCCCAGCCCGGTCGCGGATGATGTGGCCTAGCGCCCGCAGAGCTTTGTTTACCGACTTCGGATCGGGGAAAACTTCAGCGACGTCGGGGTCCAGGACCACCATGATCGTGTCCTTTGTGAACCGGCCCGCGTATTTCCCGCGAACGCCACCGGAAAAGTCGTATTCCGGCAGCATCTCCTCGGGTTCCTGCCTAGAGCGTGCCCTCCTCATACTTTCTCCGTTCCTGCCGGGTCGCGAGTCTGGCGCTAATGATTCGAATCGTATCCCCGACTTCCGAATGTACCACGACCAGCGTTCTATTTCGCCGGACCGCCCAATGGTCACGAAACGATCTTCTTCCGTTGCATGTAGCGAGTCGCTGATGGTCACGGAGAGGGTGTCTCGAAATACCGAGGCCGCCTCCTCAAAGGTGAGGCCGTGCTTTTGCAGGTTCGAGCGCGCCTTCTGCGGATGCCAGCGAAGAACGGGTCCCATGTCTCTTTCACCGCCCTTTCCATCTGAGGACTAACGGCCAGGCGCGGCGCGCCGTTTGCGCCGTCGCTTGCAGCGCCCTATTAGGCGGCTCCTCAGGCTGGTGTTGTTTCAAAGGCCAACCGCAAGGAATCGCGTTCCGCGACTGAGAAGTTGAGCTTCTCGAAGCCGATCACGCGTCCCGCAGCATCTTTCATCAAGACTACCTCATCGCCAGTTTCTTCACAGACGAATTCCTGCCGCGCATCCGTGAACCACACCGTGAGGGTATTCCCTTCACGGTCATACAGCACCTTTACTTCGGCCATACTCGAACTCCTTCCTTGATCGCGTCCGTCGGATACGCTGTGATCAAGAAACCGCTATCGTCCTGTCGCTTTGCAACTGCGCCCACCCAACGCCTCGTTTGCACAGCCTTGTAGAACAGAAACACTAACGCGTCCGTCCGGCTGCGGCGAACCTCATCCGGAGTCTCCAGGGCAGCCCTCACTTCGCCCTCGCGCCCGGCCATGACAGGGTGCTTCCAGGTGACAATCAATTGCTATCGCGCGCGCGTGATCCGGACCTCAAAGCGGAGGGGCGTTCGGACCTCGAAGAGCAAGGCATCATCGGCGGTCACCCACCCATTCTACCGCTAACGGCGGGGTCTCCCATTGGGCGAATGAGCCTTACGGCGGGTCCGCCTAACGTACCAGCGTTCACCGGCGCGCCGCTTTGTGGCGCGCCCGGTGCAACGCCTTCGTTAGGCCGAGGGTCTTGAATTGGCGGTCGGTGCGCCGCCCGAAGCCAACCAACCGATCAAATTCATTGCGACGCTGCCTGTGTGTGTCTCGTCTGCTGCCGAGAAAGAGTAATAGGCGGGGCTCCTCGTTCCGTAGCGTCAGCGCTCTTTGTACGTCCTGTGTCCCACGGGATCCTGCGAGATCTTTGGCTTCCAGTCGCGTGCTAGGCGTTGGGCCTCTGTGATCTGGGCCGGCGTCATCTTAGTCGCAAGGTCCTGACGCTCGGTTCGGGCTGCTTCAACGCAGTATCCCCTCCCAAAGTCAAAGCCCAATTGGTCCGTTGCAGCCAGGTTCATCCACATGTGCGCCCGTACCGTATCCCTGGGAGCCCCTTGCGCATCTCGGTACATCTCCCCCAGTTGAAGCTGAGCGCACGACAAGCCTTGATCGGCAGTCTTCCTGGACCATTTGACGGCTTCAACGTAATCCTGCCGTGCACCCGTGCCCATAAAATGGTGTCCAGCGAGCGACGATTGTGCATCCCCGTGGCCTTGGTCTGCGGCTAGTCGGTACCACTTTGCCGCCTCATTCCAATCAATTGGGAGGTCGACGGGCCGAACGTTCCTTACGCGCAAGTGTTCGAGCAATTGGCCCAGAATATACTGCATGCAGGCGTCCCCTCTTTGGGCAAACTTGGTTACTTCAGGAAGGTTCCAGCCTCCTATCGGGCTAGCGCGTCCGTACGTGCGCTCATTGTCATATGCAATATCATACCGGCTGTCGAATTCGCAGTCCCTCCACCACACTCCAGTCACGGGTTCGGCAAGCACGCCCGGAATCGGGAGTGCAAGCCAGATTATGAGCGCGCCGGGTAGGGGAGATCGCATATATGTCACCTTTGATGGTATCGACAGACCCCCTCTAAACCTTTAGGATCGCGCCGAGTAGCGGAAATTGGACGGGTTTCGGTCCCGTTCCTGATACGGTCGAGCCAGATTTCGCCAGCCAAGACTTGCCACTGGTCGGAGGAAAGAAAGACTTCCCCGGTGTCCAGATGTTCGCCCGGAGGAGGTTCTGGACCTGCTCGGCAACATCCTGCTCCTCGTTGATGAACAGGCGGTCAAGAGGAGCAACAGAATCACGACACTGAAGCTTGAACACGTAGTAGAACACTCACTCATAAGGCGACTGATCCGGGCTGCCTAACGGCTCGGCCTGAGCCGCGCGCCGCGGTGACATGATCGCACAGGACGACAGGCGCGACGGCTCCAAGCCCGATGTTAGGCCGTCATGCTTCGCGTCCCATGTGGATTCGGAGAAGCTGCTTCGGTGCTGTGGCGTCAAAGACGAAGGCGCTATCGAATGGTCCTGGATCTCCGCTGATTAGATCGCCTGCCATTCGCGCGGCGTCCTCGAATTTGAATCCAATGTTTCAACGGGACTGTTGTACAACACCGCGCGATTGTAAAACACGACCAGACTGAGATGGTGGTATTCCGAACCGCCTCGCCCGTAGTGGCGCCGCTTCTTATCCACCAACTGCAGAAGAGGCTGCAGCATTGTGTCCGCCGAGTAGCACCCGCCGCGATGGGGAAAGCAAATCCAATCGACGCCGTCGGGCCAGCCTTCGTTAGGATTCCTGCGATGCAGCCGCAGGCCATTCAAGTACTTCGCAAGCGCCGGATAAGGGGCAAGCTCGAATGGCGCGACGGAGTGTCCGGCTGGACTATCCCAAAGGCTGTTGTCGGAATCGCATCTCTCGATGCAGGTGAACAGTTGCTTGCGGAAGTCACTGACATCCGCTGGGCGCACGTAAGCGCCGGGCTTTCGACTGAGCCAGACATGCCCGACGTGCGCGGTGGTATTGGC
>JBGOUV010000521.1:0-3876 GCA_041477815.1 Terriglobia bacterium | reverse complement strand
GTCGCTGGTCACAATCTCCCGTAACAGGCGCCGCATGATCTTCCCGCTGCGCGTCTTGGGCAGCGCGTCGGTGAAGCGGATCTGCTCGGGACGGGCGAACTTGCCAATCTCGTGCGACACCCACTCCCGGAGCGCCTCCACCAGCTCCGGACCGCCCTGGTGGCCGGGCTTCAGCGACACGAACGCCACCACCGCCTGACCCGTCAGCTCGTGCGGTTTGGCCACCACCGCCGCCTCCGCCACCGCCGGATGCTTCACCAGCGCCGACTCCAGCTCCATGGTGCTCAGCCGGTGGCCGCTGACGTTCATCACGTCATCCACACGACCCAGGACCCAGAAGTATCCTTCCCGGTCCCGGCGGGCCGCGTCTCCGGTCAGATAATTGCCGGGAATCCGCTTCCAATAGTTGTCCTCATAGCGCTGCGGATCCCGGTGCAGGGTGCGGAACATCGCCGGCCAGGGCCGCCGCACGATCAGGAACCCCTCCCCGCCCGGCTCCACCGCCCGGCCCTGCAGGTCCACCACCTCGGCCACGATCCCCGGCAGCGGGAACGTCGCCGATCCCGGCTTGGTGGGCGTGGCCCCGGGCAGGGGCGAGATCATGATGCAGCCCGTTTCCGTCTGCCACCAGGTATCTACGATAGGGCATCTCTCTTTGCCGATCAGCCGGTGGTACCAGTCCCACGCCGCCGGATTGATCGGCTCCCCCACCGACCCCAGCAGCCGCAGGCTCGACAGATCGTGCTTCGCGGGCCACTGGTCCCCGTTCTTGATGAACGCCCGGATCGCCGTAGGCGACGTGTAGAGGATGTTCACCCGGTACTTCTCGATGATCCGCCAGATCCGGTCCGGCTGCGGATAGTCGGGAGCGCCCTCATAGATCACCGTGGTCGCCCCCTCCATCAGCGGGCCATAGACGATGTAACTGTGCCCGGTGACCCATCCGATGTCGGCCGCGCACCAGTAGGTGTCCTGGTCCTTCAGGTCGAACACCCATTTCATGGTCATGGCCACCTGCACCATATAACCGCCGGTGGTATGGACGATGCCCTTGGGCTTCCCTGTGGTCCCCGAGGTGTACAACACGAACAACGGCGTCTCGGCCTCGAGCTGCTCGGCCTCACACACCTCGCCGGCGCTCTGCTCCAGCTCGTGCCACCAGTGGTCGCGGCCGGCCTGCAGGTTCACGTCGCCGCCGGTCCGCCGCAGCACGATCACGTTCTGGACCGAGGGGCAGTCGGCCAGCGCCTCGTCGGCCGTCGGCTTCAGCCGGACCTCCTTACCGCGCCGCCACCCGCCGTCGGCGGTGATGACGACCTTGGCCTCCAGATCCTGCACCCGTGTTTTGAGGGCCTCCGACGAGAACCCCCCGAACACCACGCTATGGGTGACGCCCAGCCGGGCGCAGGCCAGCATGGCTATGGGCAGCTCCGGCACCATGGGCATGTAGAGGATGGAGGTGTCTCCGGTCTTTAGCCCTAACCCCTTCAAAACATTAGCAAACCGGCACACCCTGCGGTACAGCTCCTGGTAGGTGAGCACCTGCTGATCGCCGGGCTCTCCCTCCCACACGATGGCCGCCTTGTTCTTGCGCCAAGTGGTGAGGTGACGATCCAGACAGTTGTACGAAACGTTCGTTTTTGCCCCGCCGAACCACTTGGCGAAGGGGGGATTCCACTCGAATACGTGGTCCCACTTGCGGAACCAGTGGATTTCCCGCTCGGCATGGGCTGCCCAGAAATCCTCCGGATTTTGCAGGGCTTCTTGATAGAGCTTTTGGTACGCCTCCAGGCTGCCGACGTGGGCAGTGCGCGCAAACTGTTCTGAAGGTTGGTACTTCCTGGTCTCATCCATAAGCTCCCTACTATACAACAACCACCGCGCCGCTAGCGCAGCAGGACCGGCTCGGCGATCTCACGGTCCATGTGGACGTGATAGCCGCCCTTCGCCGGATGCACCCACACGCCCAGGCCGGATTCGGGAACGGGGAACTGCTCGGGTCCGCTAACGGTGCGGCCGGTGGCTTCGTCGACGCCTTCGTTGAGCCTGCCGATGTGGAGATGGAGGTGGCACTGGGTGCGGACGGTGGCGGAGTTGTAGGCCACGCCCCAGGCGTCGGGCCAGAGTTCCTGGGCCTTGACCATGGCCGCCTTCCAGAGAGCCAGGCGATCGGTGGGGGCGAGGTCGCGAAGGTCCTGCTGGCCTTTGTCGTGCTTGACCGGAAGGGCGAGGGTGCGGTTGGGCTTGCGGGGGTTGGCGTCTTTCAGAAAGAAAACGCCGGGCGGAGCCGGTTGTCGGCGGGCTTCCTTACAGAGGCCGCAATCGCGGGCTTCCAGGGTGGCCGGGTCGGCGTGGTCGCAGCCGCAGGGGGTGGTTTGGGACCAGGCCGCGGCGGCGGCCAGCAGGAAGAGCCAGAATCTCATCGCGGCGCGTATTTCTCCCTCACCAGGAATACATAACAACCAATGCCTATGGCCAGCCAGAAGCCGATGGTCAGCAACGGGGCGTTGAAGTTGCCGGTCTTCTGGACCAGGAGGCCGGAGATCCAGGGGGCGGCGATGCCGGCGAGGTTGGCGGCCGTGTTCTGGAGGCCGGCGACCTGCCCGATGACGCGGCCGGGCATGAGGGTTTGGGTCAGGGCCCAATAGTTGGCCGTGGCCAGGCCGAGGCCGCTCAACGAGAATACGGCCAGGAACAGAGTCAGGGTGTGGGAGGTGGTGAAGGCGCCGATGATCTCGCTGAAGGCCAGGATGAAGCCGGCGATGGTGAAGCCCTTCCGAACCGAGACGGCGTTGTAACCGCGGGCGATGAGGCGGTCGGCGGCCCACCCGGCCAGGATGGCGATGGTAGCCATGCCGCCGAAGGACATGAAGGTAAACCAGCCGGAGTTGGTCAGCGAGAGACCGTGGCGTTCTTTGAAGTAGGTGGGCATCCAAGTCATGCAGAAATACACGAAGTACATGTAGCAGAACGTGGCCAGGCAGGTGCCCCACATCACCGGAGAGCTGAGGATCTGACCCCAGCCAATTTGCCGCTCGGGGGCGGCAGAGGGGGAACGCGCCGGAACGGGATCGCCTTCGTGGCGGACAAACACCACCCAAGGGATAAGCCAGAGCAGGCAGCCGGCGCCGAGGACCACGAACATCAGGCGCCAGTTGTAGGCCTGGATCAGGTACGCGGCGAGAGGAGCGCCCAGCGCGGGTCCGTACTTGGTGCCGGACATGTAAACGCCGACGGCCAGGCCACGTTCCTTTTCGGCGAAGTTCATGCGGATGTAGCGCATGCTGGCGGGGGTGACGATCGATTCGCCAATGCCCAGCAGGACACGGACCAAGGTGAGGCCGGCCAGGGAGGTGACCAGCGAGGTGGCGGCCGAGACGCCGCTCCACAGCAGGAAGGCAATGGCGTACGGCCAGCGGACTCCGAAGCGGTCCACCACCCAGCCGGCGGGAACCTGGAGGAGAGCGTAGGACCAGAAAAAGGCCGAAAGCAGGACCCCGGCGGCGCCCGGCGAGAGGTCGAAGCTCTTGCGGATCTCCGGTAGCGCGGAGGAGAGGTTGATGCGGTCGACGTAAGCGATGATCACGCCGACCGTTAGGAGACCGACCACCAGCCAGCGCTTGGCGCTGGTCGCGACGGCGGGCACGGCAATAGCGGGGTTGGCCACGGGGGTATTGTAGCAGCGTTAGCGGCCCAGGATTCGGACCCAGTCTGGCCGGCGGGGCCGGACTTCGAACTCGGTGAGGAGAAGGCGCGCTAAGGAATAGTAAATAAATAAACTTTACATCCGGCATTAGTTGCTTGGATGAATCGTGTAGTTCCATTCGCCGTGGAATTTATCGGGCTTCAGAGTGACGTGGGCAAACTCTTCATCCG
>JBGOUV010000341.1:0-7686 GCA_041477815.1 Terriglobia bacterium | reverse complement strand
TCGCCTTCGGCGCCGTACTCTACGAAATGGCTACCGGGAGGAAAGCGTTTGCCGGCCAGACCCCGATCAGCATCCTCTCCGCCATCCTGGAGAAGCAGCCCGAGCCCATCCGGGCGCTCCGCCCGGTGACACCGCCCGAGCTCGAGCGGCTCATCCAAACCTGTCTCGCCAAGGACCCCGACAACCGCTGGCAGAGCGCCGCCGATCTCAAGCTCCAGCTTGAGTCCATTCGGGACAGCCCCGGCCGCGAAGCTCCCCCCGTCCGCACCAGCCGGCGCGAGCTGGCCGCGTGGGCTCTGGCCCTCGTCCTGCTGCTCACCGCGTTGGGACTCTGGCTGTTCCGTCCCGATCGCACCACCGAGACTCTTCCCACCTACCGCGCCTCGGTCCTGCCCCCGCCCGGCATGTCCTTTGCTCTGTACAATTTCGCCCTCTCGCCGGACGGCAAGCGCCTCGCCTTCGTGGCTATCGCCCCCGACGGACGCAACACGCTGTGGGTGCGCTCGCTCGAAGCTCGCGGCGCGCAGCAGATTAACGACACCGACAACGCCTCCTACCCCTTCTGGGCCCCGGACAATCGTCGCCTCGGTTTCTTTGCCGCCGGGAAGCTTAAAGTCGCGGACACCGCGAGCGGCGCCATCCAGACCCTCTGCGACTCACTGGCGACCGGCGGCGGCGCCTGGAACGGCCAAGGCGCCATCCTGTTTGCTCCCGATCCCGCCGGACCGCTCTTCCGGGTTTCCGAACGCGGCGGCAAGCCGCAACCGGTCACCCAGCTCGATCCCCAAGGCGGCAAGGCGCACCGCTGGCCGTGGTTCCTGCCCGATGAGAAACACTTCCTTTTCTTCCAGGACTGGGGCAGCGCCACCGGTCCGCGCCCGAACGGCATCTATGCCGGCTCGCTCGACGGCGGCGAAACCAAGCTGATCTCCGCCGATGTCTCCGGCAGCGTGGCCTTCGCCTCCGGCCATCTTCTCTACTTCCAGGACAGCAGCCTGATGGCGCAGCCCTTTGACCCTCAACGGCTCAACCTCACCGGGCCCGCCGTCCCCATCCTGGACCAGGAACTCCAGCAGGACCACGCCATAGCCCGCACCAACTTTTCCGTCTCACCGAACGGCGTCCTCGTTTTTCAGTCCCTCGCCGACTCCGCCTCCGAGCTGATCTGGTACACCGCCGACGGCAAAGAAGCCGGCCGCATTCCGGAATCGGGCGCCCTGACCCCGGCCTTGTCACCCGACGGCCGTTTTCTTGCGGTGTCCTCGGATGAAGCCCACAACGGGAAGCGTCACATCCGCGTGCATGACCTCCAGCGGGGCGTTGCCACGCGGCTTACCGAGGGGGGCAGCGAGGAGTACCCCGTTTGGTCGCCGGACGGGAAAACCATCGCGTATGGCGCCACCCAGGGCCGCACCCGGCAGATGTATGAAATTCCGGCCGACGGCTCCGGCCGGCCCGAGCTCCTACTCGAAGGCCCGCGCATGCATCCCAACGCCTACTCCCCCGACGGCCGCTACCTCGTTTACATGAACTTTGAAAAGGGCCCGCCGGAAGTCGGCGTTTACGATCGCGTGGAGCGCAAGTCCTCCAGCCGGGGCCGCGGCGCCGAGGTGCAGTTCTCTCCGGACGGGAAGTGGATCACCTCCGCCGGCTACGACACCGTGCATCTGCAACCCTTTTCCGGAAGCGGCGCGCGCCTGCAGATCTCCAGCGGCGGCGGCGGCCAGGCGCGTTGGCGCGGCGACGGCAGGAAACTGTACTTTTTGATGGCGGATCGCAAGCTGATGGAAGTCCCCCTCGATTTCCGCGACGGCAGGCCGTTCCCCGGCGCCCCGCGCCCGCTGTTCCAAACCCACGTCACCGCGCCCCGCTTCAACGACCTCCAGTATGACGTCACGCGCGACGGCTCCCGCTTCATCGTCAACTCGCTGAAGCCCGAGGCGCCGCTCACGCTGGTCCCCGGCTGGCCTGCTCTCCTGCGGCGATAGTTAGCCGGTTCAATGCTTTTGGTCCCGGAACTCGGCAAACCAGTTCTGGACCACATGAATCATCCGCTCCTGGCCCCCCACCCTCTCCGGCAATAGGATGCGCTGGCCGTCGGCTGAGACGTCGTAGTTGGGCTCGGTAGAATTGGCCTGATTGGTCAAGGCGGGGTGGGAGAACAGCCGTGTTGCTGGGCCGGCCGCAAACTGCGGGTCGGTGCGAACTGGAACAGCGACCAAAGTGCCAGCCTCGGAATAGAACAGCTCCCGGCCGCTCCTGCTCCACCTCACCTGGGACGCGCCGTTGGTGGATATCGGCCACTTACGGCCGCCCTGGGGAAACGGCCGTACGTAGGCTTCGTTTCGGCCCGACTCATTCGACAGGTAGGCCACATACCGGCCGTCCGGCGATAGCTTTGGCGCTCTTTCGTGGTAAGAAGATTGCAAGAACTGGTGCGACTCCCAGGCGCCCTTGTCATTGCGCTTTAGATACCAGAGGTCATATCCGGTCTTCGGATCCAGAAGCGAATAAAGGATGTACTGCCCATCTCGAGACCAGTCCGAGACTCGTTCGCTTTGCGCTGTGGCCGGTAGCGCCTTCTCCCCAGCGCCCGCATCCGCCCGCCGGAGGTAGATATCGATGTTGCCAGTTCGATAGGAACTGAACGCCACCTCTTCTCCACTCGGAGACCAGGTGGGAAGGATGTCCGTGGCTGGGTCGGCAGTCAGTCGAGTCCTCGCACCGCGGGCAATATCGTAGACCCACACATCCAGGTTCGCGTTTTCCAGGGTCTCTACGGCTATGAATCGCCCATCCGGGGACAGCGCGGGGTAGAAGGCCCCTGGCACCGGCTGACCAACGGTCCCGGATTTGGCGCCCTGGCGGTTCAGCCAAACCAGTTGCACGGAGAAGGCGTCGACGTAGACCAGCGTTCCATCGGCCGCAACCGTGGGGTCGGTGGCGCTCCGAGCCACCAGAAAGGGCTCCCCTGTAGTCCGCAAGCTGTCCAGGGACAGCGGCCGCGCCCATAGCTCGGAGGCGGCCCAGCCCGACCAGTACAGAAGGTGACCGCTGGGGGAGTAGAACGGCTTACTCCCTGGTCCCAGGATCTCTCTGCGGCCGGTGTCGAGGTCTTGGATCATGAGTGTGGAGGAATAGTACCCGAATGCAAAAACGAGGACGCGGCGCCTGGCCTTAGGTGGCAGAAAGCGCGGGTTAAAGAAGCCTATCGGTCGCCGGCCTCGGTCAGCGGACATCTCGTCGAGCGGCGGTTTGATCATTTCCGGGGAGAGCAGAACCTTGGCGGTTCCTCCCGAGGCGGGGACTTCGTACAGGCCGGACAGGTCGCCGACGCTAAAGACGATCGTTTGACCATCGGGACTCCAGGTCGCGTTAAAGAAAGTAGTCTGAGGCAAGACAGTGAGCCGGGTGGCGGAACCGCCCTTGGCGGAGGCCTTTTTTAGTTCTCCCCCGGCGGCAAACGCAACGAAATCGCTGTTGGGCGACCAGAAGGGTCCCTGGGCTTCTTCGCTGCCTTCGATGACTCGGGGTTGCTGCTGGTCGAGATCCGAATCCACAGCCTCCTCTCGACTTCGCCGGCGACGAAAGCGATGTGCCTGCCATTGGGCGAAATCGCGACGAAGTGAGTGTAAAAAGGCGCTGTGGGAATTGGCGCCGGCGGGCGAATGGAGAATCGGCGCAACGCGAGTTGCGAGTCCGGAACTGGCCGACGCAGCCACAGGAGAGCCAAGCCGCCGGCCGCCAGCGAAAAGACCACGGCGGCAGCCACATATCTTGGTTTGACCTTCAGCCGTCGCTCCAGCTCCTGGGGGTTGTCCGGCGGCTCCGCGTCGATGGGGGATAGGAAACGGTACCCGCGCTTGGGCAGCGTCTCGACAAACCGGGGGTTCGCCACCGAGTCGCCGAGTGCCTCCCGGAGCTTGTTGATCGCCGTGTTCAGCCCCTGATCGAAGTCGACGAAAGTGTCACCGGCCCAGAGCCGTTCCCGCAGCTCCTCCCGCGTAACCACTTCGCCGGGGCGGTCGAGCAGCGCCGCCAGCACCTGAAACGGCTGCTCTTGCAAGCGGATCAGGCGTCCGTTCTTGCGCAGCTCGCCCGCCGTCAGGTCGGCCTCGTAGGGGCCGAACCGGATTCGCTTCCCGGCCTGGGGAGCTTCGCTCATATCTTGTGGAATTATACCCCCCGGGCTCAGTTGAGGAGTCTCAACAACACCCGGAACGCTATTTTTTCCAAGAACTTAGCTGTCTATCAGGAGACCACCCGCGACCTAGCCAGGATCATTCTCGCGTCCATGGTTCTACCGCCTCACCTCCCCAAGAATCGGCCTCACCACGGAGGTGAGTGCCATGACTTGGACTGGTGGAATCGCACGGATCGGCGGACTCCTGCTGGCGGCCACGGTGGCCAGGGCGGACGGGCCGAGCATCCGAGTTCGTCTCTACGACTATGCGGAAGTCTCCCCCGCGACGCTGGCAGGAGCCAAGGCAGCCGCGTCGCAGGTGCTGGAGCGTTCTGGGGTCCGCCTGGTGTGGGCCGAGTGCGCAATCCGCCAGGATGCCCCGTCCAAGGATCCCGGGTGCAGGTTATCCCTCACGCCCTTGGACTTGCAACTGCGCATCCTCGACCCGGACATGGCCCGGCGCACCGGCAAGAAGGGCCGCTGCCTCGGCTTCGCCTTGCTCACGGACGGCTTTGACTCGATTGCGTCTGTCTTCTTTCACCGCGCCCTGGACCTTGAGAGTACGAACCTGGCCGGTCGAGCAGCCATCCTGGGCGGCATGATGGCGCACGAAATCGGTCACCTGCTCCTCGGACAATCCGGTCATTCGGGAGGCGGAATCATGCGACCCCAGTGGGGCGACGAAGATCTGAAGATGATCGCGAAGGGCCGGCTGTGGTTTACAGCGGAACAAGAGAGGCGCATAGCCTCCATGGTTGCGAAGCGCGAGGGGGCGGCAAGAAGGTAACTCCGGACCGAAGGCCAAATTCTTAGCCCCGCAGAATCAACGACTTGCCGTGGTGCAAATTTGCACCACGTGACTCCAGGCACTCTTGCCACGGGCTGCCAGGATCGCACCGGCGTGATCCTGGTTGCTGACAGCTAATGTCTAATAGCTTCTTTTCCCCTCAGAAACTCACCTTCATCGCCAACTGGATCTGCCGCATTGGCGTGTTATAGAGCAGGCCGGAAATCACCCCCGCGCTGGCCGTCCCAATGGTCGACCCCGGACCCCCAAACTGCGGGTGGTTGAGCGCATTGAAAAACTCAAACTTGAGCTGGTGCTCGAACCGCTCGCGGAACCGCGTGTTCTTCACCAGCGACAGGTCCGCCTGGGACTGCCCCGGATTGCGCAGAATACCGCGCCCCGAGTTCCCATAGGTTCCGGTGTTGTCGGTGGTCGCCCGGAAGGCGGTCAGATCGAACCACAGATCCGGCGTCGGGTTGGACAGCTTGCCGTCGCCGATCCGGTTGGGGCGATTGCCGGTGCCGGTCGAGAGCAGCCCCTGCGATTGCCCCACCGTAAAGGGCAATCCGGTGCGCAGGAACAGGATGCCTCCGATCTGCCATCCGCCCGCCAGCTTTTGGGCCAGCGGATTCCATCCCGCGCCGAACTTCTTGCCCCGGCCGACCGGCAGCTCGTAGATCCAACTGGTGGTCCAGGAATGCGCGATGTCGAAGTTGGCCGGCCCGCGGTCCTGGTTGAAGTCGAAGGCGTTCAGCGTTCCGCTTTCGGCGTCGGAGGCGATGTCCATCACCTTGCCGTAGGTGTAGGAGCTCATCATCATGAAGTCGCGGGAGAAGCGCTTGGTGACCTTCGCCTGGAGCGAGTGGTACATCGACCAGCCCCGGCTCTCCACCTGCGAAAGGCCGCGCAGCAGCGGTGAAATCCGGATGTAGGGCCGGTTGACGTCCGAATTGCTCACGCCCACGATGGGCGGGGCCTGGTTGATGTCCCGTTTCATCATCAGCTTGCTTCCGTGCGAGCCGACGTAGGCCAGCTCCACCACGAAATCCTTGCCGAGCTGCTGCTGGAGATTGAGATTCCATTGCTGGGCGTAACCGTCGGCGACGTGGATGTCGAACAGCGACCGCGCGGCCCCCTGCGGCGGCTGCGAGAAGTCGAGCGCCGGAGGCGGCGGGATGCCGTCGCGCAGCCGCAGCGTCGGCAAGAGCGTGGTGGTCAGCGCGGTGGCCAGCAGGAAGGGCGGATTCTTGGTCTTGCTGCCCGAGCCGCCGGTGAGGGCGATGTTCCAGGAGATCCCGTAGCCGCCGCGCAGGATCGTGTGTCCGGTGCCGAACAGGTCATAGGCCCATCCGAGGCGCGGCGCCCAGTCGCGTTTATAGGGCAGTTGCAGCGGGCGTCCCACCTTGGTGCCGTCGGCGTAGGTGGCACTCTCCGAGGCCGGGATGAACCTGCCCAGGATGGGATCGAAATTCGATTGCCGGTCGGCCACCTCGATCGGAGGCGAGAAGTACTCGTACCGCAGGCCGAGGTTGAGGGTCAGGCGCCGGGTCAGCCGGTAGTCGTCCTGCACGTAGAACCCGTACTCCCACTTCCTCTCGCCGGCGATCCCCAACAGCAGGCTGCGGTTGATGCTGGTGGGATACCCCAGCAGGAAGCTCGCCATGGAGAATCCCGTGCTGGTATTGATGGTGCATCCGGACGCGATGCCGCCGCAATTGGAGGTGATCGGAGCGCCGAAGTTGAAGGTGCCGACGGCGTTGTCGATATTGATCTTGTTCTTCCGGCGGCGGATGACGCTGCCGCCCATTTTCAGACTGTTCTTGCCCCGCGTATAGGTCACGTTGTCGAGATACTGGAAGGTGCTGAAATAGTTCAGCTCGGGGGAATTGCCGCCCGCTCCCAGGCCGCGAATATCGGCGGGACTGAACGTGATCTGGGCCATGGCCGAAGTTGTATCGCTGATATTGACGCCCGGCACGCCGACCTTTTGGGCCAGGTTGAGACCGAAGTCGACGGGATTGAACACCAGCCCGAAGCGATTGAAGCCGAACCGGAATTCGTTCAGCCACCGCGGGCTGAACGTATGGGTATCGTTGAGCGACAGGCTCTGCGCCCGGATCAGCCCGTCGCCGACGCCGGAGGTCCCGCCCGCGTCGCCGTGCGGCAGCGAAGGGGGCAGAAACTGCAGCGACCGCTCGAAACTATAACGCGCGAAGAACTGGTTCTTCTCGGAGACCCGCTGGTTCACCTTGATGTCGAACTGGTCGTCGGAGCGCAGCAGCGAGGGATTGTAGAGATAGTTGTTGATGGTCTGCCCCGTCGCCGCCCGCTGGCCGGTCACGTTGGCGGTGGGATAAAGCTGCTCGAGGATGTTGCGGGCCGCCTGGTCGTTGCGAGCCAGGGGGATGCGGTTGCCGGGAAACACCGACTGTCCCAGCGGATCGTAAATGGCGCGATTCAGCTCCGAGAAGTCGCCCGACCGCATCAATTCGGTGGGTACGGTGGAGGAGTAGGTCTTGGCATCCCGCACCCGCCATCCCTGGTAATCCATGAAGAAGAACGTCTGGTCCCGCCGGATCGGACCGCCCAGCGTGGCCCCAAACTGGTTCTGGCGGAAGGCCGGCTTGGCGCGGCCGAACTTGTTGTTGAACAGATCGTTGGCGTCCAGCTTGTCGTTGCGCAGGAACTCGAAGGCGCTGCCGTGCAACGCGTTCGT
>JBGOUV010000291.1:0-8811 GCA_041477815.1 Terriglobia bacterium | reverse complement strand
GTACACCAAGTCACCCTCCGCGATCGAATTCACGATAAGGTTCCTCAGAAACTCCTTGGCATGGCGGAACATTGGCTACCTGCTAAGAGGCAAGCGGTCGTATGCGGAATTCGAAGTGCCCAAGGCAGTCATGGAGTCGCCGGAACAAGTCATCCAGATCGAGTTCCTGCGAGGCGTCGCTGATGCGGGTGGGTTCATTCGGGACAGTAACCGTTACCTCGACGGAAGGCGGCGGGTCTACATCGAGGTAAACAACCAGAATTGGATTCTCCCCATCCAGCTTTGTACATTACTGCAGCAGCACCTTGACATCCCTGTGCAGATCATACAGTGGGGGCATCCCAACGTTCGACAGCCGAGGGTCCTCCAGGGAAGTGCATGGGCGAAGGAACACCAAGTCAAGATCTTCGCCGAAGCTTTTCAACGGGTAGGCTTTCATGTCAGCTATAAGCAGGAGATCCTTAAGGAGTTCATAGCGGAGGACTTGCAGCGCGGGGGCCAACTTCCTCCGAAATGCAACCCCAACCCGAACATCCGCCGGGTCAAGCCGAAGCCGCGACATCCGGGCGAGAAATCGGCGGCGCTCCCCAAGGGTCTGCAAAGGAAACACTTCGACTCGTACTGGCAGATCTGCCTGGCTATGGGCTGTCAGCAATGCGTCGAGCGCGGTGACCCGCAGTTGGCCTTGCTGGATGAGGGCGAGCACTACGACACATCCTTGGAAGAGGGATCGGACTGAGTCCATGTACGCTCGGGAGAGGGAAATGTATCCGCCGGTGATGGCGTGGTTCCGGCGGGTGCTAAAGGGGCGTTTTCCCACGGCTACGGTCGAAACGTACGACACGTCAACCGTCGCGCTGAATCGGTTCTTGCAGGGGCACGGGCTGCATCACCTGTTCCCACAGTACCAATCGTATGACATCTGTGTGGATGTGACGGCCGTCGTTCGCCTGCGGAAATCGGGGCTGTTGGGGTTCGTCGAATGCAAGCGCAAACAGATAAGCCTGCGAGACTTGTCTCAGTTGCTCGGATACAGCCGTGTCGCTCTTCCCGCCTATTCCATCATCGTTTCGCCGGCCGGAGTGACTCAGGCGGTTCATTACTTGCTCAACACCTTCGGTCGGCTTGACGTTCTGGAGTACAGCAGCGGGCGGCGACTAAAAGTGGCAACGTGGGATCCCTTGAGGGAAGAAATAAGTCTCCCCACACTCGTCCCACCCGGGGAGTACAGGTAGCTTCAGACTTACCAAACCTGCATTGCCGTGAGCGACAGGAGGTTCTTTCTCACAGAGCGGAAAGTCTCTTCCGCGCCCCAGAGGAACAGGCCGAGGAAATCCTCGTTCCCGGAGATGGTCAAGGACTTGACCAGGAACGACTCACCCTTCTCGGCCAGCAATCCGATGCCGCCGGTCTTGCGCTTGGGGTGCTTCCAGGCATCCACGCCGTAGCCGTTGACGCTGGTGAGGATCTGGTCCTCGGTGACCCGCACCGCGACCTCCAGAAAGTCGTCGTCGGCGACGCGGAGGACCAGGGGGACGGTTTCCATGTCGTTGCGGGCGGGAGCGCTGCCGGCCACGACGGGGTAACGGGTGAGGTCGAACTTGCGGCCGGCCGGGGAACGGCCGCGGTCGGTCAGCTTGAAGACGTAGAAGTTCTCCAAACCTTCGGCGCGCACCACCCACCCGATGGACCGTTTCTGGATGCGGGCCGCGAAGTTCACCTCGTAGTTTCGGAGTGTCGTGGTCTTGCCGTACATGGCCAGACCGTGGACGCGGATGGCGCCGGAGCGGTCAGGTTCCAGGGCCGAGGCCTGAACCCAATGGGTGAGCCCGTCGTCGAAGCGCTCTTGCCAGGCAAACGCGGCACGCTCGTGCAGGGGAGCCAACACGGAGCCCATCGGGAAGTAGGCCACCAGCAAGAGAGCGAAGGCGGCCAGGGCAATCGTGCGGCGGAGGGGGCGAGAACGCAGCGGCAACAGGATCAGTCCGGCTGCGCGCTCCATGGCATGGACCAGGCTGCGGACCGATCGTCCGGACGACGGCTGAGACGGCATAGATACCTCTTCGGCGGCTCCGCTCCAATAAGCATCGCGCTTGGCTTCGGCCGCGGCCTCCAGCCGGCCTTTCGGGTCCACGCGTTGGAACGAAAGGCGCCGGACGAGCAGAAGGAGAGGGACTGACGCCGGCGCCCAGGCTCTGTGGGGGGAGAGCTTTACAAGAGCAGGTCGGGATAGGGTGGCGGAGGGCTCCACCCGGGGGTGCAGCGAAAGGCCCTGGGTCGCCAAGGGAGTCGCTGCGGGAAGGCTATGAGCGGGACGACAACTGGTGGCCGCCGGGGGGACGGTCTCGGCCCGTGTGCCGGGGGTTTGGAACAGGTTCGGCTCAGGTACCCTCGGGGGAGCCAGCCATTCCGGGAGCTGCTCGGGGGGAATATCTAGCAACCGCTTGTAAATCCAACGAGTTACCAGAGCAACGCTGGCGACCGTCAAGGTAGCTTTCCACCAGGAACCCATATTCCCTTTAGTACCAACAGGATGATACTAGAACTTCTAGTACTAAAAGTCAATAGTACTTTAATGGGATTTGACCTTAGGGATGTTAAGATTCTCGAACAGGTAGAGACCGGACTTGCCGGCGACCACGATATCCAGGTCGCCGTCGCCGTCCAGGTCGAGGACCGGGATCTGCATCCCGCCGCCGGTGACTCCGCCGTAGTCGATGATATGGCGGATCCAGTCCCAGCGCTCGCCGTTCTTGACGTATTCATACCAGTAGATGCCCAGCGGCTCGCGCTCGCCGGGGTCCCGGCCGTTGTGGGCGTAAAGGCGCTTGCCGGTAATGATCTCGGGACGGCCGTCGCCGGTAAGGTCGGCCAGGGTTATGGCGTGAGGCTGGGACCAGGCCTCGTCGATCACGTGTTTGGTCCAGGAGTGGTCGCGGTTCTGCTCCATCCAGAAGAGGCCGTAGTTGTGGGCCAGGCCGGTGAGGAGGTCGGGACGGCCATCTTGGTTGACGTCGAGGACATGGATGAAGCTGGTGGCGCCCAGGTCGGGGAACTCGTGGAAGGTCCAGGTTCCGGAGCGAGGATCGGGGGGCGCCTCGAACCAGCCTTTGGGAGTGACGATGTCGGTGCGGCGGTCGCCGTTGACGTCGCCGGCGCCGATGCCGTGACCGTAGCTGTGGTCGCTGACCTGGTGCTTCACCCAGGCGCCGTTACGCACCTCGTACCACCTTAGGGGAAATTTGGCATCGCCGAACTGCGGGAGGAGCTCCTGGGCCTTGCCGTCGTTGTCCAGGTCGACCAGGAAAGAGAACTCCACCGGGGACCCGGTATCGATCGCCTGGAGGGGCCATTCGCCTCCCGCCTTGCCGGGGTTCTTCCACCAGGCGATACGCCGCTCGTTCCAGGCCACACTGACCACGTCCGGGAAGCCGTCGCCGTTGACATCGAGGGCGTGGTCGCTGAAGTTGTCGACGTAGTTGTCCCAGAAGGGGAGCGAGCGGAATTTGTGGCGGGCCCAGGTGGGGGCTTCGAACCAGTTTTCGCCGGAAATGATGTCCAGCTTGCCGTCGCGGTTGACGTCGGCCACGGCGCAGGATTCGCTGCGGCCGGGGTAGATGGTGTGCTTGCGGAACGGGATCTCGTCGGAACCGGCGGCCAGGAGCAGGGCGGGAAGGGTGATCCAGAGGGCGCGTGGCATAGTTACCTCACCTCCCTGTGGGGTTCATGCGGGGGACGTTGCAGGGCTTGGCGGTGGCGCCGTCCTGGGAACGGTCGTCGCCGGTTTCGGTGCGGAGACGGTCGAGCTCGGTCTGCAACTCGGCCAGCTTCGCCTGGTGGCGGGGGTCGGCGGCGAGGTTGTTCATCTCGTCGGGGTCGTCGTCGAGGTTAAAGAGCTCGTGAGCGTCGGGCTTTTCCCAGTAGTGGATGTACTTCCAGTTGCGGGTGCGGACGCCCCGGCACTTGCCGGCGCAGTGGACGGCCGGGTACTCAAAGTATTCATAGAAGAACGCGTCGCGCCAGGGCGCCGGCCGGCCTTCCAGGACCGGTTTCCAGCTTCGGGAGTGGCCGTTCATGTGGGCCGGGATCGGCAGGCCGGCGAAGTCGAGGACCGTGGGGGCGACGTCGTTGTTGAGCACCATGTGAGTGGTGTCGACTTGGCCGGGCCGGACGGTGGCGGGGTAGCGGACCAGCATGGGTACGCGAATGGAGGGCTCGTACATGAGCCGCTTGTCGAACATGCCGTGCTCGCCGAGGAAGAAGCCGTTGTCGCCGGTATAGATCACCATCGTGTTCTCGCGGAGTCCTTCGTCGTCGAGGAAATCGAGGACGCGGCCCAGGTTCTCATCGACCCCCAGCAGAACCCGGTAGTAGCTCTTCAGGAACGCCTGGTAGTTGAGGGGCTGGCGCTTGGCGCGCGGCTGGCTGGGGTTGACGCCGCGACCGGCGAAGTCGGGCATATCGGCGATCTGCATATCGGAGTTGGCCACTGCGGGGGGCCGCCGGCTGAGGTCTTCGTGAAAGTTCTTCGGCTCCGGTATAGTGATGTTCGCGTAACGGTTCTCGAAGCGCGTGTCGGGGATCCAGGGGCGGTGGGGCGCCTTGAAGTGCATCATCATGCAGAAGGGCTTGTCCTTGGGGCGGTGGCGAAGCATCTGGAGCGTCTGGTCGGCGACCACGTCCTCGGACTGACCCCGAAAAACCAGGCGGGCGCCGTTGACGATCATCTCGGGGTCGTTGTAGCGACCCTGGCCCGGCAGGATGGCCCAGTGGTCGAAGCCTTCCGGGTCGGAGCGGATATGCCACTTCCCGGCCAGAGCCGTGTAATAGCCGGCTTGGCGGAGGAGCATCGGGAAAGTGATCTGGCCGGGGCGGAGGCCGGGCTGTTTCGTGAAGTCGGGGCCGTCGCCGTTGGTTATGACCCCGTGGGCGTGGGTATAGAGGCCGGTCAGGATGCAGGAGCGGCTGGGGGCACAGAGGGAGTTGGTGACGAACGCCTGCCCGAAGCGCATGCCTTCTGAGGCGATGCGGTCCATGTGGGGGGTCTTGAGGATGCGGTTGCCGGCGCAGCTCATAGCGTCCCAGCGCTGGTCGTCGGTCATGACGAAAAGGATGTTGGGACGCCGGGTCTGAGAGCGCCCCAGGTGGGGCAAAGCGGCGGCGCCGGCGAGGGTGCGGAGTGCGGTGCGTCGGGTCATGGCTTCTGGTATTCTCAATTATTCTCCCGCCGGAAGCAAGGAGCAGCCAACGCAATGCCAGCCAACCAAGACGGCACCCTGACCATCACGGACAACCGTACCTCCAAAACCTATTCGATCCCGGTGACCCACGGGAACATCCGGGCCATGGATCTGCGCCAGATCAAGGTGACCGACGACGACTTCGGGATGATGACCTTCGACCCGGCGTATATGAACACGGCGTCCTGCGAGAGCCGTATCACCTACATCGACGGGGACAAAGGGATCCTGCGCTACCGGGGATACGACATCGAGCAGCTTGCCGAAGGCTGTACGTATACGGAGGTCGCCTACCTGTTGCTGCACGGGGAGCTCCCTACCGGCAAACAGCTCGACGAGTGGAACTACGACATCACCAACCGCACCATGATCCACGAGAACATCAAGAAGATCCTGGACGGGTTCCACTACGACGCCCACCCCATGGGCATGCTGATCAGCTCGGTGGCGGCGCTGTCGACGTTCTATAAGGAGTCCAAGGATATCCACGATGCGGCCAACCGGCGGGTCCAGATCCTGCGACTGATCGGGAAGATGCCGACGCTGGCGGCCTACGCTTACCGGCACAGCCAGGGGCTGCCGTACGTGTATCCGGACAACGAGATCAGCTATACCGAGAACTTCATGAACATGCTCTGGAAGAAGACAGAGCTGAAGTACAAGTCCAGCAAGGTGCTGGCCCGCGCCCTGGACGTGCTGTTCATTCTGCACGCCGACCACGAGCAGAACTGCTCGACCAGCGCGATGCGGCAGGTCGGGAGCTCGCACTCCGACCCTTACGTGACCACGGCGGCGGCGGCGGCGGCGCTGGCCGGGCCGCTGCACGGCGGGGCCAACGAGGCCGTCCTGCGGATGATCGACGAGATCGGCGCCAAGGATCGCGTGCCGGAGTTTATCGAGAAGGTCAAGAGGGGCGAAGGCCGGCTGATGGGTTTCGGCCACCGCGTGTACAAGAACTACGATCCGCGCGCCCGCATCGTCAAGCGGATCGCCGGCGAAGTTTTCGAGATCACCGGCCGGAACCACAAGATCGATATCGCGGTAGAGCTGGAACGCATCGCCCTGGAGGACGACTACTTCATCAAGCGCAAACTCTACCCCAACGTGGACTTTTATTCGGGGATCATCTACGAGGCCATGGGGTTCAAGCCGGAGATGTTCACGGTGCTGTTCGCCATCCCGCGGGTGGCGGGGTGGCTGACGCATTGGGAGGAGATGCTGAACGATCCGGGGCAGAAGATAGCGCGCCCGCGGCAGGTGTACCTGGGGGAGGAGCGGCGGGAGTTTGTGCCGGTGGAGAAGCGGGGGTAGGGCGGAGGCAGGCTCATCGCAACCCCAGTTGCTTTCGGATCAGTCCGGCGAGAGTATTCTTGACTTCGCCGTGCCGCGGAACCGGCGCCTTCTTTCCGTTTCTCGGGTTGGCATAGACGTCGTGGTTGTGGCCGTGCCGCTGAAGATAGCAGCCCGCGACCACGAGCTCGCGGATCAGCTCGTGCCGTTTCACACCTCGACACCGATCTCTTTGGTTTGAATCCCGACGGCGGGCGGGGCAGCATCAGGATCGCGCATCAAATCGTAGGCTTCCCGGATATTCCCCTCGAGTTCTTCCAGAGACTCGCCCTGGCTGAAGATGCCGGGAATCTCCCGCAGTCTCCCCACGTACCAGCCTTCGTCGCTCCAATACTCTAGGGTGAACGTTCTCAGCATGGCGATCCTCACTCCCGATTATAGACCCTCGTCCGGAACAAAGATCCTGGTGCCTGGCTTGGGGGTACGGCAACCCGGATTCGGGAAGATTGGACTCCCCCAAACGATTATAGGTCCCCTCGCCTCCTGCCGATAAGACCCTCGGAGGGCTCCGATGCGGCGCGACTCGAAGCTGGTGCGGGGTATTGTGGACTGGCTCCTGGGCGGAGTCTCCGCTCGTCTGGACTTTGTCGAGCAAGACGTGGCGACTCTCCGCCGCGGCCAGCAGCAGTTGGAACAGAATCAGCAGGCTCTGGCGGGACAGGTCCAGACCCATCACCGCCAGCTCCAGCAGCAGGCCGAGGACATGATCGCCATCAAAAAGATGCGCGCGCTCCTGGCCGACAGACTCAATAGCGAGTTCCCCGGCCGGCTGTGTGAAGTCTGCGGCAGCCCCTTGATCTTCCGGCGCGTGCCCCAGGAGCAGGCCTACTCGCTGCGTTGCCCCAATGAGTGCGGCAAGGCTCTGATCCTGCCGGAAAAGATGCTCCTGAACACGTTCCGACAAATACCGTCCAGCTCCTAACAGCCCCTGGCAAGCCTTCTCTCCCGTGGCCTTGGCTTGTAAGTCGCTGATTCTGCGGAGGCGAACCTGGTTGCAAATTTGCAACCAGGTTCATTTGCCACGGATTGCCAGGCGAACTCTGGCAGAATAAAGACGTGCGCCGCTGGCTGGTGTTGTGGGCGATAGCGGGTGGAGCCTGGGCTCAGACCAAGCTCCAGGTGACGGTGATCGATCGCAAGACCGGCGAGCCGGTGACCGGGCTGAAGACGGCCAATTTCGCCGTCTTCGATGACCGGACCCAGCGTAACGTGCAGGCGGCGGAGTTTCAGAAGACTCCGCTCGACGTGATGCTGCTGTTTGACACCAGCCTGGTGGGCGAGGTGGTCCATCCGCTGGGCGGGGCCTTCATCGATGGGCTGGAAGAGAAGGAGCAGATGGCCATCGTCTCGTTCGCCAGCTCCGCCGAGCTGATCCAGGATTTCACGTCCAGCCGCGAATTGCTGAAGAGAGCCGTGCGAAACGTCAAATACGGGAATACGCCGCGGGTGGTGGACGCCCTCTATGCGGCCGCCGACGGCGGCTTTCAGAACACCGTCGGCCGGAAGGTGATCGTGGTGTTGTCGGCGGGGGTGGAGGGTTACAGCCGCACGCCGGAGCGGGACGTGCTGAAGCTGTGCCGCAGCAACCAGATCTCGATTTTCTCGGTGTACGTGCGCGGAGCCGAACGCAGCCTGTTCGAAAAACTGGCGCGGGAGACCGCGGGCGCCTTCTTCTCGGCACGGGACTTGAAGCTGCCGCCGGCGAAGCTGGCCGACCGGGTCTACGCGGTGTTGCGGGGGCGCTACATACTGACGTTGGCGGACAACCGGGCGCTCGGAGACCGGGTGCGGGTGGAGGTCAGCGGGGCGGATGCGGCCATCAAGGTGTGGGCGTCCAGCCTGGCGCTGGACTGAAGGCAGCGGCCAAGGCGCGGCTGAGATCGGCGTCGAAGCGGCGGAGGGTTTCGATCTGCTCGGGGGTCGCGGGGACCTGGCGGCCTTTGGTCACAAAGAAAGGCTGTTCCTGTTTCCAGACCAGGACCGCGAAGGACCCGTCCAGCAGCATGCCGGGAGCGCCAGCTGTACCGAAGTCGCCGCCGGGGAGGCGTTCCACTAACGCCAGGAAGCCGTCACGCTCCAGTACATAGTGGGTGGAGATCTGGAAGGCAGGCAGAAGCTGGAAACCAGCCTGGACCAGGCGGGGACCTACATCTTGTAGCGGCCCAGATCCTCGTCGTTGAGGTTCTCCAGCCACTTGCGCAACTCCTCGCTGTTGACCTTG
>JBGOUV010000135.1:0-15651 GCA_041477815.1 Terriglobia bacterium | reverse complement strand
AGGGTCCCTCTTTCGCCGCCGGACGGCCCACCCGGGCTTCACCGTCTGCCGGCTCCGGCCAATGGCCAGCGCCCCTGGCGCGACGTCTTCGGTGAATACCGACCCCGCCGCCAGGTAACTCCCCGCCCCCACCCGGAGGGGGGCCACCAAGGTCGAGTTGCTGCCCACGAACGCCCCATCTTCGATGGTGGTGGGGTTCTTCACCACCCCGTCAAAATTGCACGTAATGGTGCCTGCTCCCACGTTGACATCCGCCCCGATCGTCGCATCTCCCAGGTAGGTCAGGTGCATGGCCTTCGACCGCGCTCCCAGCCGCGTTTTTTTCAGCTCCACGAAGTTCCCGACCCGGGCGTCCGCCTCGACCAGGTTCCCCGTCCGCAACCGGGCGTAGGGACCAAGGTGCACCCCGCGCTCGACCTCGGACTCGTTCACCCACGAATACGGCTCCACCAGCACCTCGTCGCCGAGTACCGAGTCGCTGATCACCGCATAGGACCGGATCCGGCAGCCGCTCCCGATCGAGGTGCGCCCCAGCACCTGGACGAACGGCTCGAGCACCGTGTCCTCTCCGATCGACACCTCCAGGTCCACGGTGACGGTCTCGGGTCTCTGGATGGTGACTCCGTCCAGCATCAACTCCCGGACCTTGCGCCGGCGCAACAGGTTGTCCACTTCCGCCAGCTCCACCCGCGTGTTGATCCCCAGGACCTCCGAGGCGTCGTCAATCGGGTAACCCTCCACGCCCAGCCCCTTCCCGACCAGGCAGCCGATAACGTCCGTCAGGTAGTACTCGCCCGCCGGATTATCCGGCCGTACGCCGGCCAGGCAGTCGAACAGCGGGCCGGTCTCAAAGCAGTACATCCCGGAGTTAATCTCCGTGATCGCGCGCTCGGCCGGAGTAGCGGCCTTCTCCTCGACGATGGCCCGGATGTCGCCCGCCGGACCCCGCAGCATGCGCCCGTACCCGGCGGGATCGGCCAGCTTGGTGGTCAGCACTGTGGCCGCGGCCCCGGACTCGACATGGCGGCGCATCAGGCCCCCGAGGGTCGCCGCCGACACTAGCGGGCAATCGCCGTAAAGCACCAGCAGGCGCGCCGCCTGGGCCAGCTCCGCGCGCCCGATCAGGACCGCGTGACCGGTCCCCAACTGCTTCTCCTGCAATAGGAACCGGACCCCCAAACTCTGGACGGCCCGCTCGACCTGGCCGGCCTGATGCCCCACCACCACGTAGACCTGTTCGGGGGGAACCAGCCGTACGGCGGTCGCCGCTACCAGCTCGATCAGGGTCTTGCCGCCCGCTTGGTGCAGCACCTTGGCCTGACGCGACTTCATCCGCGTCCCCAGTCCGGCGGCCAGGATTACGGTAGCGAAATCGCGGTTCATCGATCCAGGTGCAGCAACGCCACCATCGGAGGATACCCCAGAATGCCGAGAAAGTCGGCGTCGGCGCGGGCCCGCAGCCGGTTCGCCGGCTCCAACTCAATGGCCGCCTTGAGCCGCTGGTAGGCGCCTTCCGGGTTTCCCCGGAGGGCCTGGGTCGCGGCCATGGCGTAGTGGATATGGTCGGCCTGCGGCGTCAGGCGCAGGGCCGTCTCCAGGTGTTCCGTCGCCTCGTCCAGCTTCCGGGCGTTCATCATGGTGACCGCGTAGTTGTAATGATCTTCCCCCGTCCGCAGGTGGACCACCGGCTGCCGCAGCCGTGCGGCGCAGATTTTCGAGTGCACTTGGGCATGATGCGCCAGAGTCCGGTTGGGCCCCTGCATGATTTTCCGAAACAGGGCGTCGGCCCGGTCGTACTTTTGGGAGTAGAACAGCCGGATGGCCTCCTCGTAGAGCTGCTGCATCTTGTCCGCCAGGATCGCCGCCGGAGAGGGCGGTGGCGGGGGCGGGGTCGCCGGGCGCTTCTTCTTGGGAGCCGGTTTAGCAGGCGGCTTGGCCTTGGCCTTCCCTGCTTTCGGTCGCTGGACCGGTCTGGTTTTCACCTTTTTTTTCATCTACTTACGTACCCTGGCCCCTCCGGCTGGGAAGACCGGGTATCCTTTCTGTCAGGACGCTCATATATAACATGTTGAGGTACAAGAGGCAAGTGAAGCCCTCCACCCCGCTCCTGGTTCTGCAACAAGAGGTCATCGCCTGCCGGCGCTGTCCTCGCCTGATCGAGCACTGCCACCAAGTTACGCAAGCCAAGCGCCGGGCCTACCAGGACTGGGATTACTGGGGTCGTCCCGTGCCCTCCTTCGGCGATCCCAGCGCCCGGGTCCTCATCGTCGGCCTGGCCCCGGGCGCTCACGGCTCCAACCGTACCGGCCGCATGTTCACCGGAGACGCCTCGGGTCACTTCCTGTACCGCGTCCTCTACCAGACCGGATTCGCCTCCCAACCGACCGCCGTCCAGAACGATGACGGCCTGACGCTAAAAGACCTCTATATCACAGCCGCCGTCCGCTGCGCCCCCCCCGGCAACAAGCCGACCCCGCCGGAGTTCGCGAACTGCCGCCCCTATCTCGAACAGGAATTGCAGCTTCTCCCCAACCTCCGCGTCGTCGTTACCCTGGGCAAACTGGCCCACGACGCCTACCTCGACATCCTGCGCTCCCAGGGCCGCATTCCCTCCCGCGCTCCCTATCCCTTCGCCCACAACCGGAAGCACCATCTCCCCCCCGGCTTGCCCCTGGTGATCTCCTCCTACCACCCCAGCCAGCAAAACACCCTGACCGGCAAACTGACGGAGCCGATGTTTCGGGAGGTGTTCGAGGCGGCTCGGACGGCGGCTACTTGAAGTTGCTATACGGCCCGGCGTGCGTCCATTCGGTCATGCTGAGGCCTTCGGCGTCCCAAACCACCCGGCCCGCCCGCAGGGTCAGGACGCACCGCAACTTGCGGTCCCCGGCCAGGCGCGCCAGCCCGGCGTCCACAAAACCGAACTTCCCTTTGCGCAACTCGATGACCGCGATATCGGCTACCCCGCCCTCCGTCAAATGCCCCAGCTCCGGACGCTTGATGGCTTTGGCCGGGTTCACCGTGGTCCGCTCCACGAGCTGCTCCAGGGTCATCCCCAGGTTCAGGAACTTCGACAGCGTGGTCATCATGTTGGCCCGCGGCAGCAGGATGGTGTCCTTCTGAATGTCGGTCGAGATGGTGTCCGGCAGGAATCCCTTCTGGATCGCCGGAGCCGCCACCCGAAACCAAAAGCTGCCCGTGTCGAGCAGCACGCCGCGCTGGCGCAAAGCCTCCAGCGGCGGCGCCTTCGGACCGTACATCCCGGTTAGAATGTCCCCCGGACCCAGTCCTTCCGCCGTCCCTTCTTTCATCGCCGGCATGCCCTCGCCCCACTGGAGCAGCCGGGTCCTCGACCCCCGAGCGGCCTTGGATCCCGTGGTCACCGCCGTGGTCACGCCGTTGGTCAGAGCGTTATGATCCGGCTGCACGTTCACCCCGTCTCCCAGGGCGTCGAAGTGCGTGTGGATGTCGATGAGCCCGGGGGTGACGTAATAATCCCCCACCTCGAGCACCAGCTTGGCGTGCGCCGCCGGGAGGTTGGGCGCCACCCGGACGATCTTGTCTCCCACCACCGCAATGTCCATCCGCCCGCGCCGGTTGTTCTTGGGATCGAGCACGTCCCCGTTCTTCAGCAACAGGTCGTAGATCGCGGGAGTCTGCGCCAGGATGGCCGGGGTCATAGCCGGGATCAGGGGCAACCCCGCCAATAGCCGCCGTCGTGTCATGCTCACTGGATCACCTCTGTCTTCCCGGACACTGGCCACTGTTCCCGTCGTCGTGTCGTTCTCACCGTTTCACCTCGGTCTTCCAATCCGGCCGGCTTAACCCTTCCTGGTCGAACACGATCCGCCCGTTGCGCACCGTCAACAGGCACTCCAGCTTCTGGCGTCCGAGCATCTTCTTGGCCCAGGCGTCCTTGAAAGCGAACACGCCCTGCCGCATGGTGAATACCCCGATGTCCGCCGTCTTCCCCACGCCCAGGGTCCCCAGCTCCGGGTACCGCTTGATCGCCTTCGCCGGGCTCACCGTGGACCGGGCCACCGCGTCCTGCAGCGTCATCCCCAGGTTCACCACCTTGGAGATGCAGTTAGGCATATCCGGCTCGCCCACCATGATACTGCTCGAATGCAGGTCGGTTGAGATGGTGTCGGGAGGAAAGCCCTGCCGCATGGCCTGGGTCGCCACGGGCCAAAGAAAACTTCCCGCCCCGTGACCCATGTCGAACAGCACCCCGCGTGTCCGGGCCTGCCGCGCATACTCCTGCACCTTGCCGCTGTGCCGGTCGAGCAACTCATTCTGGCGGTCGTTGTAGGAGTGGGTAGCCAGATCGCCGGGCCGCAGCCGGTCGAGCAGCTTCTCCCGGGTGGTGCGCTCCATGCCGGTGAGGATGTTGTTATCGACGATCACCGGCACGTCCGCCAGCCGTCCCGCTTCCACGGCGCGATCGAGCGCCGTCCAGCCCGGACGGCTGTAGTGCGCCGTCTTGATGCCCATGATCAGGTCCCGATGTTTCCCGATCTTCTCGGCCGTGGCCTTGGGGTCCATGTCCTCGGTGTTGTTCTCCACCTGAGTGCCCAGCATCCCCCGTCCCACGATGTTCAGCCACGCCAGCACCCGCGTCTGCGACTTATCGATGATGCGCGCCCGGAAGTCGTCGAAGGTCCGCCACCCCGATCCGCCGCAGTCCACCACGGTGGTGGTCCCGGCGACCAGCTGGGTGTCGTCGGGCAGCAGCGACCCGGAGTAGCCGAACACGTGCGCGTGCAGGTCGATCAGGCCCGGCGTCACGTAGAGTCCCGCAACATCCACCACCTGCTTAGCCTGGTTGCGAGGGAGGTTCTCGGCCACCCGCGCGATCCGGTTCCCGGTCACCGCCACGTCCATCACCTGGTTGATCCCGTTGGCCGGATCGATCACGTGCCCGCCGGCCAGCACGAGGTCATAGGTCTGGGCAGCCAGGGACGCCGCCCAAAGACCACAACACACCACAAGGCCTCTCATAGGATTACAATTCTATACCATGACCGAGACGGCCATCGCGACCCGGGAACAGCTTCGTGTCTACTTAAGGGAGCATTCCGTTCGCCACGGCGATTTTCAGCTAGCCTCCGGCCAGAGGAGCAATATCTACATCGACGCCAAGCTGACCACCTGCCGCGCCCAGGCTATGCCGCTCGTGGGGAGGGTATTCCTGGCGAAGATGTTCGACTGTGGCTGGCACCCCGACGCGGTGGGAGGCCTGACCCTGGGGGCGGATCCGATCGCGGCCGCCATCGCCCGGGAGAGTGTGACCGAAGTTCCTCCCATCGATTTCTTCGTGGTGCGCAAGGAGCCCAAGAAGCACGGTCTCCAGAAATACCTCGAAGGCCTGCCGGCCCCGGAAGGCCTGAGAGTCGTGGTGGTGGACGACGTCTGTACCACCGGCGGGTCCACCATCAAGGCCGTGCAGTGCTGCCGCGAGGCGGGAATGACGGTGCTGGGAGCCGTTTGCCTGGTGGATCGGGAGCAGGGGGCGCGGCAAGCGCTGGAGGAGCTGGGTTGCGCGTTCGAGGCGATCTTTACGATGCGGGAGTTGGTTTAGCGAGCCGAGGCTGGGTGTGGAACAGCGAACTGGCCTCCGGCGCCCCAGAGACCCATTTGGTACCGGGTCTGCGATTTCGTCGAGGGTTTGTGGCGGCATCCGGTTCAGGCTGGAGATCCGCCGCGCGATCAACGAGTGTTGGGCGGCGTCTCGTAAACGGGCAGTTGGAGACGAGGGCGCGGAGTCCTGGAAGACCTAAAATTGACCCCTGCCGGATACGCACGCTGCGGTGAAGTGGGGTAAGATTGGGAGCAAGGAGAGGACCGTCATGACCGGGAAATCACTGCCGCGGCGGACCGTCGTGCGGGGGCTGGGCGCGACGTTGGCGTTACCGTTCTTGGATGCTATGTCCCCCGCTTTCCCGGCGACCGTTCCCGCGCCCGTCCGCCGGTTCCAGGCCGTCTATGTGCCGAACGGGATGGCGATGGAGTTCTGGTCGCCGAAGGGGGAGGGGAGGGACTTTGAGCTCACGCCCATTCTGGAGCCGCTGGCGCCGTTCCGGGACCAAATGCTGGTGTTGTCGGGCCTTCGCGCGAATTGGAATTACATTCACGCGGGCGCTTCCGGGTCGTTTTTGACGGGCACTACGCGGGGGGGGAAGACCGAAGTAGAGATCATCGCGGACGTGTCGATGGACCAGTTGCTCGCCAGGAAATTCGGCAAAGAGACGCAACTGGCCTCGCTCGAGCTCTCCATGGACGCCCCGAACAACGCGGGGGCCTGCACCGGCAACCTGAGCTGCGTCTACACCCACACGATTTCGTGGCGCAGCCCCACGCAGCCGTTGCCGATGGAGTCGAACCCGCGGGCGGTGTTTGAGAAGCTGTTTGGCGACAGCGGCAGCACGGAGCGGGCGGCGCGGGAAGCGCGGCTGCGGCAGCACAAGAGCATTCTGGACTCGGTGACCGCCAAGCTGGCGGACCTTCAGAGGGAGATCGGGCCGCAGGACCAGGTCAAGATCGAGGAATATACCGAAGCGGTGCGAGACGTGGAACGGCGCATTCAGAAGGCCGAGGAACAGAGCCAGGTCGAGCTGCCGGTTATGGAGCAGCCGCAGGGGGCGCCCTCGGTCTTTGAAGAGCACCTGGCGCTGATGTTCGACTTGCAGCTCCTGGCGCTGCGGACAGACCTGACGCGGGTCATCACGTTCATGGTCGGCAAGGAACAGAGCGCCCGCCCCTACCCTCAGATCGGCGTGCCCGAGGCGCACCATCCCCTGTCGCACCACAACGACCAGCCCCACCTGATCGCGCACATGTCCAAGATCAACCGCTATCACACCGAGCTGTTCTCGAAATATCTGGCGAAGCTCCGCGCGACGCCCGACGGCGACGGCTCGCTCCTGGACCACCTGACGATCCTGTATGGCTCGGGCATTTCCAACAGCGACCGGCACTCGGGCGACAATTTGCCGATCCTGGTGGTGGGGGGCGGGGCGGGACGGCTCCGGGGCGGCCGGCATCTCAAGTATTCCGACAAGCCCACCATGGCGAACCTGCTGGTTACCCTGATGGACAAGCTCGACGTGCCGGTGGAACGTCTGGGCGGCAGCACCGGCAGGCTCCCGCTCGATACGCTCTCCGGGGTGTAAGATGACACGCCTGGCCGTTCTGGGACTGGCCGCGGCCCTCGGCGGGGCTGTTGGTGCGGAGCTGCCGCCGCTGGTGGAGGCGGCCAAGAATAGCGACCGCAAGGCGTTGCAGGCTCTGGTGCAGCCCGGGGTGGACGTCAATGCGGCCCAGGGGGACGGCTCCACCGCGCTGCACTGGGCGAGCTACCGGGACGATGTGGAAAGCGCCGACCTGCTGATCCGCGCTGGCGCCAACGTGAATGCGGCCAACGATCTGGGCGCTACACCGCTCTGGACGGCCTGCCAGAACGGCAGCGCGGCCATGGTTCGGAGGCTGCTCGAGGCCGGGGCGAACCCGAACGCGAAGCTGGTGTCCGGTGAGACGCTGGTGATGACGGCCGCCCGCTCGGGCCAGGCCGAGGTCGTCGAACAGTTGCTCGCCAAGGGCGCTGACGGGAATGCGCGGGCCACCCGCGGGCAGACGGCGCTGATGTGGGCGGTGGCGCAGCAACACTCCGGGGTCGTCCAGGTGCTGCTCGCGCACGGGGCGGACGTCCACGCCCGGTCGGAGGTCTGGAGCCAGTTGTGGCAAACCGGTCCGGAACAGGATATTCACCCCGACTACCACGTCAGGATCCAACACGGCGGCGACACGGCGTTGCTGTTCGCGGCGCGAGCGGGTGACCTGGCGGCGGCGAAGCTCCTGGTGGCGGCGGGCGCCGGCGTGAACGACGCCGCGGCCTCCGGCGTCAGCGCCACGGTTCTCGCCGCACACAGCGGCAATGGAGAGCTGGTGGAGTTTCTGCTGGAAAAAGGCGCCGACCCGAATGCGGCTGCGGCCGGCTATACGGCGCTGCATGCGGCGATCCTGCGCCGGAACAAGAAAGCGGTGGTGACCCTGCTGGCCCACGGCGCCGATCCCAACGCGAAATTGCGGGCGGCTACGCCCGTCCGCCGCGCCGCGCAGGACTTCTATTTTCACCCCGCGTTTGTGGGAGCCACGCCGTTTTGGCTGGCCGCCCGTTTCAGCCAGCCCGACGTCATGCGCCTGCTGGCGGAGCATGGCGCCGATCCGCGATTCGTGCACCAGGTGAGCTACTGGGGGGGGAGATCCCCCTCTTCGGAATATATCCGGGAGACGCCCGGCGCTACGACGGCTCTGATGGCCGCGGTGGGAATGGGTCGTGGGGGCGGGTTCCAGGCGCCTGACCCCGGCGAGCGGGAAGCCCGGACACTCGAGGCGGTGAAGCTGGCGGTGGAGCTGGGCGTCGATGTCCATGCCGCCGACGCCCACGGGCGCACGGCCCTGGAGGCTGCCACAGCCCTCCGGTACAAGTCCGTAGTTGAGTTTCTGGTCGAGAAGGGCGCCAAATTGGATCGGCCGGTTCGGAAGGAAACTCCGCGTAAGGAGCAGTAGCAGGTCCGCTATTTTTCTGGACTCCGCCGGTCGTTACCGACCCGTGCGTATCCACCCGGTGTATCTGCCCTGCCGCACCAGGAGAAAGACGAGGTGCGTTTTCAGGCGCTGGCCGGTTACGAGGTGGGAAGCTTACCGGCTGCGCGCCAGGTCGAAAACGGTTTCGCGCGTTTCGAAACCACCCCTCACGCGAAAAACGGGGAAGTGCGTTTGGGGCGCCGGGAAACCATGGAGGGCGCCCTCTTCTCGAACACGCCATCCGCGTAATTGCTCTCTTATTTTCGGTCCACGTTCCGTTCGCGGATTCACGGCACCACCGCCAACACCACATGCGACGGCTGTGACGCCGAATGATGCACCGTCTGCCGCGCCACCTTCACATTCGCCGTCCGCCCGAACGGCTCCCCGGTATTGGGGTTGCGGTCAATCTGCGGGAAATGACTACTCGTGATATCCACCCGCACCCGATGCCCCGGCAGAAACACGTGGCTGGTCCCTATCAGGTCGATGGTCAACTCGTACACTTTGCCTGGCTCGAGCAACTTCGGCTGGCTGAGGCTCTCGCGGTACCGGGCCCGCACCATCCCCTCCGCCATGCCGATCGCCCGGCCGTCCGGGTGGACGTCGATCAGCTTGGCTACGAAGTCCGTATCGACCGCGTCGGACGCGGCGTATAGCACCACCTTCACCGGACCCGACACCTCCATCTCCCGCTCCAGGAAGTCCGACGTGTAGACCAGGAGGTCCGGGCGCACTTCGATCGGCCGCTGATCGCGCGGGCCGATGAGGGTAGGGGTTCCGCAACAGGTATTTCCGCCGGTGCTGGGAACCGGGTTGTCCGGGTCGTAGGCATACCGGTCCGGCCGGGCGCCGGCGGACGGCGCGGTCCAGCTCAGCCGGCCGTCGCCCCGGTCGCTGTTGGCCTTCCCGCCGCTATGGAAGTAGAGCTTGCGGTTCTCGGCCCGCGCCAGAGGATACTCGTTTTCGTAGCGCCACTCATTGCGGCCCATGACGAACATCTTCACCGGCGGCTCGCGGTCGACCCCGTTGTCGATCTCCTTGAGCCAGCGGTCGAACCAGCGCAGCTCGAGGGCGTAGGTATCGACGTGAGCGCTTTCGCCGAAGTCCAAGTCGCCGAATTTGCGCGACGACCCGTGCCCCCAGGGTCCGATGATCATCTGGCTCTGCTCCCGCGCCAGTTGCGTCTTCCCCTGTTTGTGCATCCCGATGTACCCGTTCAGCGTCCCCTGCACCATCATGTCGAACCACCCGCCGAAGGTGTGGACCGTCGCGCCGATCTTCTCGAGGGACGCGGAAACGTCGATGGCCTTCCAGTAATCGTCGAAGTCCGGATGCTTGATCCAGTCGTAGTAAAACTCCGGATCGCGTCCCAGCGGGCGCGGCATGTCCATCAGAGGGAGATGCCACACGAGCTTGTCGTAGCTGAGCGTGTCGGGTCCGCCGGCCATGGTGTGCGGCCCGGTGTTCTGCATGATCCGGGACTCCTGCCGCACGGCGCCCCAGCCGATGTTCGCCGACAGGCGCCAGGCGCCGTTGAGCGTGATGCGGTCCTTGTAATGGTTCACCGAGGCCAGGGCCGGGAAGATGGTCACCAGGTGCGGCGGCGCCGCCGCGGCCGCCCACCACTGTACGTGTCCGAGGTAGGAGCCCCCCTGCATCCCCACCTTCCCGTTGGACCAACTCTGCACGGCGGCCCACTCGATGGTGTCGTAGCCGTCCCAGATCTCGTCGCGGTAAGGACTCCATTTGCCGTCCGACTCGTGGCGTCCCCGGACGTCCTGGTAGACGTAGGCGTAGCCCCGCCGGGCAAAGTACACCGGCGCTTCGTGCGAGTTGGGGGCCCGCTCGGTGCTGTACGGCGTGCGCGACACCAGCACCGGATACTTGCCGTCCTTCACCGGACGGTAGACGTCGGCGTAGAGCACCACTCCGTCCCGCATTCGGATGGGGACGTGGTTCTCCATTCGGATATCGTTCATCGGGGGCGTCGCCTTCGGGAACTGCACCGCCGTAGCGAGTAGAGCCAGGGTCAGAATATGCACGGAGCTTTCTCCTCGTCGAGATTATATAATGGCGTGCCATGCGACTCTTACTGTCGGCCTTATTTGCGGGCGCCGCCCTGGCCCAGCAAGCCGTGACCTGGGAGGATCTCCCCGGCCTGCGGCTGTCCAACGACAAGGTGGATCTCACCGTCCTGACCACCGGCGGCGCGATGGTCGAGCTGACCCTCCGCGACGACGCGGGCAAGCTAAGCCCGCTGTGGAACCCGATTCGCATGGCCCGCGAAGCCGGCCAGAAGCCTCAATTCGGCACCTCGATGGGCCATTTCCTCTGCGTTGACGGTTTCGGGAACGTCTCCCCAGAGGAGCGCGGCGCCGGGATGCCGGGTCACGGCGAGGCCCATACCCTGCCCTGGGACACGGTCTCCTCGGGCAAGCAAGGCAAGACGCTGGCGATCACGTTCGGGGTGAAGCTGCCGCTAGTGCAGGAGGTCCTCACCCGGACCATCCGCCTGGTCGACGGCGAGAACGTCGTGTACGTTGAGAGCGAGATCGAGAGCCTGGTCTCGTTCGACCGGCCGCTCTGTTGGGCCGAGCACGCCACCATCGGCTCGCCCTTCCTCGAGCCCGGCAAGACCGTGGTGGACATGTCCGCCAGCCGGGCCAAGACCCGCACCTACAAGGACCAGGGCGGCGGCCCGCTCCGCCACCGCTTCGCCAACTTTCAGGACTTCACCTGGCCCAACGTCCCGGGCGTGAATGGCGAAACCCTGGACGTCCGCGCCGCCCCCACTACGCTCGGCTTCGGCGATCACACCACCTGCCTCATGGACCCCTCCCGCCGCTTGGTCTGGGTCACCGCCCTGCATCCCGACAAGCGCCTGCTGCTCGGCTACGTCTTCCGCCGCGAGGATTTCCCCTGGACTCAGAACTGGGAAAACTACCCCACCAACGGCAAGCTCGCGCGAGGCCTGGAGTTCTCGACCATGCCGTTCGACGTGCCCCGCCGGGAAGCGGTCAGCCTGGGGACCACGTTCGACGCCCCGACCTACCGCTGGCTCCCAGCCAAGTCGAAGGTCGGGTCGTATTTTCTGATGTTTTATACCCGCACGCCGGACGGTTTTCGCAAGGTGGACGAGGTCACACTGGAGGGCGGGAAGCTGGTCGTCGAAGACCGCGCCGCGGGGAAACGCATCAGCCTGGCCGCCTCTCTGCCGGGCATCTGAGCCCGCTTTCGTTTCGGCAAGCCGCCAGTCTAGGTCTAAGGCGAATGGAGGAACGCGCAAATGACTTTCAGCGACTTCGTGAAGGGTTTGGACGCCGATCTTGAACGGTTAGGAGACGCCGTCGTCCACTTGGCTCATGTGGACGACGTATTCTGTCAGGTTATGGCAATCATCGGCGGCAATCCGGAGCTAAACCAGTCGGATGTGTTTCAGGAATGGCTGGGGATGGCTTACGCAGACTCCATGGTTATTGGCGTTCGACGTTTGGTCGACACCAATAAACAGACTGTCTCGCTAACGAGGATACTCGAGAGGGTGAAACCGAGGGCGGCTGATTTTAAGCGGGCGTGGTTCGTTGGTCGGCTCGACCCGACGATCCGGGATAAGGCCGACCGCTTGTTCACAAAACTTGTCGGCGGCGCGTTCTCGGAGCTGCGTCGTGCGACGGTGCAGGCCAAGCAGGATGAATTGAAAGCAGCGGTCTCCTCGATTCTGGACTACGCAAACCAGTACGTTGCGCATACGACGGCGCAGCCGACGGTAAAACGGATTACATACACTGACGTTCGGCTGGCGGTCGTTTCGGTGTTCCGGACACTTCAGTGGCTCCGCTGTATCATTCAGTCGGCGGTGATGACCTCACCTGTTCCCAAGATTTCGACCAACTGGTTGAAATACTTCCGCGTTCCCTGGCTCGCTCCGAATCAACCGGTGCCGAGCTACAAACACTTGAATGACCTCTTGAAATAGCAATGCGAAAGGGCGGAGTCATCCTGCTCCAGTTCGCAGGGGCCGACGCTGACCAAACTCGCTACGGCTTACCTGAGTCGGTGGGCGGACAAGCCCTCGCCCGTAACGACCGCAGGCTTGAGTTCCTCGATTAGGAGAAAGATGCAGGCCTTGAAGGTGATTCTGGCTTGGCTGGCGGCCGGATACGGTTACGGCCGCTCGGGTTTCTGGGGTGCGCTGACTGGACTTGTCGCCGCCGTACTCTGTGGAAGTGGAATCACTATAGTACTCGGCAAAGCCGACACAGGAGTGGCGGCTCATGGAGCAAAGAGACACTCTCAACGTTTCGGGGGGCTAATTGCCGCCATTGCGAGTATTGTCGGGGCGTACTACGGGGGCTGGCACTGGGGTTGGGTTTGGGCAATTGCCGGTTACGCCATTGGCGCCATTGGCATGCTTGCTGCGTTAGCAGCCGCTGCGATTACCGGCAGGCTAACAGCGACAGAAGGTTACAAGGACATCAGACCAGGGAGTGACGAGGGTCAGGAGGAGCCAGAGGTTGAGGACCGACCGGAAGCCGTAGGCAACGCGTATGGATTCTGGACTTGGGTTTGGGGTTACGCCTCTGTCATGGTTGCTGCGTTTGTGTTTCGGTTCTGTAAGCCAAAGGTCGAGTTGGGGGGCTTCGCCCGCAGTCTGCTCACGGGCACGTACGCTCACATTGTCACGGCGGAAGATCCCGCCGGAGAGCTAGACGCCAAAAATCTCCTGTCTCCGACCGAAAGGGAAACAGCCAACCAAGCGTTCTTTGATTTCAAGTTTGTAGTGGTCTACTCGTTTCTTTTCATTAAGCTTGCAGAGGGTGCGTTGAAGGCCAACATCGCGGATCTCACGAAGTATGCTATGCTCGCACTGTGGATGAGCTTCAAAGACAGCGGAATGCCCGACGAGACTGCCAAGAGCGAAGCAACTCGCATAGGCGAGGGCTTCCTGGAGCGGTACGGCGATTTGCTGGGCCAGCACCAGAAGGCGGGGACCCAGACTGGACTGGACTTCCTAATCTGTCAGAGATTCGCCGACCAAACTCTCAAACTCGACATCCTAAACGAAGGCGACAGGGAAAAGCACTTCTTGCTGTCTAGCATGTCGAAGAACCTAATGAAGCTCACCTATGCCTATGCGGATGAGCGGTTCGGCAAGGTGAACGTCATCTCCACGCCGTGATGGGACTCCGAAACGCCCGACGCGTAGGGTCGGCATAGCATCAGACATAGACGCAAAACAGCAGTTTGGGAGTCGGGTCGTGATACCGTTCACGGCGCCGGCGCAATAATCGCAAGTAGTGTGATGCTATGATACACTGTCATTTATGGAGCACACGCAAGTTTGCCCCGTCTGCGACGGGCCTGCAATGAGGGAACGCGACGTCAATCGCACGGACACATGCGAAATTCAGTGCCGACCATGCACGACCTTCAGGATTTTCGGCCCGTTGCTGAGCCGCGTGGACAGCGGCCAAATGAGCGCTTCAGATAAGGAGCTCTTCCGGCATCTCCAGGCCGCGACACAGGATGCTACTCAGCGGGGGACGACGCTGTTCATCGGATACAGTAACGGGCAAATCATCGCCCGATATTGGTCGCGACGGTCAGAGAAGTGAATGCTAATCTAGGTAGCTGAGCTAGAGTCGTTAGCCGGCAGAACAACCGCCCATCTCAGAGGCGCAAAGGCCGCATGATTCCGAATCGTTCAAAATACGCGCTTCTCGGACTCCAAATGGAACGCCCGAGGATAGAACCATCGATCCAGTTGCAGGTGGCGTCTGATCTGCACGTGTTGATTCAGCTGCCTGTCGATCTTCCGACACACTGGAAAGAGTCGCTCGGTAACCTTCGGATTCGTGAGCTCGCCGATGCGAACCTTTTCGTCCTCTGTGTGCGTGACTCCAAGGCACCGGAGGTGTTAGATTCCGAGAATCTGGCCCTCGTGGAAGATACCAAGCGCTTCTATTTCGGCATGCTGATGAGTGTCCCATATGCCGGCCATCCGCCCGCTACGATGATGACCGGCGCGCATTGCGATGGCCGGATCGACGTGAGACAGGTCCAGCTGTACGAGGGTGTATTCTACCCCACTGGCGGTTATGGCGCTTCTCTGACGAGAGACATTCTCACGGACGCGTATTCCGTGGCGGAGGGCATTAGGCAGCTTCAAGGGCAGGGTGAGTACAGCCGCATGGGGCGAATCATCCACGCTTTCTACGCGGGGCTCAAGTCAGACGATCCGGGCACCCGCATCCACGAATTCATCCGTTGCGTAGAAGGTTTCGTGCAGCCGAAGATCGGAAGAACCAGGAAGGATATCGTGCACAGGTCGAAGCTATTTGTCGGGGCCGGCCACGAAGGTCTTCTCGGGCACCTCTTCGAGATTCGTAGTGCCGTTGAGCACCTTCATGGACCACTGAGCAAGATCCCAGCCGGGGATGATTGCGAGAGACGCCTGCTGTTGCTCCAAAGGGCTTATGAGGCCGAGGCGATCGCGCGGTTCTGCATCCACAGACTGTTCTCCCGTTCGCAGCTCTGGGAATATTTTCGTGACGATGCAGCCCTTGAGCAATTCTGGGTCCTTGACGAAAGACCCCGAGAAGCGCTCTGGGGTGGCCCGTTGGATCTTGGTGCCGCGTTGGGACTTTTCGATAGACGACGCGCTTCTATGCAATTATGAGGGGTGAACAGAGGCACGTCCAAAGCTGCTGCCTACCAGGCGCTGTCGGCGACGGCCAAAACCGGGCCGCGCCTGAGCGCCAGATCGTTAGGCCGCCATGAGTGTGGCCGGAGAACAGCATGACGTGGAATCCTCGCGCGCATTCGGATGAGGACAATCTGCGCTGGTGTTGGCTTCGTGCTGTGGAGTGGGGCCGATGGCCCATTTTCCTTTCTCAGCCCGTAGCCCCGGTCCTCCTGCTCTGGCTGCCCTGGACGGCCGTCGTCGCCGGCACGGTGATTCTCAACATCCTCTGGACTATCCTCGTCCGCTATCAACTCGTTAGCGTACGAGCTGCTTTCCTGGGTGCCGCTTTTGTTCCCCTCAAGTGGCTCACCTGGCCT